>JALSHV010000013.1 GCA_026981975.1 Aquificaceae bacterium | reverse complement strand
AGAGACGCCATCAAGGTTAAGAGGGGAGGAAAACACCCATCTGTGTCCCCACACTCTTTTAGCTGAATACCCCTGACAGGGTCCTGCCGAGGATTCGTAACCCGCAACTATTACAATTATTGAAAGCTCGTCCGGAGTTATAGTGCCGTCATTGTTGGCATCAAACTGGGAAAAGTCCACATAGGGATCCGAATCCTGAATAGCACTTGCCGCAAGCTCCCTGTGACAGTTGGCGTTAGTAGTATTGCTCAGATCCTGACACTGGGGATGGTTCCCGCTGTTGTAGGAAGGTTTTATTGGTCCTACTATTCCGTCGTTTGCTGTTCCTCCTAAGGAGCTGTCGTCTTCAGCGGCGGGGACGATTCTGAGTAGTCCGTCTGAGCTTGATGGATCCCAAGTAACACCCTGATAGTAAGTCTTGAGAGAATCTGCTGAACCGAATATCCTTAAAGACCAATCGTTTACACCGTATTGGTTTAGCTGATCATTGAAGGTTGTAAAGATCACGAGAAGATTTTGTGTATGAGGAACGGAAGGGAATCCTATAGGATAAGGCAAAGTTCCGTAGGCAAGGGAGTTAAAGGGAACATTACCAAAAGGAGGACTGCCTTTTTGAATTCCCGCACTTACAGGATCTACCTTCCCTACAATGTGGGGAGTTTTAACAAGAGTTCCTCCAACACTTTCAGCGTAATACCAATAATCCGTTTTCTTGTCCTTTACAATGAAGAATCCCTTATCGTCTTCGTGCCAGCTGTTCCACTCGTCCCCTTTAAGATAGGCTGTAAATTTTGTTCCGTCGGGTTGTTTCAGTTCAATGGGAAAGGGAGCTGCAGGTGCGGAAAACACCTGTTGAGAAAGCAAAGAGATTAAAAACAACCACAATAAAGCTACTCTAAAAACCATTATTTTACCTCCTTTATCTTTATTAACCAGTAAGATCCTCCCCTTTCATCACCGCTGAATTTGATTTGAAGAGTTACACTTTTACCGAATACCCATGAAGGTATTGGTTTTTTAGAAAAAACACGAAGGAATTGTTGATTTTTTTTCATAAAAACCGGTTTCTTTTTACTCTTAAGGCTTATTGTAATTACATAAACTACCTTATCAGGAGGTTTGAAGCCGTATTCTGAAAACCTTGCAACAGAATACTGGACAACTTCCCCTTTAACTTCCTCTACTTCCGAAAAGACTGGCACTCCAAAAAGAATGTGTAATTGTAAAACTGTCAGGAGCAGGAGCTTTACAAACAAATGCACTCCCTCCTTTAACTGCCGAGCTATTTGTATAGCGGGTCTTAGCAGGAGAGAAAACCCGGCTCCCGCTGTATTCTCTCCCTAACGCATTAAAATTATATTCCTGAAAGTTTTAAAAGGAAATGTTTGTAAAAACTCTTTACAGTTGTGGGAAGATAAACTTAGGTTTATGGGTATTGGGTAGAGAAAAAAACGGATATCATCAAATTTTTACGCTATATCATAAAATAAGTTTGTGTGATGAAATAGAAATAAAAGAAGGATCACTGAAGGTAGAGACGAATACAGGCATACCTCAGCAGGAAAATCTCGTCTATAAGGGATTGATTCTCTTTTCACAGGAAACAGGAATAAAACCCGAAATAAGTGTGTATATAAAGAAGAAAATACCCACAGGTGCAGGACTTGGAGGCGGAAGTTCAAATTTAGCCACTGTTTTAAAAGAAGTAAACGCCTTATACGGCTTTCCGCTGAGTGAAGATGATCTATCCTATCTTGTAGGATCAATTTCTTCAGATGCTCCCTTTTTCCTTAAAAAAGCTTCTTCTGCTATAGGTAAAGGAAGAGGAGATATACTCAAGGAGATAAACCTACCGTCCATGAAATTCACCCTTATAGTTCCCTCCGTAGAGGCTTCAACAAAAAGAGTTTATTCAGCACTAAGGGAATTTGATACAACGTTTCCTTCTGAAGAGGAATTAATTGAATACATATCAGAAGGCAGGACTGAAAAATTAAGAAACACCTTAGGAGAAATAGCTTGCGAGCTTTATCCGGAAATAGGAGAAGTCTTGAGATTTTTAAAGTTCTTAGGGAAAAAACCCCTTGTCAGTGGAAGCGGTTCTGCTGTATTCTATATTGGAGAACCTTGCTCTTTTGTGGAGAAAGGTGCTAAATTAAGAAGATGGAAATTATTTAAGGTGGAAAGCTGGTATGGGGTGTAGCTCAACTGGCAGAGCACCGGACTTTGGATCCGGGGGTTCCTGGTTCGAGTCCAGGCACCCCAGCCATTTTTTAAAACCATGAACAAGCCGTTAAAGCTTCTTTCAGGCACATCTAATAGAGATCTAGCGGAAGAAGTAGCCCGCTACCTTGGGATAAGTATATCTGATATGCTGGTAACTCAGTTCAGTGATGGAGAGGTAAGAGTTAGGATAAACGAATCCATAAGAGGAGCTGACGTTTACGTTTTTCAGTCCCTTTCATATCCCGCAAACCAACACATAATGGAACTTTTACTCATAGTTGATGCTCTTAAAAGATCCTCCGCAGGAAGAATAACAGCGGTCATTCCCTATTTTGCTTACGCTCGTCAGGATAGACAAGACAAGCCCAGAACACCTATAAGTGCTAGATTACTTGCAGACTTGATTACCGTGGCGGGGACTCAAAGAGTTGTTACTATGGATCTACACTCGCCACAGATACAGGGTTTCTTTGACATTCCAGTTGATCATCTCTCCGCCATGCCAGTTATATACGAATACATGAAAAAGAATCTTATATTGGACAATCCCGTTGTAGTTTCCCCAGACGCCGGTGGAGTAGAAAGAGCGCGTCAGCTTGCTAACAGATTAGGCTGTGGAATAGCCATTATCTACAAAAGAAGACCCGAACCTAATAAAGCGGAAGTTCTTGATGTAGTTGGAGATATAGAAGGAAAGGAAGCCATAATTATAGACGATCTTATAGATACCGCAGGCACAATGGTTGCCGCTGCTAACATGCTTATAAACAGAGGAGCTAAAAGGGTTCTCGCCTGTGCAACTCACGGAGTATTCTCAGGTCCTGCGGTGGAAAGACTTACAAATTCTCCCATTGAGCAGGTAATAATCACCAATACCATACCTGTAAATGACAAACTCTTTGGGAAACTCAAAGTTGTCTCCGTAGCACCTCTTCTCGGAGAGGCTATAAAAAGAATCCATGAAGAAGAATCTGTTAGCTCTTTGTTTGTTTAGTCTGTTTTGCTGGGGGACAGACTTAGACTTACAAAAAGATGAAGAATTTCTAAAGCACGTAGAAAAGAGAATAGAATTCATTAACAAACAGGTAGATAGTAAGGGTTTTAGCTTGGCAATATCAGAAGAACTTAACTCTTACGGATACCCTCTAAAACTTATGCAAAGAAAGTATATGAATAAACAGGATATGTATAAACGCATAAGCCAAATATACGAGCGCATTTTGTATATTAAAAGAAAACTGTTTCCTTATGTAATAAAAGAGGAAGCGAAAAGATTAGGAATTTATCTCTGTGATGTTCAAGCGGAAGGTTCAAGAAAGGAAAGAATTGTTCTAAGAGTGAATAATCCCTCCGATGAGGAAACAGCCTTAAAAATTCTCACCCAAACCCAACTTCAATTTGCTTATCTTTTGAACATTGAAGAAATTAAATTTGAAAAGTGTCAAAAAACAAGGAGGTGAGTCGTGAATAGAAGATTTTTCTTCAAATTAGGAGCTATTGCCTTAGGTATTCCTTTTAGTGTAGTTTCAGCAAAGAATCCACAGGTCAGTTTCAAGGATTTGAAAAAAGAAGCAAAGATAAACGTCGTCTATCATGCAGATTTTCCTCAGGAAAGTAGATTTAAAACAATGCTCAGGAATATAACAAATCATCTTTCTGTTTATGATTTTGATCCGTTCAGTATAAAGATCGTAGTCGTTGCCCATGGCGCAGGAGCTAAGTTTCTTCTCAAAGATTTAAAGGGAACAAAGTGGGAAAAGGAAAAGATAAATCAAAAGGCATTACTCACGAAAATGGAAGAGTTACTGCAATACGGCGTTGACTTTTACCTGTGTGAAATAACAGTTAAAAGAGCAAACTTAAAGGGAAAGCTTTACGATTTCGTTAAGATAGTCCCTTCAGGTGTCGGAACTGTGGCATACCTTCAGTCCATAGGTTATGCCTATATAAAGGTTCAGTAACTATTTCCTTTTCTTTCTTCTTCTTAGGGTTGTTCTGAGCATGGGACCTATAAGAGGACTCCGAAGGAGTTTTATAAAGTTTCTCTTAGAAGATCTGGAAAGAATAAGAGCCGCTACCAGGAAAAAAGGAAGAGCGGGTATGCCAGGCATTATAAATCCTATAAACCCGAGCAGAAGGAACACCCCCACTACCGTGTATATAAGCAATTTCTTCATTATCAGATAATAATTTAATCAAATGATGAGGAATATGCTCAGAGAGATACCTCAGATCTCAAAGATTCTACTTCATTTTCAAAATAGATATCCTAAGGAGTATGTTATAAGAGCAGCTCAAGAAGTTACGGAAAGGTTCAGAAAAGAGATAAAAGAAGGAAAAAGAAAAGACGTCGCCGATATTCTTTTCGCGGTAGAAGAAAAGATAAAAGAATTGCAGAAAACAAGCCTAAGGCGAGTTATAAATGCCACAGGTATTGTTATAAACACAAACTTGGGAAGATCTCCGCTAGCCTTTGAAGTTGCCGAATTTGTAGGGGAAATAGCTGTTGGCTATTCCAACCTTGAATACGATCTGAATACGGGAAGCAGGGGCAAACGTGAAAAACACGTTGAAGAATATCTGCAAGAACTAACGGGAGCGGAAGCTTCACTTGTAGTCAACAACAACGCTGCGGCAGTTTTTCTTATTCTTAATACCTTAGCAAAAGGAAAAGAAGTAATCGTATCACGGGGAGAGCTTGTAGAAATAGGGGGAAGTTTTAGAATACCTGATATCATGGAATCAGCGGGAGCAATCCTCAGAGAAGTGGGGACTACAAACAGAACTCACCTTTCCGATTATACTCAAGCTTTGAGTGAAAGCACCGCTCTTATTGTAAAGGTTCACAGAAGTAACTTCTATATGGAAGGATTTACACAAGAAGTGGAACTTGAAGAACTCGCTAAGTTAGCTAAAAAACACGGAATTCCCTTTTACTACGATTGCGGTAGCGGTTTGCTTTTAGATATTGAAGACTTAGGGCTCTCCGCTAAGGAAATCAACTTTACAAAGGCGTTAAAAGCGGGGTCGGATATAGTTTCCGGCAGTGGAGACAAATTACTGGGTGGTCCTCAAGCGGGTATAGTATTGGGTAAAGAGGAGATAATAAAAAAGTTAAGAAGAAATCCCATTATGAGAATTATCAGAGCTGATAAAATGACAATAGCAGCTCTTGAAATGACACTGCGTCTTTACAGGGAAAAAAGATACGAAGCTATACCTGTTTTAAAAATGCTCACACAAGAAGAAAAAACTCTTAAAAGAAAAGCGTATAAACTAAGGAGAAAGCTGAAAAAAATTCCATCTCTGAAAGTTAGTGTTGTTAAAGATACAGCAAAACCCGGAGGAGGTTCTCTTCCAGATTTGGAATTACCCACTTATTGCGTAGCAGTAAAAGTAAACTCCATGTCCGCCGAAGAGTTAAGTAAGCGTCTTAGAAATGCAGAACCGCCGGTCATAGGGAGAATAAAAAAGGAAACTCTGCTTTTAGATACCAGAACTCTTTTTGAAGAAGACATAGAAAAAATACCCGATATCCTTAGGAAACTTCTCTCTCCCTGAGCACAGCGGAAAGGTTTTCCACAGGGAAAACCCGTGATACTCCTCCCCTTGCTGATACACCTATGAGCTTATCTGCAAAACTCGCCAATACTTCTCTGAGAGTGACTACTATAAACTGAGCGTATTTAGATTTCTCCTTTATCAGTTCCCCTACCTTTTTAGCATTAGCCTCGTCTAAGTGAGCGTCCACTTCGTCAAAGTAGTAAAAAGGTGAAGGCTTATACTCTTGAATAGCAAAGATAAGTGAAAGGGCTGCTAAGGTTTTTTCTCCACCCGACATGGCTTCAAGATATTGAACGTCTTTTCCTCTTGGTTTTACCATTAAGCTTATTCCGCCACTGAAGGGATCTATTTCATTTTCAATTATCATCTGAGCCTTCCCACCGGGGGATAGAAAGGAAAATACTTTTTTAAGGCTTCTATTTATGTGTTTAAAAGCTTCCATAAACGCATTGAGTTTTTTAGTTTCAATCTCTTCTATCATCTCTTTTATTGCTTTTCTCTCTTCCTGAAGTTTTCTGTATTTTGATTCGTAGTCTTTGTATCTTTTAAGTTCCTCGTTGTAATCCTCATCGGCTTTCATATTAACGTTTCCAATATGATCAAGTTCTCTTTCCAGACGAAAGAGTTTTTCTTTGAGCTTTAAAACACTTATAGAACTTTCAGGAAGAATATTTTCGTATCCTATTTCTTTTAACCTTTGCTCTAAGTCTGTTAGTTTTTGTCTAATTCTGCTCAAAGAAGCACTGAGCTCCGAACTTTTAAGATGTAAATCTTCTTCTTCTATTCTTAATCTACCAATTTCAGATTGAAGCCTTTTTACTTCCTCCTCTACTGCGTCTCTTTCTCTGTAAAGATGATAAACATTGGCTTCCATATCTTTTATTTTTTCCTCCAGATCCTTGCGGTGTTTTTTCAAAGATTCTACTTCCTCTTCTATACAGTTGTATTCTGATTCAAGGTATTCTACACCGCTTTCTCTTCTCTCTATTTCTTCTCTAATAGATTTAATCTCCGATTCCTTCTCTCCAAGGCTCAGTCTGTATTTTTCAAGCTCCGCACGTTTCTCTTCTACTTTCTTTTTCAGTCTTTCGTATTCTGCTCTTTTCCCCTCTATTCCAGAGGATCTGTAATAATTCACAATATCTTGCTTTTTTAGAGAAAGATTCCTTAATTTCTCTTGGAGATAACCTATTTCTTCGCTTGTATCCTTCAGTTTATTCTCAAGTTCAATTTTCTTAGATTTAAGTATTTCTACATACTCCTGAGCTTTTTTAATTTTACTATCAAAGGCTCTTAGTTGGGAAGCACCTTCTGATGATATTTTCTCCAATTCTTCCAACTTTTGATTCAAAACCTTAAGCACTCCTTCCTTTTCCGCTATTTCATTCCTTAAAGCACGAAGTTTTATAAGAACATCTTGTTCTTTTTCTCTTAACTCTTCTTCTTCTGTTTCAAGCTTTCTTTTCTCTTCTTCGTAAAATTTTCTGCCTAAATCACTTTCCTTTGTTTGCCCTCCGGAAATTATTCCGCTTTTTTCAAATATATCTCCTTCAAGAGTTACCATTCTGTAGTTTCCTATACCTATTTTTTTTGCAGTATCAAAACTCTCCACTATAAGCGTATCTCCTAAAGCGAAACGAACAGCTTTCTCAAACTTTTTATCGTATTCCACGAGATTTATAGCAAAATCTACAGCTCCTTTAATTCTGGGATAAGGAGGAAGCTTGAAATCTGTTCTTATCCGATTAAGGGGAATAAAACTCATTCTTCCTAAATTGTTTTTTCTAAGATACTCTATACAGATCTTTGCTATATCTTCGTTTTCCACCACTACGTATTTCAATCTAGCTCCACCTGCGGATTCTACAGCTTTTATGAACTGCGGTTCTTTAACGGTTATGAGATCTCCTACAAATCCGTAAACTCCTTCTATATTAGCAAAGACACTGCGCTGATCCTCAGAAAGAGCAAGCTTGCTTTCCACGTATCCTTTTGTCTTTAATAGGTCTTCTAATTTTTTCCTTATTTCTTTTAATTCTTCTTCAAGTTTTTTCATATACTCTTTTTCCTTTTTCAAAATATCTTGTTCCACTGATTTCATTTTTCTGTATTTTTCCGCTTCTGATAAAGATATCTCCCTTTTGCGCACAAATTCTTCCTTTTCTTGCCTGAGCTTTTCTATTTCTTCAAAAGTTTGATTTATTTTAAGTTCTAACTCTTTTAAACTCAATTTAAGATTATTCTCTTCCTCTTTTTTATTTTCTATAACATCTTTGAGCTGTTTCTCTTTTTCCTCCACTCTTTGAGCTGTTTCTATTGAAACCTTTAATTTTTCATCAAGTTTCTTAAGTTCAGAGTATACTTCTTCTTCTCTGAGTTTTATATCAGCAAGTTCCTTTTCTCTAAGTTCTATCTCTTTTTCAAGAAACTCTTTTTCTTTTATGAGTGTATCCATATCCTTTTTTAGGTAACTTAAAGTTTTCAATTCTTTTTCTTTTTCATGAAGTATTTCATTTTTCCTACTTCTTTTCAATTCTATTTCTCTGCTTATATGCTCCAAGTCAGAAGAGATTTTACCTAATTTTTCTTTAAAAGGTAAAAGCTGATCTGTTAATTTTTTAAGTTCATCTTCTTTTAATTTTAAAATTTCCTCTTTTTCTTTTAAAATTTCTTTAATCTTATCTAATTTTTCCCGAATAGAGTTCAATTCTCCACTCTGTTTTACTTCTTGAATTTTGTGTTTTCTTATTTCATGAGAAATGATAAGAGCTTCTGTTTCTTTTTTTTCAGCTTTCAGTTTTCTGTAACGCTCCAGACGTTCTTTTTCTTCTTTAAGACGCTCAAGTTGAAGAGTTAATTCTTCAAGGAGAAGTTTAAGTTCTCTTATTTTTATATCCACTTCTGCGAGATCATTTATAGCTCTTTGTTTTTTCT
The DNA here is from genome assembly GCA_026981975.1 of Aquificaceae bacterium. Lineage (GTDB taxonomy): Bacteria > Aquificota > Aquificia > Aquificales > Aquificaceae > Hydrogenivirga. The sequence goes on along the minus strand of JALSHV010000013.1, from coordinate 63,053 downwards.
CTTCATATTCACTTATTCCCGCTACGTCTTCTATTACCTTTCTTCTTTCAACGGGAGTCATTTTGAGAAATTTCACTATGTCCCCTTGAAGAACCACGTTATAACCGTTTTCATATATTCCCGCTTTAGAAAGAAAATCTCTAAGATCTCTTTCCCTTACAGTTAATCCGTTGACTTTGAAAGTGCTTCTTCCATCTTGGGTTACTCTTCTGGATACGATTACCTTCTCCTCTTCAAGAGGGAAAAGCCCTTCGTTTTTAAAGTGGACTTCTATATAAGCGTAGTCCGCCTTATCACCGTCTTTTGAAAATATCAAATAAGAAAGATTTTTTGCTCTGAGTGTTTTTGTAGTGACTATTCCAAGAGCAAAAGATATAGCATCTCCTATATTTGACTTTCCCGCACCGTTAGGTCCTACTATGGAAATAAATCCTTTGCCGAGTGGTATCTCCTTCCTCTCCTTGCCGAAAGATTTAAATCCCTCTACTACTACTTTTTCTATATAGGCTCTCATTTTTTTCCAAAGATTTCGGGAAGCTTCATTATCATGGCGTATATCCTTTTCCACTTATTCCATTCCATTGCCGGTATTCCACCCCCGTATATCTTACCACTTTCAAGGTTTTTTGAAACAGCTCCCCTCGCTACCACTGTCACAAAGTCACCTATTTCTATATGATCACCTACAGCACACTGTCCCGCAAGTGTTACCCTTTTTCCCGTCTTAACACTACCCGCAAGACCCGATTGTCCTACGATTATATTTTCCTCTCCCACTTGACAGTTGTGAGCTACCATTACAAGATTGTCAATTTTTGTCCCCCTTTTTACAAGTGTTGAATCTATAAGCGCCCGATCCACTGTTGTGTTCGCTCCTATTTCTACTTCATCTTCTATGATAACATTTCCTATATGATTAAGCTTTTTTATCTCTTCCTTTCCTATACAATATCCGAATCCATCCGCTCCTATAACAACCCCGCTATGAATCCTAACTTTTTTTCCTATAACCGTATTAGGATATATGTGAACTCCACTGAATATGATAGTATCTTCTCCCACCACTGTGTTATCCCCTATGTAACTTAAAGGGTAAACTTTGACACCATCACCCAGGGTAACGTTGTTTCCTATATAGGTAAAGTCTCCCACATACACTTCTCTACCTATGGTTACATTTTCACCTATTACGGATCTTGGTGATATTCCAGAAGGGTGTCTTTCTGGAAAGAACTTATCTAAGAATAACGCCAGTGCATAACGAACGTCTTTTACTCTTATATAAGAGTGATATTCCGTTTCAATTGAGGTTACAAGTGCTGTAGGATTTCCCTTTATAGCTTCTTCTATTTCTTTTTTGTCTCTACAGAATACTATTGTTCCTTTTCTGGATCTTTGCGGAGAGGATATTCCTTGAACTTCAGCATTCGGATCTCCTTTAAGATCCCCTTCTAACAGATGAGCTATTTCTCTTAGTTTCATTTTTGTTTGTCCAGATGTGCATCTACTGCTTTTATAACCTCAGTTGTAACATCTATTTCTGGATTCTTATAAATAAAGACCGCACAGTCCAATATTCCGTTAAATCCTTTTTTCTGAGCTAATTTCTGAGCTGCTTCCTTTACTCTGTTATAAACCATGTTTTCAAGGCGTTGCTTCATTTCCTCCAGTTCACGCTGAGCTTTTTCCTGAAGTTGCTGGGCTTCTGACCTTATCCTTTCATATTCTTTCATTTTCTCTTCCTTAGCTTGTTTTGAAATAACTTTACTCTCTATTTGTTTTTTTAACTCTTCTAATTTCCGTTCTTTTGTTGTTAACTGAGTTTGAAATTCTATAAGTTTATCTCTGAGTTCCCCCTGCGCCTTGGCTACTAACTTTGACTCTTGTAATATGCGATTGGTATCAACACAGGCGAAGTTCAAGGCGTAAGAAATTGAAAAGATCAGTCCCAGTGATAGAAAGAATAGTATTAACATCTTCAACCTCCTTTTATAAATTTTATCTACCCTCCCACTTTGAGAAGAGCAAATATAGCCCAACCACTCAGAGCGACGTATATCCAGACAACGGCCGTGATGGGAGCTATTTTCCTGTGTTTTGAAAGTCTGTTAGTAAAGCCTAAGAAAACTGTAATTGCTGCCAAGGGTATATTAACGGTTGCCAGTATAGAGTGAGAGATCATTACAAAAAGGTAAAGACTCCTGTAAGATCCTTGATATAACTTGGGAGGATAAAGCAGATACTTAAGTCCGTAAAAGATCAAAAACAGTAAAGCTAAAAAGGAAGCGGTTAGCATAACTTTACGGTGTAATTCCTTTTTTCCTTTTTTTACAAGAACAAGACCGCTTAAGATAAGAATTCCGCTCAATCCTATAGTGGTAAGGCTTAGAAGAGTCAATACTTCGTATCCCATTACTCTCTCAATAAATGAACTATTACAAAAGTCATTATATACGTAATAAGGGCGAAAATGCTTAGCATGAGAGCCAATAGCAAATTAGTTTTTCTGTTGTGCTCTTTTCTTTTCTTCAAACTCATGCCTTCTAATTATAGAAGATAGAACAAACAAAACAAAAACAACACCTCCTACCACAGAAAGAAGGGACCCTATACCCATTACAACCATAAACAGATAGACCTTAAGAGATTCTATATATCCTGTTCCAAAAGTTTTTCGCGGTGCGCCGTAAACGCCCGCCCAAAAAAGCCCTAATACGAAAAGAAACATTCCAGCTCCGTATAAATAAGGTTGTATTCTTACAAAGGAGGGAACTTCACGGATAAAGCGAAGTTCTTTTAAGTAGTAGAAAGTAAGTCCCATAAGGGTTATAAGAATGCTGGCTATAACTCCGTGATAATGGGCGGGTATTCTCAAATCTGATCCCACAATCATATATCCCATTAAAGCTCCCAAACAATACATAAGAACACTAAGACCTAAGATTGTGCTGTAAAAACCTTTTCTAAAAGCTACTTTTAACAAAAGATAAAAGGCATAGGAAAGTGTTGGTATTCCTATACCCACCGCATAGCCTATTGTTGTTATGTTTTTAACAAAGGGAGAAATACTGTCTTCAACGAAAATTTGTAAAAGAAAATAAACAACAGGGAAGGGAATCAACAAAAAGTTTACAAAACGAAATACAGAAGGCATTTTAAATCCAGTAAGATTTGCTAAAAGTAGCCAACCCACAATAAGAAGTGATGCGTTTATAAATTGGTGTATGTGACCGGGTAACCAATAAAGCCTTTCGTAATACAAGTAATACTCTTCCATTTGCGGAGTTTTGTAATAAGAAACCAAAAAAGTTATAGGGAACAGAACAGAAAGAAGTATAGAGATATATAAAATATTTTTAAAAATATCTTTACTGTAAAAATCGGATACTGCAGGAGGTGTATAACGGAGAGCGGAAAGAGCATAACCTGCTCCGAACAAACCGATACCCGCAAAGAAAAAAGGATGAACTATTGTAGGAACGTAGTTGTTATGAACAGCAGTTCCCAGACCGAAAAGAGCACAGATAAACAGAAAAAAACAACCAAGATAAGCTAATATGTAATCGTAACTCCCTCTGTGTTCTCCAAGATATCTGTGCCATATAAAAACAAGAAAAGATAAAAAGCCTATTATAAGAGCTGAATCAACATGACCTATAAGCCAATGATAGAAAAGTTGAGGAGGTATAAAATCCGCTACTATCGGTGTTCTCGCTAATGCTACCAGAAGAGCAAAAAAACCGCCCGCTCCTATTGACAAGATAAAGAGCAGAAACCATGCTCTCATACATCTTTCACCAGATCCACTATAAGAACAGTAAATAGAATGGCTAAGTAGAGTATAGAGAAAAAGAAGAGTTTCATACTTTCTTCTTTATCAGAAAAGAGAAACTTTAATGTCAGAATGACGTAAAGAATACTTATAACTATAGCGGTAACTAAATACAAAATTCCTGCCATACCTATCATATAGGGAATTACACTTAAAGGCAACAAAGATACCGTATAAAGCAGAGTTTTGAGTTTTGTTATTTTTACACCTCTTGACACGGGAAGAGTTGGAATACCCGCCCGCTCGTAGTCCTCTTTGTATTTTAAAGCGAGAACCCAAAAATGCGGAGGTTGCCACATAAACATTATGAGAAAAAGCGTTAGAGCTTTAAGATCAAAAGAACCAGTGGAAGCAACATAACCTATAACAGGTGGCAAAGCTCCTGATATACCTCCTATTTCCGTCGCAATAGGAGTTTTTCTCTTAAGGATAAAGGTATATAAGAAAACATACGTAAAAGAAGCAAACATAGCAAGAATGGCTGCGATGAGATTCACGAAAAAACTCAAAAGTGTAAAGGCAACTATAAGAAGTGATACACCTAAGACAACCGCGTTAATTGGATTTACCGCTCCCCTCGGAAGAGGCCTTGTAGAAGTTCTTTCCATGAGACTGTCCACATCTCTGTCTAAGACCATATTAAGAACAGCGGAACCCGCCGCTGCAAATCCCGTTCCTAGGAGTGTCCAGAATATTACAGCGGTATCCATATTTCCGCGAGATCCTATGTAAATTCCTCCCAGCGTTGTTATAAGAACAAGAGTTACAATGCCTGGTTTAGTCAATATTAAATAATCCCTAAGAGTGGAAGTGTAAGAAACACTCTTCTCTACCATACAGATGCCCCCTCTTCACTTGTATGAGTTTCAATAACCTTAATCTCTTTATCTTTAAGCAATTCCGGAGCCACTAAGTAGGATATCCAAATTACTAAAAGAAAACCTATAGCTATATGAAAGAAAAGCACAGGGAGAAAGAGTTTCGTGAGAACAGTAGCAACTCCAGCTGTCGCTTGAGCGCTTATAAGAAGGAAGGTGATAAAACTGTATTTATCAAATCTCTTTAACATTATATAAAGACTGAAGATAACCAATCCCATCGCGAGCATTATGTGAAACAAATAGGAGAATAAGTTAAAATCTGCTGCTTTAACGTAACGCACCAATATTCCTACAAGAATTTGGAACATTACAAGAATATAGAAAGCTTCCGCAAAGGGCATTAAAGGTTTACTTTCCCTTTTCTCTAAAACCGCGTAAAAGGCGAAGGTAAGTCCTGAAAGTATCATTACAGAGAGAATCAGATGAGAAGTAGTATATATGTAATGGAGTAATTCCCTAAGCAAAGGTGCTTCTGTAACTACAACCCTCATTCCCAAAAGAGCTTCCAGTATAAGGAATACGAATATCCATACCATTGCTTTACGCGGGAATCCCATATACCTTTTCCATATAGCTATTAAAGAAGCTAACATGAACAATCCCGCAATTCCTCCAAGAATTCGGTGAGTTTGCTCTATCCACGGCTGAAGTTCTGTTTCTACCACAAGAGGAGCCGGTGGAGTGGGAATTTCCTCTTTTAGTTGAAAAGGAAGTAACTGTCCGTGACATAAGGGCCAATCAGGACACCCCAGACCAGAACCAGTGGAGGTAACTATACCTCCAAAAACCATAAGAATGTAAGTGAAAAGTATAGATAAAACAAGCAGGTTCTTGACCATGGCTACTCTCCTTTTCTTTTTGGAACAGGAAGCGGAGCTTCGTTTCTTACATTACGAAGCTTTTCTATAAAATGCTCCCTGTTTTCCGGATGCTTAGAAAACTGATAAATAGTAAAGAAAAAGGAAAAGAAGGCAATACCTGCTACCGCTAAGCCTAAAAGGATTTTTCCGACATCTCTTTTTTTACCCCCCATGCTGTAAAATTATAAAACAAAAAATCAAAGAATATCTTTAAGATCTTCTTCTATCTCTTTGTATTTCCCAAGTCTTACCTTTACTATTTTTCCTTCTCTGTTTATAAGAAATGAAGTTGGCAATCCTTGAACGCGGTATTTTTCCGAAATCTTCCCGTCATCAATTAGAATAGGAAATGGAAATTTATACTCTTTTACAAATTTCTTAACTGTTTCCGGCTTTGTATCTGTAGAAACAGCAAGAATCTCAAAGCCTCTGTCTTTGTATTTTTCATACACTTCCGCAAACAGTGGCATTTCTTCTTTACAGGGAGGACACCACGTTGCCCAGAAATTGAGTAAGACAACTTTACCTCTGAGATCTTTCAGGGATATTTCCTTACCTTCTAAGGTTTTTAAAGTGAAGGCGGGAGCTTCCGTTCCGGGTTTAAAGCCCACTGTCTGCACTTGGGAGTTGGTAAACAAGCTCATGTATAAAAGAAGAGCTATAAGAAGAATACCAAGACCGTAAGCTATGTTTTTTTTCATACCTTTTTAAATTCCTCTGGTAATTCTCTCGGTTCAATACCCGTGTATTCAATTTCCTCGGAACTCAATCTCTTAGAGAAGGGTTTTTCTGTGGTGAGTTCCTCGTAAACGTGTGCAACCAGACCGGGAACTCTTCCTATAATGAAAAAACCTTTTCCCAATCTCCAGTCAAACCCCATTTCCGAAACCACCGCCGCTATTGCACCATCTACATTAAGAACTATCCTCTTACCTTTTTGTTTAAATATTTCTTCTTCTACTTGCTGAGCAAACTCACAGTGTTTCCCGTAGAAACCGTAATTCTTAGCAAGTTCAAAAAGCCTTTTTGTTCTAGGATCAAAGTCTTTATAGTATCTATGACCGAATCCCGGTATGGGTTTCTTGGTGGAAAGGTATTCCCTGACTGTATCTTCCACGGATCTTTGGGATTTTACTCCCTCTTGAAGGAATTTCATGGCGTCTTCCAAAGCACCCCCGTGAGCAGATCCGAAAGCCATCACACCTGCGGCTACTCCTACGTTTAAAGCATTTCCACCGCTGGCTACCGCACGTGCTGATATTACAGAGGGAGGAGCTATTCCGTGATCTATGACGGAAACGAATATAGCCTCCATCATCTTTGACTCCGCCTCTGTAGGGAGTTTACCTTTAAGAATCAGGTATATTGCCTGTGAGAAGCTCAAGTTACCGACAAGATCTAAAAGTCTGTATCCTCTTATATAAACTTCGTGATCTAAGTGTTGGGTTATTGCTGTTTTCCATTTTTTTCCTTCCATCTCAACCTCTCCAGATTTTTAAACCATATATTAATAGATTTTAACTTTCTTTCAAAGCGGTTACTATCTCCTGAAGAGCTTTTTTGGCATCTGAAAACAGCATAAGGGTATTGTCCATGGTAAACAAAGGATTTGGTATACCTGCAAAGCCGGGACTCAGACTTCTTTTTATAACCACTACGGTTTTAGCTTTCCATACTTCCAAAACAGGCATACCAGCTATAGGACTTTTAGGATCTGTATTGGCAAGAGGATTAACCACATCATTTGCTCCTATCACGATAACCACATCTGTTTGTTCAAAAAGAGGATTTATATCCTCAAGTTCCTTCATCTTATCATAAGGAATATCAACCTCTGCAAGGAGAACGTTCATGTGTCCCGGCATTCTACCAGCAACAGGGTGAATTCCGAATTCCACCTGAACTCCTTGATTTTCTAAAAGATTGTAGAGATCTCTAACCGCATACTGAGCCTGAGCTACTGCCATTCCGTAACCGGGCACAATAACAACTCTTCTAGCACCCTCTAACAGAAGAGCTACCTCTTCAGGAGATGTTGCTTTAACCTTACCGGCGTAAACATCATCTTCTTGGGTGGAAACAATTTCACCGAATCCTCCGAAGAGAACATTCAAAAGAGATCTGTTCATAGCTTTACACATAAGATTGGTAAGGATAATTCCAGAAGCTCCTACAAGAGAACCAGAAATTATAAGGGCATTGTTCTCTAAAACAAATCCCGTCGCCGATGCTGCCAATCCCGAATAGGAATTTAAAAGAGCGATAACCACAGGCATATCAGCACCGCCTATAGCTATAGTCAAAAGCACACCCAGAACAGAAGAAACTATCAGTATGAACCAAAACAGATAAGTTTTATCCGGTGATAGGGCAAGCTTGTAACTCAACAGAAGAGCTACAACTAAAAGAACAGCTTTTGTTGCCTGTTCTCCTGAAAATCTTATAGGTCTTTCTTTTATAAGTCCCTGTAACTTCGCAAAGGCAACTCCACTTCCAAAAAAAGTAACCGCTCCTATCATACCTGAAAGAGCGGAAGCTGTTGCAAAAACAGTATTGGGATTAACTGCTTCATAAAGAGCAGATCCCGCAACCAATGCGGAAGCTCCACCTCCTAAACCATTGAATACAGCCACAAGTTGAGGCATAGCTGTCATTTGAACTTTAAGTGCTAAAAATGTTCCTACAGCTGCACCTATTACTAATCCCAATATAAGAGTTGAGTAATCTACTATCCTTTTATCTACAAGAGTAATCAAAACCGCTATGAACATTCCCAAAGCGCCGAGCATATTGCCTCTTACTGCGGTGCGTGGATGGGATAATCCTTTAAGACCAAAGATGAACAAAGAGGCGGAAACAATATACGCCAGATTAACAACAAGCTTTTCCATACTCAGTCTTTCCTCCTGAACATTTGAAGCATTCTGTGAGTTACCATGAAGCCTCCCACTACGTTAATAGTTGCAAAAACAAGAGCTGTAAAGCCCAAGATTGTCGTTAATGTGCTGTGATGAGAACCAGCGGAGATAAGAGCACCGACAATGGTAATGCCAGATATAGCGTTGGATCCAGACATAAGTGGTGTATGTAGTGTAGGAGGAACTTTTGTAATAACCTCAAATCCAACGAACATAGAAAGGACGAATACGGTAAAGTAAAGGATAAAATCTTCCATTAATTCCCCTCCAGCAGGAAGTTTTTAATCTTTTCATTTACAAGCTCTCCCTTTTCAAGAAGCAAGGTTTCACGCACTACTTCGTCCTCTTTGTTTATACTTAACCTTCCCTCTTTGATTATTAGACTGAGAAAGTTTATAAGATTTCTTGAATACATCTGACTAGCATGATAAGGAATTTCAGAGGGAAGGTTAACAGCACCTACTATTTTTACACCGTGTCTTTCAATTGTCTTTCCAGGAATAGTCAGTTCACAATTGCCTCCTCTTTCTGCAGCAAGATCCACAATAACAGATCCTCTCTTCATGTTTTTTACCATTTCATCTGTTATCAAAACTGGAGCTTTTCTGCCGGGAACTACCGCTGTGCTTATTACTAAATCACTGTCTTTTAAAACTTCCCCCATAACCTCCCTTTGTTTACGGTAAAACTCCTCACCCATCATCTTAGCGTATCCTCCCCTATCTTCTGTAGCACTACTTTCAAGTCCGAGTTCCACAAACTTTGCTCCCAAGCTGGTAACCTGTTCCTTAACAGCAGGTCTGATATCGTATGCTGAAACTACCGCCCCTAATCGTCTAGCAGTTGCTATTGCTTGAAGTCCTGCAACCCCCGCACCTATTACGAATACCTTTGCGGGTAGCACAGTGCCAGCTGCTGTCATAAGCATAGGGAACATCTTGGGTAAGAGATTAGCTCCTATCAAAACAGCCTTATAACCCGTTACCGTTGCCATTGAAGAAAGAGCGTCCATACTTTGAGCTTTTGTTATTCTGGGAATAAGCTCCATGGAAAAGGCGGTAAGATTGAGCTTTTTAAGATCTTTTTCTATATCCTTTAAGCCGTAAGGTTCTAAGAATCCTATAACCGTTTTATCTTTATAATTATCCACTTCCTTCAAAAAATTCTCTTTATCTGCAACCAAACCCTTCACTTTTAAAAGAATCTGAGATTTTTCAAAAACTTCTTCTCTTTTACCTATTTGTGCTCCAGCTGTTTCATATTCAGAATCGGGAAAACCCGCTTTTTCTCCAGCTTTTGACTCCACTATTACCTCTATACCTTTTTCTTTAAGTTTTTTAACATCAGGGGGAACTAAAGCTACTCTCTTCTCGTTGGGATACGTCTCTTTGGGAACACCGATAAACATGGTGTATAATTTTAACATGAAGCGTGCGGTATTAATTTCCTTAAGTATTGTCCTTTTTCTGGGAATAAAGGCTTGCACTGAACCTTACGATAATGCTTCTGAGAGTGTAGAACACTTTATAAAGTATATAAAAAAGAAAAAAGGCATGTCCGCTTTAAAGTATTTACACCCTTCTTTTAGAGATAATCTGATTAAAGATGTAAAACTTCCCTTTGAACTTACAGAAATGAAACCTTCAGAAATTCTCGCCTGCCTTCTGAGTTCAATGGGAACTAATATAGAAGATGCACACGTGGAAAACATACAATCTATAAATGAGAACACTCTTAAGGTTAGAGTGAAAATAGAAGATAAAAACGAATTGGAAAAGCTGTTTAATTTTATCCTTATAAAGGAGGGAAATAATTGGTATATAGCGGATATCTCACCTTATACTATTGATAAAAAGTGAAGTTCTTAATCTGGCAAACCGCGTTCTTAGGAGATGTAGTTTTATCAACACCCTTAATAAGAACCGTAAAGGAAAACTTCCCCAACGCTTCAATTCTGTTTGTAGGAAGACCCTTTATAAAAGATTTACTAAAAGGTTACAAAATAACATTACTTCCCTTCTCAAAGGGACTGATTGAAAGCTTTTCTATTGTAAATAAAATCAAAATCTGTAATATTGCTATAGTTCCCCACAGATCCCTACGAACAGCTCTGATAATAGGCTTTTCAGGAATAGAAAGGCGTATAGGTTTTGACAGATCGGAACTATCCGTTGTTTTTACTGATAAGATTCCTCACAAATGGGAACTTCACGAAGTGGAAAGAAATCTGCAACTTCTCAGCCCCCTTAATGTAGAAAAGTATTTAAAAGATCCTCTTCTTTTTTTAGAAGAAGAAGAAACAGAAAGAGTTCTAAGGAAGTTCAATTTGCGCAGTGGAACTTACGTTGTTGTTAATCCCTTTTCAAATTTTCCCCTTAAAGAGTGGTATATAGAAGGTTGGAATCAATTGATAAAGGCAATAGGGAAAAGTTATGAGATTGTGATTACAGGACTACCTTCAGATAAATTCAAGGCAGAAAAGCTCAAAGGAAACTTTAAAAACCTTGTAGGAAAAACCAGTCTAAGAGAGCTGATGGGAATTATCAAAGGAGCTCGTCTTGTAATCTCTAACGATTCCTCACCGGTGCATATAGCAAACGCCTTAGGAGTGCCGGCTATAACTGTTTATACAGCTACTTCACCGGAATACGGTTTTTATCCCCTTATCGGGGAGTTTGTGAGAAATCCCGCTGATTGCTCTCCGTGTTCTCCAAATCCAAAGAAATGCTTAAGAGGAACCCTTGAGTGTTTGCGATCCGTTACCCCTGAGCTTGTTCTTAAATCTGTTGAAAAGTTCCTTTAAATCTTTGTGTTCTTCACCTTCGGGTAGCTTTTCATAAGCGTAGTAAACACCTTCCTTTTCAAGAACTTTCACTTTCTCTATTCTTATCCATCTGCCCGTATCTTTTGTTTTTACAAAGACGTCCCTTACTTTCCCCTTTGGAATGCTGTTTCTCTCAATAAAAAAGTCTATTTCCTTCATCATCTTTACCATGTGATCAAAACTGTCAAAGTAGTAAGTATGATGTCCTATCCTCATGGTGCAGATTTCCTCCTCTTTTACTATAAGCACTTTGCAAACAGGACATCTCACGCTGTCCGGAGGAGTGAAATCCCTTGCCTTCTCTGGATTTTTGGAAACGTAGAGTATAACTCCTCCGAGAACTATAGAAGTTATAATAACGTCCGCTAAGGCTATGAAGTGAATGTATTCTCGGTAAAACAATCCCGTAAGACTTATCAAAATACTGAATAAAACAATACCACCTACTATAAGAATATACCTTGCCTTGTATCCCCTAAACATCAAAAAAATGGTTACTACAATTCCTATGAATTCCAATATACGGGAAGTAGCTATTAAAACTATTACTTCAAGATCCGCCATAGTTTTAAGATAATAGTTCTGTAAAAAGGGATCTCAAGCGTTCAATTACTCCTCTTTCTCCCAACATTTTACGCAATTTTAGAAGGTTTTTTCTTTGAACTTCAGTAACTTCTTTATTTTTTAAAAAATTTAAGGTTAAAGAAGCGAGTTCTTTTGCGGAAGGATTTATTTTTTCTACAACAATCTTTTCTCCTGAGATAATATTTACTAAACTTATACTTGATACTTTTACTATAAATTTACCTAAGGCATAAGTAATAGGGTTAACTTTATAGAAAACCAAATGAGGGCTACCTACAATTCCCGCTTCTAAGGAGGAAGTCCCCGACGCTATTAGTGAAAAGTCAGCTACTTTCATAGAGCTATAAGCAGGAGTTGGAATGTCTTCTGAAGTGATTACTTTTACAGGTAGAGTTTTTATTTCCGCTCGGATAAATTCCACGAACTCCTTAAAAGTGGGTATCAAAGCTTCTACTTCTTCTCTTCTAAGAATTTCTTTCAGTGTTTCCTTTAAAAGAGGAACGTGTTTTCTTACCTCATTCCACCTACTGCCGGGCATCATGTTTAAAACAATTCCCTTAAGTGATAGTCTTTGCCTTATTTCTTCTTCGGACAGAGGAGTATTAACAAGATCTACAAGAGGATGTCCGACGTAGTGAACGCGAAAACTCCTTCCTTCAAACTTACTGTATAAATCCCTTTCAAAGGGAAGGATTACGATCATATCGTTAACATATTGCGCTATAGTCTTAGCTCTTTTTGGCTTCCACGCCCATATTTGAGGTGATATAAAGTAAATCACTTTTCTAACACCCAATCTGCGGGCTGTTTTTATAAGCCTTAAGTTAAAGCCGGGTGCATCACATGCTATGAGAACATGGCATCTGCTCAAAACCCTTGTAGTTCTTATATAAGTTCTCCAAATTTTTCTTGCTTTTGGTAAAACTTCAGCTAAGCCGACTACTGATATATCCGATATACGAGCTATACTTTTTATACCTATGGATTCCAATCTATCATCTGTAATGCCGAAAAACTCGTAGTCTTCAAATCCTTCCTTAAAAATGTTGTAAACGTAGTTAGCTGCCGATATATCACCAACTGATATGAATACTCTTTTACGCATATATGGATTTTATCCTAATCCTATTTTAAATTATTTTTTATGGTTGATAGAGAATGGGTGAGCAGAGTAGCAAAGTTATCACGCCTCAGTTTAACAGAAGAAGAGGTAAATACTTTCCGTAAGCAGTTAAGTGATATTCTACACTTTGTAGAACAGCTCAATGAGCTTGACACCTCAGATGTAGAACCTTATATTCAGGAATCTGAAACAACTCCTATGAGAGATGATAAAGAGAAAGGTTCATTGGATAGGGAAGAAGCTCTGAAAAACGCTCCTCAAAGGGAAGGGGGATTTATTGTAGTTCCGCGAATTGTGGAGGTTTGATTTATGGCACAGGAAGTTCTCAGCGAAAAGAAAAAAGCTCTTGAAGTTTCTATTGCAAACATAGAAAAGAAGTTCGGAAAGGGAGCCATAATGCCCTTAAGAGCTGCTGAAAGCATAAAAGTGGACGTTATTTCCACCGGCTCCTTAGCTCTTGATATAGCTACGGGAATAGGAGGTATACCACGAGGGAGAATTGTAGAGATTTTCGGTGTAGAATCCTCGGGTAAGACAACCTTAGCTCTGCATGTGATAGCTCAAGCTCAAAAAGAAGGCGGTGTAGCGGTTTTCATAGATGCAGAGCATGCTTTAGATCCTAAATACGCCCGGAATCTCGGTGTTGACGTTGAAAATCTTTACGTTTCTCAACCTGATTACGGGGAACAAGCTCTGGAGATTGCGGAAAACCTTATAAACAGTGGAGCTGTTGATGTAATAGTTATAGATTCAGTAGCAGCATTAGTTCCGAAAGACGAACTTGAAGGGGATATGGGAGAAGCACAGGTGGGTAAGCAAGCAAGGTTGATGTCCCAAGCTCTTAGAAAACTGAAAGGTATAGTTCACAAAAGCAATACCGCCTTGATTTTCATAAACCAGATTAGAGAAAAGATAGGAATAACTTACGGCAATCCGGAAACTACACCCGGCGGGCGTGCTTTAAAATTCTTTTCGGACATGAGGCTTGAAGTAAGAAGGCAAGGAGATATAAAGGAAGGTAATGAAAAAATAGGTTACAGGGTAAAAGTTAAAGTGGTAAAGAACAAACTTGCTCCCCCTTTCCAAGAAGCTGAATTTGATATGATTTACGGAGAAGGTATCTGTAAGTTGTGCGATTTAATAGACGTAGCGGTAGCTAAGGGAGTTATAACAAGAAGCGGATCTTGGTATAGTTACGGTGAGCAAAGAATAGGGCAAGGGAAAGAACAGGCAAAGAGATTCCTTAAGGAAAATCCTGATTTAGCTCTTGATATAGAAAGAAAAATCAGGGAGGTAGCGGGTCTTGCTGCAGTTGATTCTAAAGAAGGCAATTGAAAAAGAAGCTTCGGATATTCATTTGAAGGTTGGTTCACGGCCAGTTTACAGAATTCACAAAAGATTGGTGGTTGATGAAGAGTTTCCGATAATAGACAGTAACCACTTCCAATTGTTCTTTGATGAAGTAGTAGGTAAGAGTCAAAAGAAGAGAAAAGAGTTTGAAGAGTGGGGAGAGATAGATCTTTCCTATTCCCTTCCCAAAGTATCACGGTTTAGGGTAAACGTCTACAGACAAAGAGGAACACCGGGAATGGCTTTTAGAGTTATTCCTTTTGATATTCCTCCTTTTAATACCCTTAACTTACCACAGGTAATTCTAAAGACTGTTCTTTCCCACAGCAAAGGGCTTGTTCTCGTTACGGGTCCCACGGGATCAGGTAAATCCACCACCTTGGCTTCTCTTATAGAAGAAATAAACAAAGCTTTCAGAAAAGTAATAGTTACCATAGAAGATCCTATAGAGTATTTACTCAGAGATAAGAACTGCTTTATAGTTCAGAGAGAAGTGGGACTAGATACGCAGAGTTTTGCAAGGGGATTAAGAGCTGCTTTAAGAGAAGATCCAGATGTTATTATGGTAGGAGAAATTAGAGATACAGAAACAGCAGAGATAGCCCTGCAAGCGGCGGAAACCGGACATCTTGTTCTTTCCACTTTACACACCTTAGATTCTAAGGAAACGGTAAACAGACTTATAGGAATGTTCAAACTGGAAGTAAGGGAACAAATCAGACAGATGCTCGCTAGCACTCTTGTAGCTGTGTTTTCCCAAAGACTTCTACCCAGAGCTGATAAAAAAGGCGCTATACCGGCTGTAGAAATAATGCTAAACACAGGTGCTGTTAAAGAAGCTCTTCTTGATCCAGACAGGATTGATGAAATTCCCGAACTTATAGCAAAAGGGAAAGCCGCTTATGGAACTCAAACCTTTGATCAGCACCTTGAAGAGCTTTACAGAAAGGGCTTGATAGACTATCACACAGCCTTACTGTATGCTTCAAAACCTGCAGATCTTGAACTCAAGCTAAAAGGTATATCCTCCGGAGGAGTTACCCTTTAAAATTCTCTATCTATGAGAATAGCCATAGATGGACCAGCAGGTAGTGGTAAAAGCACGGTAGCCAAGGAGCTTTCTAAGAAGCTTTGGATTCCTTACCTTGAAACAGGTTTAGCTTACAGAGCAATTGCTTATTTGGTTTTAAAAAGATACGGTAATGTTCCTCAATTACGTTGGGAACTATTAAAACCCCTTATGGCAACCATAAGAGTAGAACCTGCCTTGGGTGAAACTCACATATACGTAGCGGGGAATCCGCTGAACACCGAACTTAGAGGAGAAGAAGTAGGGGAAGTAGCTTCTCTTGTAGGAACAGTTCCTGAGTTTAGAGAACATATAAACAAGCGATTCAGAGAAATTATCGGTAAAGGACAAATTATCGTAGAAGGTAGAGACGCAGGAACTCACATAATTCCCGATGCGGATTTAAAACTCTTTATAACCGCAAGTCAAGAGGAAAGGGCTAAAAGGAGGTGGAAACAGCTCAAAAAACTCGGAAAGAACTTATCCTATGAAGAAGTTCTCCTGCGTATAAAAGAAAGAGACAAAAGAGATGCAGAAAGAGAAAAATATCCCTTCAAAACTGCCGAGGAAGCTGTGATAATAGATACAACCGATAAAAGTTTAGAAACTGTTTTGAAGGAAATTCTTTCAATAATTAACAAACTTGCAGATAAATTCTCCGGAGGAGAAGAATGAGACCGGTAGATATCAGTAAAAAGATAGAATCTCTAAGAGAAGCCAGAGCTTACGGAAGAATCTTACTTAAAAAGGAAACTGTATCTCTTATAAAAGAAAAAAAACTTCCTAAGGGAGATCTAAAATCCGCTACAGAGCTTGCTGGTATTATTTCTGCGAAAAAAACAAGCGAGCTACTCCCCTTCTGCCACCCTGTAAACGTGGATTTCATAAGTTTAGAAGTTCACGTAGGAGAGGACAGAGTTGAAGTTTTCTCACAAGTAGGAGGAATCGCTAAAACAGGTTATGAAATGGAAGCCCTTACAGCAGTAAGCTTAGCTTTGCTTAATGTGTATGACATGTGTAAAGCTCTGGACGATACTATGGTAATAGAAGAAATAAAGCTCATAGACAAAAAAGGAGGAAAATCCGACTGGTATAAGGATTTGAAAGGAGTTACTTTTAACGTTTTATCTCCCTTTGAAAAACTTGGGAATCTTATACATTCCTATATGGAAAACTTAGGGGCTAAGTTTTCAAAAGATGCTTCAATACTGATCATAGTAGGCGAACCCTTTGAAATTAAAGAAAGAATAAACTCTTTTGAAAGTGTAGTGGCACTTTACGATTTTAAAAGAAATCCCTCCCAAATTGACGCAGAGATAAGAATAGGTAAAGACAGACAGGGAAGATTAGTTTTGATTTTTCCTCCTTCAGAAGAAAAAATACGCTTTTTCTTTGAAACTTTCGGAGGGATCTTAAGGAGTATAGTTTAGATGGATAAATACGTTCTTTGCATAACAGGAGCCAGCGGTGTTATTTACGGGTATAGGGCTCTTAAGGAATTAAACAGACTAAGCACGGTAGAAGTAATAGTCTCTGAAACAGGTTGGACTGTTATAGAAGAAGAACTCGGTAAACAACCGAAGGATCTAATGGAAGAGTTCCCAAAAGCTCTCTTTTACGACAACAGAGATATGACTGCTCCTGTCTCAAGTGGTTCAGTTCTTAAAGATTACAAGGGTGTTCTTGTTATGCCTTGTTCAATGAGTTCCCTTGCCAGTATTGCAAACGGGATAAACGACAATTTAATACACAGAGTGTGTGAAGTTGCTTTGAAAGAAAGAGTCAAAACTGTTCTTCTGATAAGAGAAATGCCTTTTTCAAAGATACATATAAAAAACATGCTCAAAGCTACTGAAGCAGGTGCTATTGTATCACCAGCAAGCCCCGCTTTTTATCACAAACCCCGAACTGTGGAAGACATTGTTGATTTTGTAGTGGGTAAAGTTTTTGATCTATTACAAATTCCCCACAATCTTTATAATAAATGGAAGGGTGGGAGTAAAACATGAAACTACTGGTGTTTTTATTGTTTATTGTAGGGACAGTTTTATCTACAGAAAAGGCGGGAGATGTTGTAAATAAAAGAGGAAAAGTAAAACTTTACAGAGAAGGATCTCTGAGCGGACTTCTGATCAGAGAAGTTCCTTCTGAGCTTTACGTAAAGGACGTTTTGAAAACAGATTTTGCTTCCATAGCTTTTGTGAAACTCTTAGGAGTTAACAAACTGGTTCTCATGGAAAACAGTATTCTATACATAGAAGATATTGATAGGGTCAACTTTGAAAAAGGGAGAGCTGTTTTTCAAATAAGGAAAAGGGGAGAGAGTAGAGGATTAAAGGTAAGAGTAAAATCCGTAATTATAGGAATAAAGGGAACCCGCTTTATGATATCCGCTGAAGAAGAAAGAATAGGGATATTCCTTAAGGAAGGACACCTTACAGTAAGGAAAATAGTGGGAGAATTTATAAGGTATAAAAAGCGGGAAAAGGAAGAGTTTGAAGAGTTCAGGCAAGAAGCGGAAAAAGAAATGAAAAAGCAAATGGAAGAATATGAAAGATTTAAAGAAGAAACCGAAAAAGAGTTCAGAGAATTTGTAAAGGAGTTTGAACTAAAAGCCGGTAGCGGTGTCATTATAGTCGGAAGTGAGGTTAGGGATATACCCATACCGCCAGATATAGAAGAAGAATTCCGTTTACTTGATACCTTTTGACAAGATATATTTAACTATAATTCCGTGTTTTACACCCCAATCGCCTACGGTGAGTTTATCCTTACCAAAAGTTCTCAGTATTTCTATAAACATAGCTATACCCGCAGGTAGGACCTTTGCTCTTTTATCTTCTATTTGTCTGTATTTCTCCTTTCTTACATGGGAAGGCAGATTAACAAGTTCTTTAAACCAGTGCTCAAGATTTTCAAGAGATAACTTTTTTCCATGAATCCGCTGTGGTTCGTAGGGATACACACCGTATTCAAGAGCTGCTACTGTTGTTATAGTTCCCCCTAAGCCTATAATTTCCTGTATATTCTCTTTAAGAGAAGGTATTTTTCTTCTTAAAAAGTTAAATAGATTCTCTATATCCGTATCAAGCGGAGGATCGTGCTTTAAAAAGCTTTCTGTTAGATTAACAATCCCTATGGGTAGTGATATTATTTTTTTCGCTTTGAAATCCGAACCGTATATAAATTCCGTAGAAGCTCCGCCCTGATCCACAACCAGAAACGGATCTTTTGGTTTGAGTGAATAAGCGGTTGCTAAAAAAGCCAATTTTCCTTCCTTTTCCGGACTTATTAACTCTACATCAAAGCCGATTTCCCTTTTCACAAGCTCAATAAAATCCTTACCGTTCTTAGCTCTTCTTATAGCTTCCGTAGCAACCGCAAAGACGGATTCTACTCCTAATCTTTCTACGTCTTCTTTGTAGTGTCTTAAAACTTTAAGGGTTTCCTCAATCCTGTCAGGTTTAAGATAACCTTCTGATCTAAGACCGCTTCCCAAGGAAGTTATAGCTCCCTTTTCAAGAAGAATCTTTATGTCTCCGTTAGAAATCTCCGCTATTAATAACCTTACAGAATAAGAGCCTATATCTAAAGCAGCTAATTTCATTATTTTTCCAACTTCTTTTTACCCTTTCCTTCCAAGATTCTTAGCCTTGACCTTTCTATAGCAAGCGCTCCAGATGGTATATCTTTGCTAATAACCGAACCTCCTGCTATGTAGCAAAAATCTCCCAGACTCAGGGGAGCTATTAAAAGGGAATTGCTTCCCACAAAAGCGTTATCGCCTATGAAGGTTTTATGTTTTTCTTTTCCATCGTAATTGGCGGTTACAACACCTGCCGATATGTTAACCTGCTTTCCCACATGAGCATCTCCTATGTAAGCAAGGTGTTTTGCTTTAACTCCTCTACTGATAATACTTTTTTTAATCTCTACAAAATTCCCTACCTCGGCTTTTTCCCCCACAACAGTTTGCTCCCTTATTCTGGAAAAGGGACCTACTACAGCTCCTTTCTCAACCTTACTGTCCTTTATGTAGGAGAAAGGATAAACGTTCACATTTTCTCCTATAACGGAATTCTCTATTATAGATCCTTTATGAATAACCGTATTCTTAGCTATTCGGGTTTTACCTTTTAACATAACGTCTGGGAAAATCTCCACGTTTTCTTCCAATTCAACATCTGGTTCTATCCATACCGTTTCTGGAGAGTGAACGGTAACTCCTCTTTCAGCCCAATATTTTATAAGTTTTAATTTGACTATACTTTCCGCAAAACTCAGTTCCCATCTGGTATTTACTCCAAGTATTTCAGTGGGTTCCGAAGCTTGAAAACTTCTTATCTCGTATCCCTTACGCACCATATAATCAACCGCATCAGTCAGATAAAGCTCCCCTGTTTTTTCACTGGGTTTAATCTTAAAAAGAGCTTCAAGAAGGTAGGGAATATAAAACATATAAACTCCACCGTTCACTTCTCTTATACTTTTTTCTTCAGGAGAAGCTTCTTTTTCCTCTACTATTTTCACAATTCTATCTGTTCCTTCTTCCTTTACAACTCTGCCGTATCCAGTGGGATCTGAAAGGAAAGATGTCAGTATTACTCCACCCAGTTTAACTTTTTCGTATTCTTCCACCATGAAGAGAAATCTCTGCATGTTTTTTACAGTCTCAGGTTTTATAAGAGGAGAATCTCCGTTTATTACCAACAGATAATCCTCTTCATTTCTCCAAAAGTCTATAGAAGCAAGAACCGCTTCCGCGGTTCCTCCCTTTGGATTACTTTGAAGGTAAAAGTTCACTTCTTCCCCTACAGTTTCCATAACCTCCTCAGCCTTGTATCCTACTACAACAGCTATATCTTTTATTCCTCCTTTCCTGACTGCGTTTATTACATACCAGATCATCGGTTTACCCAAAATGTGATGAAGGACCTTCGGTTTTTCACTTTTAAATCTTGTTCCCAAACCTGCTGCCAGAATAACCGCCTTCATATTCACCCTCCCAAAATTTCTCTCAAAATTTGGTTTGCAAGCTTAGGATTCGCTTTTCCTCTTGTTTCTTTCATAATTTGACCCACAAAAAAACCTAAAAGCTTAGTTTCTCCATTTTTATACCTTTCCACCTCAGCAGGAAAGCGCTCTATCACTTTGATAACTACTTCCTCCAAAGCGGATTTATCGGTTATTTGTCTTAAACCTCTTTCTTCCACAATTTGTGATGCTCTTTTACCTGTTTCAAACATTTCTTTTATAATTTCCTTTCCTATTTTTGTTGAGATAACTCCTTCCTTGATAAGGTTAACAAGTTCTGCCAGAGAAGAAGGAGTTACAGGAGACTCCTCCAGAGATTTCTGGTTTTCTCTTAAGAGCCCGAGCAAATCGTTTATCAACCAGTTTGCCACTGTTTTTGGTTCTCCTCCTTCTTTGACAGCATTTTCAAAAAAATCTCCGAGATCCTTGTTTTGAACTAGAATACGAGCTTCATACTCTCCAAGGGAGTAATCTGTTAAAAATCTTTCAAGGCGCTGATGAGGAAGTTCAGGCATGCTTTTTCTTATCTCTTCTATCCATTCTTCCTTTAGAATAAGAGGGAGCAAATCTGGATCAGGAAAGTATCTGTAATCTTCTGCTTCTTCTTTTGATCTCATAGAATAAGTTTTCCCTGTAGAAGGATCAAAGGTTCTGGTTTCTTGAATTACTTCACCGCCTTTTGAAATCACCTTTATCTGCCGTTCTATTTCGTATTCAAGTGCTTTTTGAACAAATCTAAAGGAATTTACGTTTTTTATTTCTGTCCTTGTCCCTAAGATTTTTGATCCTTTAGGTTTCACAGATACGTTTATATCACAACGAAGCTGTCCCTTTTCCATATCCGCTTTTGACACCCCTGTGTATCTCATTAGATTTCTAAGAGTTTCAAGAAAAATTCTTGCTTCTTCAGGAGAACTCATATCAGGCTCTGTAACTATTTCCATAAGCGGTGTTCCCGCTCTGTTGAGATCCACAAAACTTTTTTCTCCTTCGTGGACGTTTTTACCAGCATCTTCTTCTATGTGAAGACGCCTTATTCTTATCCTTTTTAGAGTCTTCTCGGGTAGTTCTATCTCCAACCAACCCCCAGTTGCTAAGGGTTTCTCATACTGAGAAATCTGGTATCCCTTTGGAAGATCCGGATAAAAGTAGTTTTTTCTTGCAAAAATTGATTTTTTGTGAACTGTGCAGTTAAGGGCTATGGCTGCCCTTACAGCGTATTCCACTGCTTTTCTGTTAAGGACAGGCAAGGAACCGGGCATTCCTAAGCACACAGGACATACGTTGGTATTAGGTTGTGCCCCGAATTCAACTTTACAAGAACAAAAGAGTTTTGTGCAAGTATCCATTTGGACATGTATTTCCAATCCTATAACCGCTTCATAGGTCATAACAGGAATTATCTTACATTAAAACTTGTCTTCCCTGCATTCATCGCTTTCCGATGTAAAACTGTAGTGACAATGGGGACACACCTTTGCTTTTCTGTAAGCTTCTTCACAACACATAGGGCATCTTTTTTTTCCTTTTAAGAAAAGAACTATGTTCATGTGAAACAGATATCTTGCAATAAGAACAACTGTAAATACAGCCAAAACTACAAACCATGCTCTCAAAGCTACCGCGGGATCTTGTGTTTTTACCCAAAAGTAAGTAGCACTTATACTTGAGATCCAAAAGGAAACTCTTCTGTCAACAAAAATAGCAGCTATTATGTAAAGCACCGCAACCCATAGAAAAAACTGCACCAAAGGTTCATTGAGAAGTAATAGTAAGCTGTTCAGAGCTTCCACCTTAATATCTTACAATTACAAATCCTCTTAAGATAATATGAATAAAGCGTGCTACTAAATTAGCAATAAGAAATACAACAACTCCCTTAAAAGAAAAGTGAACAACTACCAGATATAAAACTACTCCAAGCAAGGAAATTCTCACCCAGAAGGAAAAAAAAGGGTTTTTTGCCGGAAAGATTATTGTCTGTCTATAGAGATGTTCGTTGTAAAGTAGTCCTGAAATAAAACCTACAAGAAATGAAATAAAAACCTCCATACTTTATAATTTTAACCGTATGGCAAATCTCATGACTTTATTCAGGATTATTGTCACATTCCCCTTAGTTCTTGCTATTCTCAAGGAGGAATATCAAATTGCTTTCCTAATAGCTCTTGCAGGTGCTTTATCCGATGCGGTAGACGGAAAAATAGCCCGTTTAAACGGAGAAGAAAACTCATGGGGAAAGCTCCTTGATCCTCTCGCGGATAAAATATTTGTATTGTCAGCTCTTATCGCTCTTGTAGATGTAGGCAGAATTAGTTCTTTTCCTGTAATACTGCTACTTTTAAGAGAATTTGGTATTTCCTTTTTAAGAGGCTTTGCGGTATCACAAGGAGTGGTTATTTCCGCTTCTCCCTTAGGAAAACTGAAAACCTTTCTTGAATTCTCTTCGGTTCTTTTACTTATTAGGGGAACAGGAACTGGAAGTTATTTACTATGGGTAGCCATAGCGGTTGCTTATATTTCTGTTTACGATTACGTCCGCACTTATATTAAAAGAAGTCAAACGGGATTAAATTATCCTTGATGGAAACTCACTGTGAAAAGTGCAAAGGAACGGGTTTTTTGAAAGAAAAAGAAGGCAAGGTTTCCCCTTGTTCCTGTAGGTTTTCGGAAGAGGATATTAACAGAATCTTAGGTATTCCCAGAAGATTCTGGAATGCGGAGTTGGACAATTACATGTGTGAAAATCCCTCCGAAAGTGACGCTTATAAGGAAGTGTATATATACGCTTCTTCCTATGAACCTTCAACAGGATACGGTATTACACTGATAGGACCACCGGGTATAGGCAAAACCCATCTGGTGGTGGGAGTTCTTAAAAAGATATACAGGGAAAAAGGAATAAGAGGTAGATTCTTTGATACCAAGGATCTGATTTATAAACTGAAAGCTCTTATGGAGGAAGGGAAAAGCGCCAGAGCTATAAAAACTCTTCTTGATCTTCCCCTTATAGTTTTGGACGATTTGGGCAGTGAAAGACTTTCAGAATGGCAAAGAGAAATGATCTCATACATTATCTCTTATAGGTATAACAATCTAAAAAGCACCCTTATAACAACTAATTTTTCTCTCACAGGAGAAGAGAAGAAAAATAAGAAACTGAAGAAAATAGTAGAGGATATAGACGTGCCAAAAGCCCTCATGGCGGACAGACTTGGTGCTGGGACAGTTTCGCGTATATACGAAATGACTAAAGTCATATACTTACAAGGAAGGGATCGCAGAAAGCATAATAAAATTTAAAGGGAATGGAAAAGATTAAAAAAACAGTGGAAAGATTTATAAAGGAAGGATACAACTATGAAATTTTTATTCAAAGATGTAAAAAGCTCAGTATAGAAACCTCTTCGGAATCATTGGAAAGCTTAACAACTTCGGAAGAAACAGGAATAGGTATAAGAGTTCTGAAGAACAATAAAATAGGTTTTTCCTACACTTCTACAGAAGAGGAAGATAGTATAAAAGAAGCGGTTGTCAAAGCCATGGAAATCTGTGATCTACAACCCCAAGACAAAGGGAATACTCTCATTGATAAACTGGAAAAATCTCGCTGCACATCATTCTTTGATAAAGAAGGAACAGAACTCTCCACAGAAGCTAAAACGGAATTCACCTTAAGCTTGGAAAGGAAAGCCAAGGAATTAGATCTCAGAATTAAAGGAGTTAGAAAAACAAGTTTTACAGAAAGAATACTTGAAGTGGAACTTTACAATTCATACGGAGTTCACTTCTATTACAGAGGAACGTTTTACACAGTGCTAATAGCAACCTTAGCTCAAGAGGCAGGAGATTCAGCAATATCCTGGGAATACCGAGGCACAAGAAAGTTTTCAGAACTTAAACCAGAAGAAATAGCCCATGATGTTGTTTTCAAAAGCGTTTCACTTCTTAATCCTAAAAGTTTATCCACTGGTTCAAAGCCTGTAGTTTTTTTCAGAGACAGTTTTGCTACCCTTGCGGAAGCCTTCTCCTCTCTCTTTTTAGGAGATTCCCTCGTTAAAGGAAAAACACTTCTGAAAGACAGAGTTGGAGAAAAAATAGGAGCGGAAGTCCTTACCCTTGTAGATGACGGCACAAGGGAACAAGGATTTGCCACTGTCCCTTACGATGATGAGGGAATTCCACAGGGTAGGAATGTTTTAATAGAAAGAGGTGTATTCAAGGGATTCCTGCACAGTTTATACACTGCTAACTTGACAGGAGAAAAAGCTACAGGCAATTCCAAAAGACAAAGCTTTAAGTCTCCTCCTACCTGCGGAATTACAAATCTATACGTGAAGGAAGGCAACAGTAGCTTAACAGAACTTTTGGCTTCAGAAGAGGAAGTTCTTCTTATTACAGATCTTATGGGATTACACACCGTAGATACAGTTTCAGGAGAGTTTTCCTTAGGAGCAGCCGGCGTTCTCTACAGAAAAGGAAAACCACTGCACGCTGTCAGGGGAATTACCGTAGCTGGTAATATACTTGATTTATGGAATAAAATAGTTGCAGTGGGGAACGATTTAAAGTTTTACGGAAATGTAGGATCACCTTCTGTGCTTGTAAGGGAGGTTGCAATAGGGGGAAACTGAAATGCGCAAAGGGATAGTTTTCGCGCTGTGGATTTTCCTTTTACTGTTTGTAACAGCCGCTTTTTTCATATCTTTTTCATCTTACGTAAGTGATAGAGAAAAGAAAATAATGACAAATGTAAACGTTTTTTTAATTAATATGAATAAAGGGTTAGAAAAAATAGATATTCCCTTCCCCACATATACCATCGTAGTCTATACAGAAAAGCCTACTGGTAGGAAAATTATAAGTTCTAATTTTAGCAGTTTTTTAAAAACGGAAGACTATACCCGCATAAATACCCTCCTTAAAGAGGGTAACTTAGATGTTTATATTAAGAAATTAAGCCTTACAGACTACTTTATTTTCGTAAGTGAGCAGCCTTTCTATACAGGCTTGCTGGTCGCCAGTCTTCTTCTGTATTTGAGTATAGTTTACTTTACTGTAAAAGAATTTGAAACAATGCAAGAAGGAAAACTGACAGAAGATCTTGTAAATCGTCTTAAAGCCCTTCGCTTAACACTGGCAACAGTAAAAATACTTCCAGATGAAAGTTTAAAAGAAATGAGAAAAGTTGTGGACAGTATCCTTAATAAATTAAGTAAAAAGTGAGGTGAGTAGATATGAAGGTTCTTGTGGTTTCTTTTGACAAAACACTGGTGGAAGATTTGAAAAAAGCTTTTTCCGATCACGAGCTTCATGTAGCAAAAAATACGGAAGAAGCTATAAAAATGATGCCTTCCGATATAGAAGGCGTTATATACGATGCCATCTCCGGAGCGATTTCGGAAGAGGACATAAATACACTCTACACTAAAAAGTTCAGCAATGCCCGCTATATAATTCTCTACGATGAACTTTTCCCCGTTGATGAGGGAAACATAATAGTCCCTCAAAAACTACTCGTGCCAAGAGACGAAAATCCACAGGAGATTGTGCGAAAGTTAGAGGAATTCCCCTTAGAACCCGTTCTTGAAGTTGAAGAACCCCCCCAACAACCTTCCACTGAGTTTGAAATAGAACCCACCCATTTTGAGGAAGAAAAAGAAATAAAAGACGTTCCTACTGATATTGAAGAGGTGATAAAAGAAATAGAAAGCTCAACAGAAGAACCCCCACAAACTCAAATTGAAGCTCAAAAGCAAACAGAAAAGACTGAAGAACCGAAAAAAACACTGGAGAAGATACTCATAGTTTCCTTTGATCAAACCCTTGTAGATTCTGTAGCTTCTGCCTTTGGAGCGGATTATGAAATCCGCAACGTTAAAACCGTGAAACAAGCCATGGAAGAAGGAAAAGATGCGGATCTGATAGTATTTGACGCTATTTCGGGAGTTATAGCAGAGAAAGGACTTATAGAAATGTCAGCAGATCCTAAGCTTTCAGAAAAAGCGTATTTGATTTTGATAGACGATTTATTTCCTATAAACGTTGACAGCATACCCCTTACTTATAAAGAAGCTTTATCCCGTGACACTGATCCCCAAAGAATAAAGGAAGTAGCTGAGGAGTTGTTCAGTAAAGCCCAACCCACCGATGAAATAACCGAACAATCAGAAGAAATTCCGTCCTTAGAAAGTTTTCCTATAGAAGATCAACAAGTAACTCAACAAATTGAAGAATCTCCTCAAGAGGAAATTTCTACTGAACTTCCAAAAGAAGAAGAAGAAGAAATCCCAGCCCTTTCAGCTCTTGAAAGGGTAATTGAAGAACAACAACTTAAGTCAGAACCTTCCAAAGCTGAGGAAGAGATAAACACAAAAGCCGATATGCAAGTTGAAATTGATAAGCTTTTAGAAGACACACTTAAAAAATCCCTTTCCGATGAAAGATTAAAGCAAATCTTTACAGAAGTTCTTGAGGGTAAAATTTCTCAGGTAAGAGAAATAGCAGAAGATATAATCAGAAATGAAATAAGGAACATCTTAGAGAGTATTAATGTAGAAGAGATCATTCGCCAGATAACTTACCAAGTTCTGAAAGAAAGACTTGAGGAACTAATTTCCTAACTCTTCCTAAACTATAACCTTCCTTTATCCGATTATTAGTAAAAGTAGTAGTCAGCTTATAAAAATATGCTGATAATCTAATTTAGATCAGATGGAGGTGCTGATTATGGCGGGGATCACAGCAGATAAAACCTTGGATACTTCGGGGCTTAACTGTCCTTTACCTGTGCTTAAGACTAAAAAAGCTCTTGAAGATCTTCAAGGAGGTCAGATTTTAGAAGTTATTTCTACAGATCCCGGTTCAAAGGCAGACATACCTGCCTTTTGCCAAAGGACTGGCAATGAACTCCTTGAAACCGTGGAAGAAGAAGGTAAATACATCTTTTACATCAGGAAAAAAGCCTAAGGGAGGAGTGAGTAAATGCCTTCTGAAAGATTTGCCATAATAGCATCTAAGGGAACACTTGACTGGGCGTATCCACCTCTTATACTTGCCTCTACCGCAGCGTCCCTAGGTGTAGAAACTGCCGTATTTTTTACCTTCTACGGTCTGAATATAATACACAAAGAAAAGATAAAACACCTGAAGATGTCCTCTGTGGGAAACCCGGCAATGCCTATGGCTTTTCCTCCTTCTGTAAAAAAAACTCCTATAGCAGGACAACTGGCTGGATTGATAGAAACCCTTTTACCAGGACCTCCTCAGATTATGGGAGTTATTCCGGGAATGACAGACTTTATAACCTCTATGATGAAAAAAACTATGAAGGATCACGGTGTAGCTTCTGTTGAAGAACTTGTGGAACTCTGCAAGGAAGCGGGAGTCAAAATGATACCTTGCCAGATGACTATGGAGCTGTTCGGATACAAATACGAAGATTTGATAGAAGGGTTAGAACCACCCGGTGGAGCAGCGACTTTTATAAATTACGTTCTTGAAGCTGATAAGCCGATGCTGCTTTTTGTTTGAAAATGTTTTCAAGGAGGTAAATCATGGCGGGACAGGAGTATGAGAAACTGCTCTTTTATATTCTAACTGTTCCCTTTTTTGAAAGAGCAGATCCGGTAACCGGAGAGCTTATAAACCCTCAGGCGGGAGCACCTTTCTTTTTAGCAACCGCTGCAACTACTATGGATTACGAAGTTGAAATGATAATAACTTCAGAAGCAGGTTTTCTGCTAATGAAAGATAATGCGAAAAAGGTAAAAGTAAGACCCGGTGTAGATCAGACTATTTATGACTTTATAGTCATGGCAAAGGAGGCAGGAGTAAAAATATACCTGTGTGTGCCGTCACTTGATCTAACCGACATGTATAAAAAAGAAGATGTTAATGAAGAACTCTGCGATGGAATAATAGGGGGTGCTGCCTTTCTTGATAAGCTGATGAGCGGAGAGTATGCTGTTATATCCCTTTGACTCTTATAGTTTT
The DNA here is from genome assembly GCA_026981975.1 of Aquificaceae bacterium. Lineage (GTDB taxonomy): Bacteria > Aquificota > Aquificia > Aquificales > Aquificaceae > Hydrogenivirga. The sequence goes on along the minus strand of JALSHV010000013.1, from coordinate 34,582 downwards.
ATAAGCATATTTTTATATCACTATAACAAAATTTTTTGGAGAACTATTCCAGAAAAGGCTAACTTAGTAAATGTAAGCAAATGCTTTGGAGGTGCTTATTATGGAAGGCCAATCCTACGGGTATAACATACCCGTATCGGAGAGAACAAAAGAAGTCCCTTGGGAAGAAAAAGTGAGAATATACGAAGAAGTCAAGTCAGATTTCAGATTCAAGGAATTTTTATTCGGCTGTTTGAACTGCGGTGCATGCACCGCCTCCTGTCCTTCAAATCGTTTCTTTGACTATTCACCACGGGAAATAGTTCAACGCTTCATGGAAGAAGATATAGAAGTTATCTACGACATGATGCATGAATATATATGGGCTTGTTCCCAATGTTTTACCTGCTGGATAAGGTGTCCCTTTGTTAACAACCCCGGCGGTTTAGTCATAATAATGAGAGAAGTAGCTGTCAGAAACGCTTTTGAAGCCACCAAGGATTTACTTAAACCATACGGTAGGGTTCTTCTTAAAGTTATGACTTCGGGAAATCAGCTATCTGCAGATATGCTTCAGCCCGATTTCTTTCCCGATTGGGGACCAAAGATGTTGGACAATATGCAAAACCTCAGAGCTAAAAGAATGGCTATACCTTTTGATGTAGGTAAATCCGTGAAAACAGCATGGGAAGTTTCTCTTGAAACAGCAATGGAAATGTACACCATTTGGAGAGAAGCGGGTATTTTTGAAATGCTTGAAAAGATAGATCCTAACCTTTACAACGTCATCATGGATATAGTAGAGGAGAACGAGGAGCGCTGGGAAGAACTTATGGAAGAAGAAGATTAAAAGGAGGTGTATTATGGGACACGCAAAAAGTCCCTATCTTAAGTATGCGGATCCAATTCCCTTTCCCGTAATAAACAGACATTCTCACTATGATCATCTCTTTGAAGAAATGTATGAACTTGAAGAAAAGGGAGAAATTCTGGTTTACAGAATAACAGAAGAAAACAAACCGGTAGAAGTTCTCACAAGAACAGGAAGAATAAAAACTATTCCTACTACAAAGATCTGGCATCACAAATCCTGTGGACAGTGTGGTAATATACCCGGATACCCCGCTTCGGTTTTTTGGTTTATGAATAAATTCGGATACGACTATATGAACGAACCCCATCAAACCTCCTGCACTGCTTGGAACTACCACGGTTCAGGAACTTCAAACCCGGTAGCGCTTGCTGCTGTGTGGCTCAGAAATATGCATCAAGCGTGGAAAACAGGATATTATCCCTTAATCCATTGCGGCACATCTTTCGGTTCTTACAAAGAAACCCGTGAACAGCTGATATTTAATAGAGAACTGAGAGAAGCTGTAAAGCCTATATTAAAGAAGCTCGGCAGACTAACAGAAGACGGAAGAATAGTTATACCTCAGGAGATTGTTCACTATTCGGAGTGGGTTCACGCAAACCGCTACAAGATAAAAGAACTTTACGAAAAAGAGGGGAAAGCAAAGGGCATAGACGTTTCAAACGTAAGAGTTGCTATTCACGGTGCTTGCCATGTTTGGAAAATGATGGCTGACGATTACCCCTACGATCCAGAAGTTTACGGAGGGCAAAGACCTGCCGCTTCTACTGCTGTAATGAAAGCCATCGGCGCTCAAGTAGTGGATTACTCTACTTGGTATGACTGTTGTGGATTCGGATTCAGACACATACTCACCGAAAGAGAATTTACAAGATCCTTTGCTATACAGAGAAAATTGAAAGTAATAGCAGAAGAAATAAAAGCAGATGTAATAATAACCCATGATACAGGTTGCACAACAACTTTTGAGAAAAATCAGTGGATAGGAAAAGCTCACGGTATGTATCACCCCGTAGCGGTTATGTCCGATGTTATGTTTTCCGCCTTAGCTTGCGGAGCACACCCTTTTAAAGTGGTTCAACTTTACTGGAACTGCTCCAACTACGAACCCTTATTGGAAAAAATGGGAATAAAGAACTGGAAAGAACTAAAAAAAGAATGGGAAGAAACGGTAAAGCACATATCGGAACTTGAAAAACAGGGCAAATACGAAGAGCTTATGGAATTCTTCAAAAAATACGATCTTTACGAACCTTACAGCAAAACATCTGACGGCTTTAGAAGAAAAAGATCCGCTACCGCGGATATGCCTCTTTTCAGATCATAAAAAGGAGGTTAAAAATGGCAAAGACTGTGCTGGTTATAGGAGGTGGCCCAGCGGGACTCTCGGCAGCTAAAACTCTCGGAAAATTAGGAATTCCTACTGTTCTTGTGGAAAAAGAAAACACCCTTGGTGGAAGACCTATCCTTGAAGGATACCACACTCTTATTCCACGAAAGATGACACCTTCACAAGTTCTTGCACCTTATATAGAGGAAGTTCAAAGAAGCTCTTCTGTTAAAGTAAAGTTAAACACTCAACTTGTTTCCTGTGAAGGAACAGCTCCTGATTTTAAAGTCAAACTTTCTGATGGTGAAGAACTGGAAATAGCAGCCATAATAGTAGCAACCGGTTTTCAACACTTTGATCCCAGAAGAAAGGGAGAACTCGGCTACGGGATATTTCCAGACGTTATAACAAATCTTGAACTTGAACAGATGTTCTCTAAGGAAGGAAGGCTTTACAGACCTTCCAACGGTCAGCTTCCAGAACGTATGGCTTTTGTATTTTGTGTAGGATCAAGAGATAGACAGCTCGGAGTTACAAATGTTCACTGCTGCAGATACGGTTGCGCCCTTTCGGGGTTACAAGCTTCGGAGATAAGGGAAAAGTATCCTCAGGTGGAAGTCTTTTGCTACTACATGGATGTAAGAACCTACGGCACTTGGGAATATCCCTTTTATTGGGAACCACAAGAAAAATACGGTGTAAGATACGTAAGAGGGAGAATAGCAGAGATAACTTACAGCCATTCTGATGGTAAGCTGAGAATAAAGCACGAAGATACTATAGTCAAAAGACCTGCTGAGATACCAATGGATCTTGTGGTTCTTGTTCTGGGCATGGAGCCTTCGGAAGGAACAAAAAAGATAGCTCGTATATTAGATTTAGCTCAAGATCCAGACAGCCAATTCTTAATACCCGCACAAGAGAGTGGATCTAACGTAATTTCCCCGAAAGCCGGAGTATTCATAGCAGGTGCCTGTAAGGGACCCATAGATATAGAGTCTTCTCTCTCAGAAGGAGAAGCAGCAGCAGTAGAAGCACTTGCTTTTATAGGTGCAAAGGTAACGGTATGATGAACAGCTCCGAATACACAAGCTTAGATGAGTTCTTAATAAGAGATTATCTCTTTAAACTTATGGCAGAAGGAGAAAATACTCTTCAACAATTTTACGGAGATTTGGTAAAAAAATCATTCTTATTTAAGAATTTACTCTCAAAGGAAAATCTTCCTTCTCTGAGAGAAGAAGAAGCGGAGCTTATATTCACACACATATTTCCCACCCGCAGGAAAAGTAAAAGAGTAATAGAAGAAACAGGAATAAAAAAAATCAGAGAAGCTATCAGTGATCTCTTATACGGAGAAGCAAAGAGTTGGGAGGAAAAAGTAGAAAACTTTTCCCGAAAAATAAGAGGTTTAAAAACAAAATCTGCAAAAGATACAGCTGCCGATTTACTTCACTTCACATTCCCAGAGGATCAAATCCTATGGACCAGCTGGATATGGGATCCAGAAACCGAAACAGGAGCTGTAGTTTTTCTAAAAGAAGAACCGCCTACAGGCGGTAAGGGAAAACTTATGTACGGAGAAAATTACAACCAGTTTTCCCGTATATACCTTCAGTTAGCTGATAAACTTGAAAGCTTTGGTGTGAAGGCTAAGGGATTTCTCTTTGTGGATATATTCTTAGCTACTATATACGCTATTTACGTGGATTACATGACCCTTTCTACAATGCACAGTGCTAAGGGGTTTTTCCCTCCCGCTATTAGTATAGCAAGAAGACTCTTGGGGGTTTACACCCCTTTAAACTACACTTAAGGAGGTTCAGACATGGCAATTCACGAAAAGAGTTTGATTGATCCCGAAAGGGTTTTAAGAAAAGACAAACTTCTCATAGACGGTATAGATATATCCGGTGATTGGAATCTCATAATACTGCCAAGGGTAGTTCAGGACTACGATCTTAAGTTTTTAAAAGAGGTTATGGAAGAACCAGAAGGAAAGACAATCCTCCAGTGCTATCAGTGTTCTTACTGCACAGCTTCCTGTCCTGTTCACAATTACTGGGATGAAAGATACAATCCAAGACATTTTATCCATCTTGCTCGCTTGGGACTTCTTGATGAACTTCAGAAATACACAGATGTAATGTGGAGATGTGTTTCCTGCCACAAATGCACCCATAGATGTCCTAAGGGAGTTCTCGTAGAAGAAGTAGTAAAGGCAATTCTCAAAGCTATGTCAAAGAGAGGACTTATAGAAGAGTATCCTTCCAAGAAATTTGATAAGTTTTTCTTTGACGCTGTTTACCAATACGGAAGAATAGAAGACGGAGAACTTCTCTTTGGTTGGATAGAAAAGCAAGGATACAGGGTAACAAAGGATCCATTGCTGAAAAAACCCATTCCCTTCATGGGAAACATTCCCCAATGGCTTAAAGAATTGGCACTGAAGCCTTTGAAGAATATGAACATAGGGTTTCTGCTACTCAATGCAAAGCACATGCTGTTTCATCCAAAAACAAAAGAGTGGAACAGATTCAAACAAGTTTTGAGAAAAGTATTAGAAGAAGAAGGAACATCTGTTTCATAGGAGGTATGTAATGATGCAAGAGCTAAGAGTAAGAAAACCTCCCTTAGGCGGTATAGGAAAAAGAGTAGCTTACTACCCGGGTTGCTCTCTGGAAGGAGCCTCAAGAGCTTACGATGTATCGGCAAGATTAGTAACAAAAGAACTCGGACTTGAACTAGATTACATAGAAGATTACAACTGTTGTGGTGCAATGGAAACTAAAAATGTAACTTTTTGGGGAACAATACTCCTGAACGCCAGAAATATGTCCCTTGCCCGAAAACAAGGGCACAGTGCCATAATAGCTCCCTGTAACGGTTGTTCCTTTTCACTTCAAAGAGCGGAATACTTTTTAGAAACGGACAAGGAAATTCTTGAAAAAGTAAACCGCCTCTTGGAAGAAGCGGGAGTTGATCCTTTAAGAGAAATACCTCACACTTACCACCTCTTAGAGTGGATATACCACGAAGCCGGACCGGAAAGAGTAAAAGAAAGAACAAAAAAGCCCTTAAAGGGTCTTAGAATAGCAAGCTACTACGGTTGTCTTTACACAAGACCTCACTTTTACGCTCGCACCTATGCCCACGGAGCAGAGCAGGAAAGCAGAAATCGTATGAGAGAAACAGCAGATGACGATGAAAGACCTTACTATATGGAAGCCCTCTTAGAAGCCGCAGGTGCGGAAAGTGTAGAAATAGAACCTATGCACACACAATGTTGCGGAGGTCCCCATTCCCTTTCTGATGAACAGGTATCGGAAAAATTCGTTCAAATGATTTTACAAACAGCTAAGGAAAAAGGTGCTGACATAATAGCTACAGAATGCCCCCTATGCCACGCTTCTCTTGAAATGTATAGACATAGACTTCTCATGAAAGGCGTTTCAAACGCAGATACTCCCGCTGCTTACTTTACCCAACTTCTCGGACTTGCTTTCGGCTACTCCGTTTCTGATGTAAAACTCAAAGACAATCTTTCCGATCCTCTCCCTACACTCAAACGCTTAGGGATTGTTTGAGGTTTTAAAAATGGAGGGGATAAAAATAATCATACTTATGACAAGCGGTCCTAAAACTCCGTGGCGATGTGCTTCACCTTTTTACATAGCTGCCATAATGTCCGCTAATGAAGCGGACGTTGAAATGTTCTTCAATATGGACGGAACAAATCTAATCAGGAAAGGTATAGCGGAGAGAATATGTCCTTCACAAGAAGGTAACTGTTACAGCCCAGAAGGTAAAAAGCTTAAAACCGTTTACGACTTTATGAAAGACGCCAAACAAGCAGGTGTTAAATTTTACTCCTGCAGGCAGGCTGTGGATTCCCTTGGTTTATCAGAAGAAGATCTAATTCCCGAACTTGACGGTATAGTGCCAGCCAGTGAATTTGCCTTGAGAACTATGAAGGCGGATAAGCTTTTGGTTTTCTGAGATAGAATAATCTTAGGAAATTACAACAGGAGGTGAAAGATGGCGGAAGTGAACGGTTGCTTAGTTCCTGAGGACTTACTCTACCATATTGATCCAGAAGCAAATGCCTTTACATGGGTAAAGGATAACGGTGACGGCACTTATACGGTAGGTTTAACCTCAATAGCAGCTGCTATGGCAGGAAGATTAGTCGCTTATACTCCGAAGAAGGTGGGGAAAACTGTCAAGAAAGGGAAAAGCGTAGCGACAATAGAAAGCGGTAAGTGGGTAGGTCCTGTTCCCTCTCCCTTTGAAGGAGAAATACTGGAAGTAAATGAAGAATTAAAAAGCACACCAGCTCTTATTAACGATGATCCCTACGGTCGTGGCTGGGTAGTCAAACTGAAACCCTCAAATCCAGAGGATATAAACGCTTTAATGAAAGGCACAGAAGCGGTAGAAGCTCTGAGGAAAGTGGCAGAAGAAAAGGGTGTAAAATGTGCTTAATTTCAAAACATCAGTTGAAAGACTAAATAAAGAACTTGTAAACAAACTTTTTGAAGGGTTTGAAATAAAACTTGAGAATTTCGGTAAGAAAGTTTTCTTTTACAGTCCCGGTTTTAAGTATTACGAAGTTGAAGACTTTTCCGTAAAGAATTCTCCCAGATTCGTAGACATATCCGTTACTGGAAAGTTCTGTGAGCTTATGTGTGATCACTGTGCGGGAAAGATTTTGTGGCATATGATTCCTGCCGAAACTCCAGAAAAACTCTTAAAAACGTGTCGCTCCCTTAAAGAAAAAGGCATAAGTGGAGTTTTAATTTCAGGCGGTTCAGATAAAAGAGGTTTTGTTCCTTTACAGAACTTTTTCGGAACTATGAAAATTCTTAAAGAGGAACTCAATCTGACAGTAACCTGTCATGTAGGTCTTGTAGATGAAGATTACGTAGCAGGACTTAAGCAAGCAGGTGTAGATGCTGTTCTTTTAGACGTAATAGGAGATAACGAAACAATAGCTTCTGTATACAAGCTTCCTTTCAGAAAAACTGAGGATTATCAGAAATCTCTTGAACTCCTAAAATCTGCAGATTTAAAAGTAGTTCCACACATTGTAATAGGACTCCATTACGGAAAGATAAAGGGAGAATTCAAAGCTATAGATATGATAGCAAAAGTCGGAGTTGATGCGCTGGTGCTGGTGGCTATTATGCCTTACTACGGAAAGTCAAACTTTCAACTTATCAAACCACCCTCACCAGAGGAAAGTGCGGAAATCTTTCTTTACGCTAGAAAAAAATTACCCCACACGCCTATAGTTATCGGCTGTGCACGCCCTGCTGGACAAGAAAGAGAAAGATTTGATATTTATGCTCTTATAGCGGGTGTTAATGGAATAACCTTTCCCGCGGAGGGTGTATACACACTAGCAAAAAATATGAGTTTAGAACCTGTTATTTCTACTAACTGTTGTTCTGCTGTCTCTTTTGCATTAAGTATCTGATATAATTTATCTATGGAACACCTCCTTAAAACAGATCCCGAAATATTTGAAGCGGTAGCTAAGGAGTTTAATAGACAATTTTATAACTTAGAAATGATAGCCTCTGAGAATTTTACTTCCATAGCGGTAATGGAAGTAACTGGTAGTGTTCTTACCAATAAATACGCAGAAGGATTACCCGGAAAGAGATATTACGGTGGTTGTGAATTTGTTGATATTGCGGAGCAGTTAGCTATAGAAAGAGTCAAAAAGCTGTTCGGTGCGGAGCATGCAAATGTGCAACCCCATTCAGGATCTCAAGCAAATATGGCGGTTTATATGGCTCTTCTCAATCCCGGTGACATGATAATGGGTATGAATCTTTCTCACGGAGGACACCTTACTCACGGAGCAAAAGTAAACTTTTCCGGACAACTGTATAGAGTTGTTCACTACGGCGTTAATCCGCACACAGAACTTGTGGATTACGATCATATGTTCAAATTGGCAAAGGAATACAAACCGAAGATTATAATCGGAGGTGCTTCTGCTTATCCAAGGGTATTTGATTGGCAAAAGATGAGAGAAATAGCAGATGAAGTAGGAGCTTACCTTGTAGTGGATATGGCTCACTATGCAGGTTTAATAGCAGCGGGAGAGTATCCAAATCCTGTTCCTTATGCTCATTTTGTAACCTCTACAACTCACAAAACTCTAAGAGGACCGCGTGGCGGTTTTATACTGTGTAAGAAAGAGTTTGCAAAATTAATAGATAAAAGCGTCTTTCCCGGACTTCAAGGCGGACCTCTTATGCACGTTATAGCCGCTAAGGCTGTAGCTTTTAAGGAAGCAATGACTCAAGAGTTTAGGGATTACGCTAAGCAGGTAGTGATTAACGCCAAAACTCTTGCACAAGAACTTATAAAGGAAGGATTTAAAATAGTAACCGGTGGAACGGATTCTCATATTGTCCTTGTTGATCTGAGAGATAAAGGACTAACGGGAAAACAGGTAGAAGAAACCCTAAGCAAAGCGGGTATAACTGTTAACAAAAACGCTGTTCCGGGTGATCCTCTACCTCCTACGAAAACGAGCGGAATACGAATAGGAACTCCCGCCCTAACCACGAGAGGAATGAAAGAAGAAGAGATGAAACTCATAGCCAAGATGATTTCAAGGGTTGTAAAAAACATAGACAACGATAAGATTATAAAGGAAGTAAAAGAAGAAGTTAGGGAATTGTGTGAGCAATTCCCGCTTTATCCTGAGCTGAGGGATAGGATTAATGAGCTTCGCTATAATAAGACAACCAGTATTTGATATTGAAGGAAACATTTTCGGCTATGAAGTGTATCTGAGAAGAACACACGATTTAAAAGAGTATCCTAAGGATATACCTTACAACAAAGCTACTTTTATAATAGCGGAGTTAGTTGGAGAACTTGGAGTAAAGCGAATTTCGGAAGGTAAGAAAACTATAATAAGTGTAACTCTTGACTCAATTCTGAATAAAACACTGGATCTTCTGACAATAGACAGAATAGTCTTTAAAATAATCCCTCCTCAAGTAGAAACCGGTAAAACTATATACGCTAACGCTTTGAAAAGGATTGAAGAGCTTAAAAATAGAGGAGGTGTTGTAGCCATAACAGAACAGCTCTACTCTCCTAAGTATCTTGGACTTCTGGAAAAGGCTTCGGTAGTTGTGTTTAAAGCAAACAGTATAGACGAAGGTAAATCCTCCGCTGTAAGGAGAAACAACAAGAAAGTTTTAATTTCCAACATAGAAAGTGAGAAAGATTACGAAGAAGTAAAACCTTTGGGAGATCTTTTTGAAGGAAATTACTTGGGTGAACCTACCCTTATAAAAGAGTTTGAAATAGCTCCCTTTTTAAAAGCCACCCTAATGAGAATGATAGCAACACTTAATACCGCTCAAAGTATAAAGGATTTTGCCAACGTTATAGCCAGTGATGTGGGAATGTCTGCCAAACTCTTGAGATTTGTAAACTCCGCTTATTTCTCCCGCAGAAAAGAAATAAAAGATCTCATACAGGCATGTGCCTATTTGGGAATGGAAAATCTCAAAAAGTTTACCCTTCTTGTAGCCACCAACGATTACGTTTCTGTTGAAAACCCTATTCTATGGAAAAAATCCCTTATAAGAGCTATCTTAGCAGAACAATTAGCTAAACGGAAAATTCCCGTTTTAACAAACGAAGCTTACTTAGCAGGGTTGTTTTCTCTTATAGACAAAATTTTAGGTGTAGATAAAGTTGAGTTCCTTACAGAGGTAAACATAGACAGAGAAATAATAGACGCTTATACAGGTAAAAATAAAGATCTAAGTGAAGTTTTAAGAGAAGCTATCTTTCTTGAAGAAGCTCTTGAAGCGGGGAAAGAACCCTTAGAAAAAGCAGTAGAAGACTTAGCTCAAAGGTTAGGAGTTATGCCCTTTGAACTGAACAATTGGGTTATGGAAGCTCAGGAAAAAGCGGGTGAAATATTACGTCTTTAACCGGGTTCTTCGGGCCTTTCAAAACGAGCGCATACTTCTGGAGGAGGTTCTTTCTCAGGAAATTCTTCCTTGAATTCGTTGTGATAACCACATACGGGACACTTTATCTCCACCGCGTAACCCTCATACAGGTGTCCTATATCCCAACCACACAGAGGACATTCTCCCTCACCTGCTCTTAGAACTTCCAATAGATTAGAACCGTTTGCTATATAAGGTTGAATAGTCTTAGCTCTTTTTATAGCTTTAAGCACTTCTTCACTGTTCCATTCAGCACCGCATTCAAGACAACGGTATTCCACATACCTGCCTTCTTGTAACAACTTTATAATGTCACGCGATCCGCATCTGTCATCTATACACACTCTACCTATTTCCTTACAGGAGAGTTTATCAAGGATATTAAAAAAGGTTTCACGATCAAGCTTCATAGGAATATCGTAAGATTTGTAACCACAACATTCACAATTAGCCTCTACACGCGGATAAGGTTCTGAATATTCACATACTCTTAAAGCTATTCTATGACAGAAAGGGCATAGCTCGCGATGCTCCAAGCATCTCATCATAAATTCTCCTCCATTTCCTCTATCACCTTAATAATATGATCAATATCCACTGTTTTATCAATTCTGAGCAGAACTTCCTGTGCTTCTAAATTTCCAAGAACAATTTTAGGTATATTTTTGTAAGATTTGTAACCTTCTAACAAAACCACATCACAATCACTAAAGTATTCTTTCAGTAACTTTAAGGGATCGTCGTCTCTCTTTTCCCAGAGTGTAAGCTTTAGGGGAGAAGACAGTGCTACCTTAGGAAGAATCTTAAAAAGTCTATGGGTATCGGAATTTTCCTTATCTGTTACACCATGATCCTTAGGATCGTGCTTTACGTATCCCACTCTGTAACCTTTCTCAAGCAGTTTCCGAGCAAGTTGTTCCACCAAAATGGTTTTACCGCTATTGTGGTATCCCGCTATTGTTATAACTTTCATAATATTATTTATTATGGAAGTTTTGGAGTTGTGGAGGAAAAATCTTGAAAGGACAAAAAGCCAACGCACTACTGAAACCTATATAAGACATGTTTTAAGCTTTCTGAATACAACAGGAATCCGCAGCGAAGAAGCTCTTTTGCAAATAAGTTCTTCCCAGATATTTAAATACGTGGACAGTTCACCCTTAGGACCTTCCTCTCTTTTAGCGAACTTATCAGCCATCAAACACTTCTTTAAATTTCTTCTCAGAAGAGAATATATAAACAGAGATAAATACACCGATATAGAGCAGGCAATAGAAGAATTACGAGAAGAGCTCAATACCAAAAAGGGAACTTGTTATCCCAAAGCCCTTACTAAGGAGGAAGTAGAAAGGATCTTTAATGCTGTTAAAGGAAAAAAATATGAAAAGATATATTCTCTCTTTCTTTACAGCGGTATAAGATTAGGTGAGTTTGAACACTTAGGTAGAAATAGCTTCTACTTAGACAAAAGTGGTATCTTGTGGATAAAATTAGACGCTTATATGACAAAAAGAAAAAAAGGAAGATTAGCTCCTCTTTTAGCTCCTAACAGAGATGAAACTCACAGAATAACCCGAAAAATGCTCAGCTGGATAGAGAATTATGAAGAAAACTTTTCCGTAAAAAGAGGAGTTCTACAGGTTTACACCGATAGGCTCTCTAAAAGGTTGGGTATTCCTTTTAGCATTCACAGCTTCAGACATACTTACATAACAAACCTTGTTAACAGCGGTTTTCCGGTAGAAATAGTAAAAGAGTTTGCCGGTCATTCCAATATAAAAACTACAATAGAAACCTACTACAGGTTTAGTCAAAAAAGAGCACAAGAGCTTGTTAGAAATTTCATGGAAAAGGAATGATACATTTCTTTATTCTTACACTTTTCCCTTCTGTAATTGAGTGCTACTGCTCAGTGGGAATAGTAAATCAAGCTATAAAAAAAGGTAAAGTGACGATTTCCACGCTTAATCTTAGAGATTTCGCTCCCAAAGGTCAAGTTGACGATGAGGCTTACGGCGGATTTCCCGGAATGGTGATAAAACCTGAACCCATATTTGAAGCTTATGAGTCAATAGTTTCCGAATACGGAAAACCCTATGTGTTGATCACGGAACCCTGGGGTAGAAAGATAGATCAGAAGTTTTTGGAAGAATTGAAATGTAAAAAAACAATTGCGATAATATGCGGACGCTATGAAGGTATAGATGAAAGAGTTAAGAAAATTGTAAATGAGGAAGTTTCCTTAGGAGATTTCATACTCTCAGGGGGAGAACTGGTAGCTCTTACTCTTATAGAAGGGATAAGCCGTCTTATTCCAAGTGTTTTGAGTGATCCTGAAAGTCTGAAGGAAGATTCTTTTAAAAGCAGATGGTTGGGATACCCTGTATATACAAGACCTCGGGAATACAAAGGAATGAAAGTGCCTCAGATACTTCTGTCTGGTAATCACAGATTAATAGAACTTTGGAAGTTATGGCATAGAATAGAAAACACTCTTAAGAAAAGACCTCAGCTTGTTCCGCAGGATTTGAATTCTTTGGAAGAGGAGATAGTAAACGCTATTAAAAAAGGATTTAGTTTTGAAGAATGGCTCAATAAAAGAGAAAAGCGTATGCTAAAATCAGATCTATGAGAAGTGATACAATTAAGAAAGGAATAGAAAGAGCGCCTCACAGGGCTCTTTTAAGAGCATGTGGTTTAACAGAGGAAGATTTTAACAAACCTTTTATAGGAATAGCCAATTCCTACACAGACATAATACCCGGTCATGTCCATTTAAGAGATTTTGTAGAACCGATAAAAGAAGAAATAAGAAAAGCAGGTGGAGTTCCTATAGAGTTCAACGTTATAGGAGTAGATGATGGAATCGCAATGGGACATTATGGTATGCACTATTCCCTTCCTTCAAGGGAATTAATAGCGGACTCCATAGAAACAGTGGTTCAAGCTCACCAACTTGACGCTCTTTTATGCATACCGAACTGTGACAAGATAGTTCCCGGTATGCTGATGGGAGCGGTAAGGGTAAACATTCCTACTATTTTCATAAGCGGAGGTCCCATGTTAGCAGGAAGTATAAACGGAAGAAAAATAGACTTAATCTCCGTTTTTGAAGGAATAGGACAGTTAGAGGCAGGACAGATAACTCAGGAGGAATTGAAGAAAATAGAAGAAAACGCGTGTCCCACGTGTGGAAGCTGTGCGGGTATGTTTACCGCCAATTCAATGAACTGTATAGCAGAAGTGCTTGGCATAGCTCTTCCCGGAAACGGCACAATCCCGGCTGTAGATCCACGTAGAGAAACACTCGCACGGGAAGCGGGTAGAAGAATAGTAGCTCTTGCACAGGAGAACTTAAAAGCACGGGATATAATCACAGAAAAAGCTATACAAGATGCCTTTACAGTAGACATAGCAATGGGAGGTTCTTCTAATACAGTTTTACATCTACTTGCAGTAGCGCGTGAAGCGGGTATAGAGTTTGACCTTTCAAAAATAAACGAAATTTCAAAGAGAACTCCTACCTTATGTAAAATAGCACCTTCCTCTAACTATCACATAGAAGATCTTGATAAGGCGGGAGGAATCCCAGCTATTTTGAAGGAACTCTCAAAAAAGGAAGAACTGATAAACTTGGACAGGAAGACTGTAAGCGGAAAGACTCTTAGAGAAATAGTAAACTCCGCTCCAGATCCGGAAGGAAAAGTGATAAGAAATTTGGAGAATCCATATTCAGAAGAAGGGGGAATAGCTATCCTTTTTGGAAACTTAGCACCGGAAGGTGCGGTGGTAAAAACTGCAGGGGTTGTTGAAAAAATGCTACGCTTTAAAGGTAAAGCTATATGCTTTGACTCGGAAGAATCAGCAATAGAGGGGATTCTTGGAGGAAAAGTAAAAGAAGGACATGTAGTAGTTATAAGATACGAAGGACCCAAAGGAGGACCGGGAATGAGAGAGATGCTTTCTCCTACTTCTGCAATAATGGGAATGGGTTTGGGAGAGAGTGTGGCTTTGATAACAGACGGTAGATTTTCAGGCGGAACACGTGGAGCGTGCATAGGACACGTAGCACCGGAAGCTGCGGTGGGAGGACCCATAGGTATTGTTCGCGATGGAGATGAAATACTGATTGACATACCCGCTCGTCGGCTTGAACTTATGATAGACGAAAAAGAACTCAAGGAAAGGCTGAAAAATTTTAAACCCAAGAAAAAAGATATTCCCAGCCCTTGGCTCAGAAGGTATGCAAAGCTGGTTAGCTCCGCTTCTAAGGGTGCAATTCTTTCCGATGAAATTTGATGACCTTATTTGTTCCCGTTTTCTTCCTTATATATTCTTTTCTTCACTACTATCTGTATCGTAAGCTAACGTTAGCCCTTAACTTCTCAAAAAGGAACAGAGTCTTAATCGGACTTATCCTTACAGTATTAGTTATTTCTCCCGCTCTGTGGAAAGCTCTTGACAGAGCTGGCTTTATAGGTTTAGCCCGATTAATAGCGGTGCCGGGTCTTTTCTGGATGGGTTTTATAATATACTTTTTCTTAAGCGGTTTGTTTTTGGAAATCCTCAGCAAATTCAAAGGGTTTCCTCCCAAGAAGGTTTTACAAACTGCAACTGTATCTGCTATTTTTCTGAGTCTTTATAGCCATTTAGAAACTTACTTTTTGCAAGTAGAAAAGTATACCTTAAAGACTGAAAAAATACCTGCTGGGAAGCGGATAAAAATACTCCACATTTCAGATCTTCACTTAGGACCGCTGATGAGAGAAAACAGAATAAATATGGTGTTAAAAGTCTACAAAAAAGAAAAACCCCATCTTGTAGTAGCAACAGGGGACATAGTGGACGGAAATACTTCCGGATTTGCACATCTTTCTCATATGCTCGCCAGCATGAAACCTCCTCTGGGTAAATACGCAGTAGTGGGAAATCACGAATACTACGTAGGATTAGAGCAATCCCTTGAATTTTTAAAGAGTTCAGGGTTTAAAGTTTTAAGAGGCGAAGTAGTAAATGTAGGAAACTATATTACTCTTGTAGGTATAGACGATCCAGACGGCAAAAGACTGGGCTATAAAGTGTTTTTAGAAGAGAAAGAAATCCTAAAAACAACAGATCCATCCCGTTATACAATTCTTTTAAAACACAGACCTGAAGTAGATAAATCCTCCCTTCCTTACATAGATTTAGTGCTTGCAGGGCACTCCCATGGCG
This sequence comes from Aquificaceae bacterium, assembly GCA_026981975.1. Taxonomy (GTDB): domain Bacteria; phylum Aquificota; class Aquificia; order Aquificales; family Aquificaceae; genus Hydrogenivirga. The sequence goes on along the minus strand of JALSHV010000013.1, from coordinate 19,188 downwards.
GGATACTCTTTTTCGTAGGATATACAATTTTACGAGTTATTTTTGAAACTGACAGGGGTATAAAAGAACTCGGAAAAGATAAATTCATAATAGTCAGCAAAGGTGTAGGAACAGGTGGACCTCCCATGAGATTACTCTCACCTCCAGACGTAGTGGTGGTTGTTCTTGAAGGGACTAAACCCTAAATATATTTTTGATGGTTGATTTTATAGATAGGGTAAAGATTTACGTGAAAGGAGGAAAAGGAGGAAACGGAGCGATTGCCTTTCTGCGTGAGAAGTTCAGACCAAAGGGCGGACCTGCGGGTGGAGATGGTGGTAAAGGCGGTGATGTCATACTGATAGCTACCGGTAGTAAACACAGTCTTCTTGACTTTAAATACAAGAAACACTTTAAAGCACAGAACGGTAAACCTGGTGGAGGAAAAAACAAGAAGGGGAAAGACGGAGAGGATTTAATAATTTACGTTCCCTTAGGAACAGTTGTCAAAGATGCAAAGAGCGGAATCCTTTTATGCGATCTAACAGAAGAAGGACAAAAGTGCATAATCGCAAAGGGTGGTAGAGGAGGTAAGGGTAACGCTCACTTTGCAACTCCGATCAACAGGACTCCCCGGTATGCGGAGCCGGGAGAAGAAGGGGAAGAAAGATGGGTAATTCTTGAACTTAAACTAATTGCCGATGTAGGTATAATAGGTCTTCCCAATGCTGGTAAGTCAACTCTGCTGACAAAACTTACAAGAGCGAGAGTTAAAACCGGCAGTTATCCCTTTACAACCGTAGCGCCTAATTTGGGTGTTCTTCAAATTGATGAAGAGAATAAAATTACAATAGCGGACATACCCGGTCTTATAGAAAACGCTCATAAAGGTTCAGGTTTGGGATATGAGTTCCTCAGACATGTAGAAAGAACCAAAATACTACTACACCTTATAGATGTTTCAGATAATCGGCAAATAGATCCGCTAAAAGCTTTTGAGATAGTAAACAAAGAACTTAAACTTTACAATCCACAACTTATGGAGAAGACTCAAATAGTTGTCGCAAATAAAATAGACTCTCTTTCCGATAAAGATTTGCTCAAAGAACTTGAAAAATACTTTACCGCTAAGGGTTACGATTTTATAGCTATATCAGCATTAAGTGGAGAAAACATTTCCAAACTAAAGAACTTAATGTGGAAAGTTTACCGCGAGGTATCTCCACGATCACCTTCTTTTTCATAAGACCAGCGAATTATCCCCCCCGTAAGATTGTAAGCATCGTAACCCATATGTCTAAGGAAAAAAGTAGCAAAAGTGCTTCTTTCCCCACTTCTACAGTAAACTATATACTTTTTATCCGGTGGTAACTCCGAATACCTGTATCTAAGCTCATCTAAGGGTAACAGCACAGAATTAGGAATCCGCAACTGCTTGTGTTCCCGTGGTGTTCTCACATCTAAAAGAACTACTCTACCCTTTTCCTTTTCAAGGATTTCTTTAACTTCCTGCGGTGTCAGGGAAGGAACATTGTACATTTTCAATCTCCGCAGATCCTTTTACCTCTTTTACCTTATTATTGGAATCTACGTAAACGAGAATTGGTTTGTAGTCTTTTAAATCTTCCTCTTCGTATTCTCCGTAAGAAGCTATGATAATAAGATCACCCTTGGTTCCGAGGCGTGCTGCCGCACCGTTCAAACGCACTTCTCCTGAAAATCTAGGTGCGGGAATTACGTAAGTGGAAAATCTCGCTCCGTTGCTTATGTTGTAAACCTCCACCCTTTCAAAGGGTATAAGATCCGCTGTTTCCATAAGCTCTATATCAAGGGATAAGCTACCTTCGTAATGAAGATCCGCACCGGTCACTTTTAGTCTGTGAATTTTAGATTTGAGCAAATACCTTCTCAATTCTACACCTCCAATAATATAATAATATATGAAATTTCTTAATCAATTTCTACTCCCATAATGTAGTGGAAAACAATCCTTTAAGAGCTGCAGGTATTTTAACTTTTTCTCCAAAGAATTCTTTGAGCTGTAAAGCGTTTAAGAGAGATTTACCACGGTAGTGGTTGTTAAAAAATACATAAGTTTCCTTCCCCGAACACAATCTTTTAATTTTATTCCCTATCCAAGTGATTTCCTCTGTTGAATAAAGATAATCATATCTTTCATAAGAATCTTCCGAGTTGAACCATTTTTCAGCATTCCTACCGTGGAGTCTTATATAGTTTATCTCCCCAATAGACTTCCACGGTCCTACTATTATCCCCTTAACCTTAGGAGCGTCTATGTTTACCAAAGAAAAACCAAGGCTTTCCACTTCTTCAAAAAACTCTGCGCGTGCGAAGCTCCTACTCCTTACTTCCAAAACCTTCGGATATCCTTCAAAGCTTTCCGAAAGTCTCTTTATGTATTCCATATTCTCAAGAGAATAATAAAAACTCTGAGGGAACTGAAACAGGAATGCTATAAACCTTTCACTTTCCAGTAAAGGTTCACAACTCTTTAGAAATTTATCTCTATCACTTCGGGAATACTTTCTGTTGTGGGTAAAGATTCTGTAAGCTTTAACTGCAAATTTTAATCTTTTTGTTTTATTTACAAAATTTTCCATTGTAGAAGAATTCGGCATACTGTAAAAGCTGTAGTTTATTTCAACAATATTGAAAAATTTTTCATAGAATGTTATAAAATCACTTGAATTTAAACCTTGCGGATAAAAAACACCTATCCAATCTCTGTAAGAGAAGCCACTACACCCTATATTTACTGAAATACAATTCTTCACGGAACAAATTTTGACTTAAAAGTGTCCAAAGCTTTCTTTATCTTTTCTTTTAACTCATCGTCTAAGGTTTTTTTCTCTCTTATTTCCTGAAGTATATCCTTTCTTTCCGTATCCAAAAAAGTATAAAGCTCCTTCTCAAATTTTCTTACAGATTCTACAGGCAAGTCGTCTAAGTAGCCGTTTGTTCCCGCAAATATTGCCACTATTTGTTTCTCAACTGGTAGGGGATTATAGGGTTCTTGTTTAAGGAGTTCTACTAATCTCATTCCTCTGTTTATGGTTTGCTGAGTAGCCTTATCCAGTTCTGAAGCGAATTGCACAAAAGCTTCAAGTTCTCTGAACTGGGCAAGATCCAATCTCAATGTTCCCGCTACTTGTTTCATTGCCTTTATTTGAGCCGCACCACCTACTCTTGATACGGAGAGTCCTACGTTTATTGCAGGTCTTACACCTTTGTTAAAAAGATCTGGCTCAAGATAAATCTGCCCATCTGTAATGGATATAACGTTTGTAGGTATATAGGCAGCTACGTCTCCCGCCTTGGTTTCTATTATAGGCAGTGCAGTTAAAGATCCTCCACCCAATTCATCTTTAAGCTTAGCAGCTCTTTCCAGTAAGCGGGAGTGAAGGTAGAACACATCTCCGGGAAATGCTTCTCTACCGGGAGGTCTTCTCATAAGTAGAGAGAGTTGCCTGTAAGCTTCCGCGTGTTTTGAAAGATCGTCGTAAATAACAAGAGCGTGTTTGCCATTGTCCCTGAAATACTCCCCAATAGTGCAACCCACAAAAGGAGCAAGATATTGAAGAGAAGCAGGATCAGTTGCAGAAGCAACCACTACGGTGGTGTATTCCATAGCACCTTCTCTTTCAAGTAGTTCAATAATTCTGGCAGTAGTAGATCTTTTCTGTCCTATTGCAACGTATATACAGTAAACGTCCGTGTCTTTTTGATTGAGAATCGTATCTATACAAATTGTTGTCTTTCCAGTAGCTCTGTCCCCTATTATTAACTCTCTTTGTCCTCTTCCTATGGGAATCATGGAATCTATTGCCTTAATACCTGTTTGAAGAGGTTCGTGAACAGGTTTTCTACTAACAACGCCCGGAGCTATTTTCTCTACAGGAGACAAATACTCGTATTGAACAGGCCCTTTACCGTCAAGGGGTTCTCCCAAGGGATTTATAACTCTCCCTATAAGCCCTTCACCCACAGGAGCGGACAGAATTTGATTCGTCCTTCTTACAACAGAACCTTCCCTTATTCCCGTTTCACTTCCCAGAATAATTATACCTACGTTATCCTCTTCAAGGTTAAAAGCTAAACCCTTTTCCCCTCCTTCAAACTCCACTACCTCCATAGCCATTACATTTTCAAGTCCGTAAGCTCTGGCGACACCGTCACCTACGTAGTAAACAACTCCTACCTCTTCCATTTTAGCTTCTGCGGAAAACTCTTCTATTTGCTGGCGCAAAATCTCTAAAGCTTCTTCATAACTGAGCATTCCCATATCAGAACCTCCAGATTTGTGCAGGGAAATTATAACACAGGAACTTGAACTTAAGAATTCCTAACACATTATTTAATATATTAGCACTTTAGGAGAAACGAAAAATGACGAGAAAGGGTGCGGAGCTGGTAATAGAAACACTGAAAGAAGAAGGAGTTGATACCATATTCGGGCTTCCCGGTGGAGCAATAATGGAAGTCTACGATGCTCTTTACAGAGATGGAGAAATAAGGCATATACTAGCACGTCATGAGCAAGGTGCGGGACACATGGCTGAAGGGTATGCAAGAGCTACGGGAAAAGTTGGAGTTGCTATGACAACTTCAGGACCCGGTGCGACTAATATAGTAACTCCCATAGCAGACGCTTACATGGATTCCGTTCCCTTAGTGGTTATAACAGGACAGGTTCCTACCCATATGATAGGGAATGATGCTTTTCAAGAAGTAGATATTATAGGTATAACCCGTCCTATTACAAAACACAGCTTTCTTGTAAGAAATATTGAAGAACTTTCCTTAATTATAAGAAAAGCCTTTTATATAGCAAAAACGGGTAGACCCGGACCAGTGCTTATAGATATTCCCAAAGATATAACTCAACAACTCACCAACAGTAAAGTGCCTTCCCTTGAAGAAGTAAAAAAAGCCCTGCCGGGATACAAACCCCATGTAGAAGGGAATCTTCAACAAATAAGGAAAGCTGTTGATTTAATTCTGTCCGCCAAGAAGCCGGTTCTTTACGTAGGTGGAGGTGCTGTTAATGCAGAAGCTCAAGAGGAACTGATAGAGTTAGCGGAACTCATGAAAATACCAGTAACTACAACAACACAAGGTAAAGGAGCTTTTCCGGAGAACCACCCGCTTTCTCTCAGAATGCTGGGAATGCACGGCACTTACTACGCAAACATGGCGGTATACAACTGTGATCTTCTAATAGCAGTAGGTGCGAGATTTGACGACAGAGTTACTGGCAAAATAGACGAATTTGCACCCACCGCTAAGATAGTTCACATAGATATAGATCCTGCTTCTATATCAAAGAATATTGTAGTGGATATACCCATAGTAGGAGATGTGAAAATAGTTTTAAAAAAGCTGTTAAGTGAGATAAAACGTAGAAATGCAAAGATTCATTCGCCGGCTGAAAGGGAAAAGTGGCTTGAGCAAATAGAAAAGTGGAAAAAACTCCACCCTCTAACGTATAAAAACTCTAAAAAAGTTATTAAACCACAGTATGTAATAGAGCAGATATACGAAGTAACCAAAGGAGAAGCAATAGTAGTTCCCGGTGTAGGACAACATCAGATGTGGGCTGCAATGTTTTACAAATACTCCTTTCCACGCCAATTTCTAAGTTCGGGTGGTTTGGGAACAATGGGTTTTGGTCTACCCGCCGGTATAGGAGCAAAAATAGGAAAACCCGACAGGGAAGTTTTTGTCATAGACGGAGATGGCTCCTTTATGATGACTATGCAGGAAATAGTCACGGCTGTTCAGTATAAAGTGCCTATAAAGGTAGCCATTATAAACAACGCCTATTTGGGTATGGTTCGGCAGTGGCAGGAGCTTTTTTACAATAGGAGATACTCCGAAGTAAATTTAGAAATTCAACCAGATTTTGTAAAACTGGCAGAGTCTATGGGAGCGATCGGTTTCAGAGCGGAGAAACCAAAAGAAGTAAGAGAAATCTTAGAAGAAGCGGTAAAAATACAAGACAGACCCGTTGTCCTTGACTTTGTTGTAGATAGGGAGGAAAATGTCCTTCCTATGGTTCCTCCCGGAAAATCCTATAGGGATATGATAGTAGAAGACGGAAGAGGAACAGAAGCGGAAACCATGTATCTTGTAGGATAGGGAAGAAAAAATGGGAGACACCATAGGTTCAACGGATATAACAGTAACAAAAGCTCCGAAGCTCAGACAGACGAAGAAGGGACAAACTCGCAAACATATAATAAACGTAAGAGTGAGAAATGAAATAGGAGTTCTTGCAAGGATAGCCACTTTAATAGCGGGAAAAGGTTATAACATAGAGAGTCTTTCCGTGGGAGAAACTCATGAACCGGGCATATCCCGCATGACAATTGAAGTTGTGGGAGATGATATAGTTATTGATCAAGTAGTAAAACAGCTCAGGAAATTGATAGACACCCTGAAGGTTAAAGATATAACAGATATACCCCACGTAGAAAGGGAGCTTTTACTTATAAAAGTTCACACACCTACTTCAAGGGTAAGAGATGAAGTTCTCAGGATCGTAGAAATATTTAGAGGTAAAGTTGTAGATGTGTCTCCTGAAACCTACACTATTGAAGTCACAGGTGATGAGGATAAGATAAAAGCTATTTTAGAACTTTTGAAACCTTTTGGTATTAAAGAAATGGCAAGAACAGGAAAAGTCGCTATGAAGAGAGATCTCTTTACAGAAGAACAAACAGGGGAATGACTGAAAAAAAAAGTTATCAGGACGATTTTAGAAACATAAGAGACTCAAAAGGGAGGAAGAATGGTAGAAACACCAAAATTATCATCACTGGCGGGGGAGCTTCTTAGGTTTTACATTCTTTCTTCGCTCATGCTGGGGCTATTTATTTCCCTTGTTCTTTACTTTATTGGAAAGATCGGTTTTTACACATCTTTCGGACTAGGGTTTCTTATATCTACAGTATGGATATTCTTCAATATAATGTGGACAAAAGGTAAATTAGAAGAACTTTTTGCCAGAATTCTATACATAATAGAGCTTTTAGAAGAAAAACACAAAGGGAAAACAGTAGTTCCCGTTCCCATTCATGAAGAAATGCTGGGTATAATTAACAGTATTAAAGATCTGGTTAACAACTTTGAAGAAAAATACGAAAGGCAGATAAAGGACTTGGAAGATCAAATAGATACCATTTCGGAAAACACACGCCAAATTCTCAGTGCTTTAGAGAAAATGGAAGAGGGTTACATGAAAGCCAACTTCCCCGTAGGTTTAGATCCGGTGGGTGCTATAGGACAAGCCATACAACAGGTTTGTGAAATTCACAGATCTAAAATAACGAAAATTAAGGAACTCCTTTCGGAATTGAACACAGAACTCCATAGTATAGCTTTACTTTTAGAAGAAAAAGGCGATAAAATAGATGTCCGCAGATTGGAGGAGGGTGTGAAAAAGTTGATAATTACTGAGGAAAAAATAGAAGCTGAGCTTAAGTTTTTTAAAGATATAGAATGAGGGTGTCCAAATGCCGCCTGCCGGGTATCTGGACACCTTTTCAGGGCGGGGTATAAATAGCCCGGCACCGAACCGTGTGGAAAGGGTGGTTCGGTAAACTGGGTGTGTCCGCCATGGACAGATATGAAAAAGTTTTGCAGGAACTCATTAAAAGTTCAGGCTTAGAAGGAGCAGTTTTGGTAAGTGCTGATGGCCTGCCTATTGCTGCGGTATTAAAACCCGGTATAGAGGAAGATAGAGTAGCTGCCATGAGTGCAGCAATTCTTTCCCTCGGAGAAAAGGTAACAGAGGAACTTCAAAAGGGTGTATTAGAACAGATAACCATAAAGGGAGAAGAAGGATATATAGTTCTCACAGGAATAGGACAAGATGCAGTGCTTACTGTTTTAGCCAGTAATGAAGCGAAGTTAGGTCTTTTGTTGATGGAAATAAGAAAAGCCCAAGCCCAGCTCAAAGAAGCTATAGGTTAATAAATGGCTCTGACGGGAGATCTTAATACTTTCAGTTTTGCGGATATCCTTCAAGTTCTTGCAAAAGATAAAAAAAGCGGTGTTTTGCTGGTTGAATGGAAAGATATGATAGTAGCCTATTACGTGAAAGATGGAGAACTTGTATTTGCCCGTCCTGTTGATAAGGTTTTTAGAGTATATACAGACAGAAACTTTGATCAACTCATAAATAAGCTGAGAATAAGAAAAGAGGACATTCACAAAACCATAGAAAGATTTTTCCTTCCAAGATTAAACCAAAAAGAAGGAATTTTTTCCTTCACTCCCGGCTTTATAAAATACGATAGCGATATACCGGTTTTCTATCCCGTAGAAGAACTCATAATGCGCTCTGCACGCCTTCTGACAGAAGAAGAAGTAGAGAGAAAAATTTCAGATGAGCTTTTGATTTTTGAAAAGTCTCCAGAAGCGGAGTTAAAAACAGGAAAAATTAAGCTTACAGAAGAAGAAAAAAAGGTTTTATCCTTAGTAAACGGAAGCAGAACAGTAGCAAGCATAAGGAAAGAAGCGGATCTTGATAAACTTACCGTTGACAGAACTCTCTACGGCTTATTGGCAGCTGGTGTAATACGCAGAAAGAGAAAAGAGAAAATTCAAAAACCCTCAATAACTCTTGATTTACTTGCCAAGATAATAGAAAAGATAAAACAGCTTTAGAACTAAAGATGAAGGAACTTAAGAAGATAAAGATAGTAGTCGCAGGACCCTTTGCGGCAGGTAAAACCCAGTTTATAAATACGGTAAGTGAAATAAAAACCGTAGCAACGGAAAGAAAAACTTCCACAGCCATGGAGAAGAACGTTAAGGACTACACAACAGTAGCTATGGACTTTGGAAAGATAAGAATAGACGATGAACACGAGCTTTATCTGTTTGGAACACCCGGGCAATCCCGATTTGACTTTATGTGGGAAATCCTTGGAGAAGGTGCTTTGGGAATAATTGTTCTTGTGGACAGCACAGATCCGCGGACCTTTCACGAAGCTCGTAAGATAATAAACTTCTTCCAATCACGCTTTCCTGTTCCCATAGTGGTGGGAGCTAACAAACAAGATATGCCCAATGCGTGGACTCCGGAAGACGTTAAGTTTGCTCTTGATATATCAGATGAAGAAGGAATACCTGTAATACCGTTATCCGCTAAAAGTAAAGAAGATGTAAAGAAGACGCTTTTGACTCTTTTAGAAATAATAAGGTTCACCTTAGAGGGAAGGTAAACCGCCTTATAAGCTTCTTTTTATAAAACTTGACAATAATATACTAAAGATTTAAAATATCTTTTACGGAAAACAGAAGGAGGTATAAAAATGGCGGAAAAGATATTAGGTATAGATTTGGGAACCACTAACTCTGTTGTAGCGGTTATGATGGGAGATGAAGCAGTTGTAATACCTAACCAAGAGGGAGCAAGGTTAACACCTTCGGTAGTTTCGTGGACCAAAGAAAAAGAAATACTGGTAGGAGAACCAGCAAAAAGAAGAGCTGTCCTTGATCCAGAAAACACCGTATACGAATCCAAAAGATTCATAGGTAGAAAGTTTGAAGAAGTAAAGGAAGAAGTTAAAAGGGTTTCCTATAAAGTGGTTGCAGATGATAAAGGAGACGCAGCTTTTGATATACCCAATGCAGGCAAAAAGGTAAGACCCGAAGAGGTAGGAGCTTACGTATTGAGAAAGTTAAAAGAAGCCGCTGAAGCCTACATAGGGGAAAAAATAACAAAAGCTGTAATAACAGTTCCGGCATACTTTAACGAAAGACAAAGACAAGCTACAAAGGACGCTGGTAAAATAGCGGGTCTTGAAGTTCTAAGAATTCTTAACGAACCAACTGCCGCAGCTCTCGCCTATGGACTTGATAAGAAAAGCGATGTAAAAATTTTGGTTTACGATTTCGGAGGTGGAACTTTTGACGTCTCCATATTAGAAGGTGGTGAAGGAGTAATAGAAGTAAAAGCAACGAGCGGAGATACACACCTCGGCGGAGCTAATATTGATGAAAGAATAATGGAATGGCTAATAGAGGAGTTTAAAAGAGAAACTGGAATAGATCTTAAAAAGGATAAAACAGCCCTTCAAAGGTTAAAAGAAGCTTCAGAGCAAGCTAAAAAAGAGCTATCTTTTAAACTTGAAACGGAAATAAATCTACCGTTTATTACCATAGATCCCAACACAAACCAGCCCCTTCATTTACAGAAAAAACTCACCAGAGCAAGATTGGAAGAGATGATAAGAGATCTTATAGACAGAACTATGGACATAGTTAAAAAGGCTTTAGAAGACGCAAAACTCAGTCCTACGGATATAAACGATATAGTTTTAGTAGGTGGTTCTACTAGAATACCTCTTGTTCAACAGAAAATAAAGGAATTCTTCGGTAAAGAACCTCACAAGGGAGTTAATCCCGATGAAGTAGTTGCCGTAGGAGCTGCCATTCAAGCGGGAGTTCTTTCCGGAGAAGTAAAGGAAATACTTCTTGTGGACGTTACTCCGCTTTCCTTAGGTGTAGAAACCTACGGCGGTGTTATGACTGTTCTTATTCCCAGAAATACTCCCATACCCTACAGAAAATGTGAGATTTTTACCACAGCTGCTGATTTTCAAACAGAAGTAGAAATACACGTTCTTCAAGGAGAAAGACCTCTTGCCAAGGACAACAAATCTCTGGGAAAGTTTTACCTGACAGGTATCCCACCTGCTCCCAGAGGTGTTCCTAAGATAGAGGTGTGTTTTGATATAGACGCGGACGGCATACTGCACGTTACCGCAAAAGATACAGGCACAGGAAAAGAACAGTCCATAAGAATACAACCTTCTTCCGGATTAACCCAAGAAGAGATAGAGAAAATGGTAAAAGAAGCAGAAGCCCATGCGGAAGAAGACAAGAAGAAGAAGGAACTAATAGAAACAAAAAATCAATTAGATCAGCTCGTTTACAATCTTGAGAAGATAATAAAAGAAAATAAAGAAAAAATACCTGAGGAAGATGTAAAGTCCGCACAAGAAGTAATAGAATCTGCGAAAAAAGTCATTCAAGAAGCAGAAAATCTTGAAGAGATAAAAACAATGATGGACAAAGTGCTTCAAATATCTTCTAAAATAGGTTCTCACCTTTACGAATCCGCTGGTAAAGGTTCAGGAAACAGCGGAAAAAAGGAAGGAGGAGATGACGTAGTAGATGCAAAACCGGTGGACTGAAAGATGGAAGGGATATATACCGAAAAAGCTCCTAAGCCTGTAGGACCTTATTCCCAAGCTATAAAAGTAGGGAATTCACTTCTCATTTCAGGACAAATAGGTATAGATCCTTCCACGGGAAAGCTTAAGAAAGATTTTAAGGAACAAGTAAAACAGATACTTAAAAATACTGAAGAGATCCTAAAAGCGGCGGGGTTCTCAAAGAATAACGTAGTCAAGGTAACCGTATATTTGACCGATTTATCAATGTTTCCCGAATTTAATTCTGTGTATGAAGACTTTTTCAAAGGAATAGAGCCTTTGCCTGTGCGTGTTACAGTTGGTGTAGCCGAACTTCCATTATCCGCTGATATAGAAATGGAGTTTATGGCTTTCAAGAACTAAATTAAAGTTTATGTTTCCTACAAATATTAAACCTCCTTATGATGAGTCAGCGGAGAGATCTGTCTTGGGAACTATGCTTGCCGATCCTGAAAATATACCTACGGTTTTAGAATATCTGAGTGAAGAAGATTTTTACATTGAAGAACATAAACTTCTCTTTTCAGTTATTGTAAAACTGTGGCAAGAACACGGATCCGCTTGGGACGAAGTAGTTCTCAGAGATTATATAAGAAGACAAGGATACGAGGAAAAGTTACCCTTTGACTGGATACTTTCCATATACGAAGAAGCCGCACCACTTAATACTCTTGAAACTGCCTGTAGAATAGTTAAGGAAAAAGCAGGACTCAGAGCCATCTTAGAACTTTCCGTGAATCTCATAAGGGATATAAAAGAAATTCAAGATTTTAATACAGTAATGGAAATAGCTCAATCAAAGATATTTGAAATTTCCGAAAAAACTACGGTAACCCACTACCATCATATAAAAGATATAGCCAGAGAAGTAATAAACATGATAGATAAATTCAGAAAAACCGAAAGACTGGTTACAGGACTTTCAACAGGTTTTACAGAATTGGATATGATGACAACAGGATTTCACCCCTCTGAGCTAATAGTCTTAGCAGCACGACCAGGTATGGGAAAAACTTCCTTTATGTTAAACCTTGTGCATCATATAGCTCTTACGGAAGGAAAAGCTGTAGGCGTATTTTCCCTTGAAATGAGTAAAGAACAGCTAGTATTGAGAATGCTATCCAGTATGGCTGAAATATCTCTTCAAAAGTTGAGATCCGGATACATAACAGAAGAAGAAAAAGAAAAACTTCTTTCCTCAGCTCTAGAACTCTCCAAGGCGGAGATCTATATAGACGATTCTCCTTCTCTTACAACAACGGAGCTTAGAGTCAAAGCAAGAAAACTCAAAAAAGAAAAGGGGGTTGAGTTTGTAACCGTTGACTATCTACAGATGCTCAGATCACCTGTAAGAAAAGCCTCCCGTCAAGAAGAAGTCGCCGAAATTTCCAGAAATCTTAAAGCTCTCGCCAAGGAGCTGTCCATACCGGTTCTGGCACTTGCTCAGCTTTCAAGACAGGTAGAACACAGAAGTGATAAAAGACCTCAGCTTGCAGACTTAAGGGAATCTGGACAAATAGAACAAGATGCAGATTTAATAGTATTCCTCCACAGACCCGAATATTACAAGAAAAATCCATCACCTGAAGAAAAAGGGATTGCAGAAATAATAGTGGCGAAACAAAGACAGGGACCAACTGGAATAGTTAAGGTAGCCTTTATAAAAGACTACGCCAAATTTGCTTCGTTAACCACACCCTTAAGCAGTGCTGAAGAGGAAATATTTGAAGAAGAAATTTCGGAAGAAGACTATGAACTTGATTTTTAATCAAGGGAGGAATAAAATTTAAGCTTGATCCGGGGTAGCTCAGCTGGCAGAGCGGGTGGCTGTTAACCACCTGGTCGGGGGTTCGAATCCCTCCCCCGGAGCCATTGATAAAAGGAGGGGGTAAAGATGAAGGTTCTTCTCGCTTTGCTCGTGTTCGCTTATGGTTTATCGCACGGTGGAAGTTACTACGATTGTATAAGAGATGCAATCAGAGCAGAACAAGCCTTGGATATAGCAAGGGACTATGTAGGTAAACCCTTCAAACTGTGGATAAGTAAATCTAAAAGAACAGGGGAATGTTTCTGGAAAATCAAAGGAACCGAAGGTTATATTATTCTACAGGCAAACAGTGGAGAGATAATCAGATTTTATAAAAACAGAGAAAGATAACCATGGCTCTTGTAAAGATAAAGAGCGGGGGCGTATGGGGAATAGAAGGCTTTGAAGTAGATGTAGAAATAGACATATCACCAGGTTTACCTTCTTTTAACATAGTAGGCTTACCTGATACAGCTATTAAAGAGTCCAAAGACAGGGTAAAAAGTGCCATTAAGAATTTGGGGTATCCCTTTCCCCAAAAAAGAATAACGGTGAACCTATCTCCCTCTGGTGTTAAAAAACAGGGAACCCTTTACGACTTACCTATAGCAGTGGGAATTTTGACAATAAGCGGGTTAATCCCTCAAGAAAAAATTACAGAATTTGTTTTCTTAGGTGAACTTTCCTTAGACGGTAGTTTAAACAAGGTAAGCGGTGTATTACCGATAGTTATATCTCTTAAAAACTCAGGCTACAGAAAGTTTATTTTACCAGCGTCAAACGGTGCAGAAGGAGCAATTGTAAAGGGAACAGAAACATACGCCTTTGGAACTTTAGAAGATATTGTTTTATTTCTACAAGGAGAAAAAGAGATAAATCCTTTAAAGATCACCCCTCCCTCAGAAGATTTAAACTTTCAGTGTGATCTCGGAGAAATTATAGGGCAAACACTTCCCAAGAAAGCTTTGGAGATATGTGCCGCAGGAGGACACAACTTGTCAATGATAGGTTCTCCGGGTTCGGGAAAATCAATGCTTGCCAAGAGAATAATCACAATCTTACCTCCTCTTGAATTTGACGAAGCTCTTGAAGTAAGCAGGATTTACAGTGTCGCTGGTTTATTAGAAGAGGGTTTTGTAAAGAGCAGACCCTTCCGCTCCCCTCATCACACCGCTTCAGAGGTAGCTATAATAGGAGGTGGCTCCAATCCACTACCCGGTGAAGTTTCCTTAGCTCACAGAGGGGTTTTGTTTCTTGATGAACTTCCGGAATTCAGCAGAAGAACAATAGAAGTCCTACGCCAACCTATGGAGGACGGCTATATAAATATATCAAGAGCCCAAGGAAGGGTGCGTTTCCCCGCACGTTTTACCCTTATAACAGCTCAGAATCCCTGTCCTTGTGGTAATTTTGGTAATCCCTTTAAAAACTGCACTTGCACTCCTATCCAGATAAGGAACTACAACACTAAAATTTCTGGACCTATAAAGGATCGTATAGATCTAACAGTTTGGGTAGATCCGATAGAAAAAGAGCATCTTCTAGGTAATTTCAAGGGGGAAGATTCCAAAACCGTAAGGGAAAGAGTTCTCACAGCGTATAGAATCCAAAGAGAACGTTTTAAAAACTCCGTTACAGATTTTAACGGCAGAATGACAAATGCACAGGTAGAATCCTATTGTATTAATATGATGAACCAAGAAGCAAAGAAACTGCTGAAAAGTGCTGTAGACAAATTCAACCTCTCCGGTAGAGCTTACTTCAGATTACTTAAAGTAGCACGAACCATTGCAGATCTTGAGCAAAGTGAGTTCTTAAGAGCAGAACACATAGCACAAGCTCTTCAATTCAGAATACAAGAAATTCCCCCTTAAAATTTGAGTCTATGCTTATAAACCCTTATAAGTGAAAATTCACTTGTAGCAATAACTTCGCTGTGTTTTAATAGTTCCCGTTCAAGGGTATTAGTCTGTGGTGAACCGTGGAAATATCAGGAAAATTGTAAATTTAAAAGTTAACGAATTAGAAAAAAAAGAACTTCTTGAAAAAATAAAATATTTAAAGTCCCTTCAAATTTCCCGTAGATCCGTTTGCGACCTTGAAGTTATGGCAGTTGGTGGGTTTTCTCCCCTTGACAGGTTTATGGGAAAAGAAGATTATCAAAGGGTTGTGGAAGAAATGAGATTAAAGGACGGAACTCTCTTTCCCATTCCCGTAACCCTACCCGTTTCCAAGGAATTTGTAAAGGAGATAAAAGAAGGTGAGGAGATAGTCCTCAGAGATCCCAAAAATATACCCTTAGCTCTGATGAAGATTGAGGAAGTTTACAGGTGGAATCTTGAACACGAAGCAAAGAATGTTTTAAATACGACAGATCCGAGACACCCTCTTGTAGCAGAGATGCACACTTGGGGAGAATACTACATTTCCGGTGAGCTTAAAGTATTTCAGCTTCCTAAGCATTATGATTTTCCAGAATACAGAAAGACACCAATACAAGTAAGGGAGATACTGTCAAAGTTAGGTTATGAAAGGGTAGTAGCCTTTCAGACAAGAAACCCTATGCATAGAGTTCACGAAGAGCTTACAAAAAAGGCGAGGGAGAAAATAGGAGGTGCTCTGCTTATACACCCGGTTGTAGGAATGACAAAACCCGGAGATGTGGACACCTACACAAGGATGAGAATATACAAAATCCTATACGAAAAATATTACGATAAAAGAAACACCGTTCTTGCCTTCCTCCCCCTTGCCATGAGAATGGCAGGACCAAGAGAAGCCCTGTGGCACGGCATAATAAGGAAAAATTACGGTGCGACTCACTTTATAGTGGGAAGGGATCACGCAGGACCCGGCAGGGATTCAAAGGGAAAACCCTTTTACAAACCCTACGAAGCTCAAGAACTCTTCGCCCGGTATGAAGATGAGATAGGTGTAAAGATGATACCCTTTGAGGAACTTGTATTTGTTCCTAAGCTAAATCAGTATGTTGAAAAAGGTGAAGCGGAAAAAAAAGGTTATGAATATATAAATATCTCCGGGACGGAGGTAAGGGAAGGATACCTGAAGAACGGAAAGAAATTACCCTCCTGGTTCACAAGACCAGAAACCGCCGAGATTCTGCTTGAGACTTACACACCCAAGTTCAAACAGGGTTTCTGTATATGGCTTACCGGGCTTCCCTGTTCGGGAAAGTCAACCATTGCGGAAATTCTTTCTGTCATGCTTCAGGCAAGGGGAAGAAAAATAACACTCCTTGACGGAGATGTGGTAAGGACTCATCTTTCAAAGGGCTTGGGATTCTCAAAAGAAGACAGAGTAACAAACATACTCAGGGTGGGATTTGTTGCTTCGGAAATTGTAAAACACAACGGAACGGTAATATGTGCGCTGGTGAGCCCTTACAGAAGTGCAAGAAACCAGGTAAGGAATATGATGGAAGAAGGAAAATTCATAGAAGTTTTCGTTGATGCACCCATAGAAGTTTGTGAAATTAGAGATGTGAAGGGAATGTATAAGAAGGCTAAGGAAGGACTGATAAAGGGATTTACGGGTGTGGATGACCCTTACGAACCGCCCGAAGCTCCCGAAGTGCATATAGATACTACAAAGTTATCTCCCGAAGAAAGCGCAAAGAAGATACTTGAATACCTCATAAGGGAGGGTTTTATATTGGAATGATGGAGAAAGTAATAGAAGTGGCTATTGAAGCAGGAAAGGAAATTCTAAAAGTTTACGAGAAAACCTTCAGTATTGATTACAAAGAAGACAAAACACCCGTTACAGAAGCGGACAGAATATCCCACAGTATAATAAAAGAAAGGCTAAAAGAAATTGACAAGTCCATACCGATCCTTTCGGAGGAGGGGAAGGATATACCCTATGAGAAAAGAAAAAGCTGGAAAAGATTCTGGCTCGTTGACCCCCTTGACGGCACAAAGGAGTTTATAAACAAAAGGGAGGACTTTACAGTGAATATAGCACTCGTTGAAGACAGAAAACCCTTAATAGGTGTAGTATACGCACCCGCAAAAAATCTCCTGTATTTTGCGGAAAGAGGGAAAGGAGCATACAGTATGAAGGTAGAAAATGGATTTGATATAAAAAAGGCTCAAAGGCTACCCCTCAAAGATAACTATGCGGATAAGAACACTATAAGAGTAGTAGCTTCAAGATCTCACATGAACGAGGACACCAAAAAGTTTATAGAAAAGCTGAAAAGCAGAGGAGTTGATGTGAAAACCCTTTCCATAGGAAGCTCTTTAAAGATCTGCCTTGTGGCGGAAGGAAAGGCAGACATATACCCCAGAATAGGACCCACCATGGAATGGGACACAGCTGCAGCCCACATAGTAGCGGAAGAAAGCAACTGTGTGGTAAAGGAATACAAAACGGCAAAGGAATTGCTTTATAACAAGGAGAATCTTAAAAATGATCCCTTCGTAGTATTCAGAGAGGAGTTAGAAGATTATGTCTTTGACAATTAGAAGTTACACACCCCAGGATTATATGGAAATGATATCAAGGGCACTGGAAAAAGTTCTGAAAGATAAAGATTATGTTTTAATATTTTTCGGCTCTGCTGCAGAGAGGAAACTAAAGAGGACTTCTGACATAGATGTGGCAATTTATCTTGGCGAAAGGATAGATCCCTTTACTTACGCAAAAATAATGGAAGCTGTGGAAGAGTTACCCATGTTGAGGGACATAGATTTGGTTGATCTTGCAGAAGTTAAAGATTTGAGCTTTCTGAAGGAGATTTTAGAGGGAGGATTGATCTGGAAAAGTTCAAAAGATCTTTTAGAAAGCTTGAGAAGGCGTTTAGAAGATATGAGGAAATCCTGAAATCAAAGGAATTGGAAAATTTCTTCTCGGAGGAATTCCTGATAGAAATAACAACAAAGAGATTTGAATACACTTACGAAGCTATGTGGAAGTGTATAAAAGATTTCCTTGAGTTGAGGGGAATAGAGTGCTACTCTCCCAGATCCTGCTTCGGAGCTTTAATAAAAGAGGGTATAGTAAAGGAAGAATACGAACCTACCCTTGCTGAAATGATAAAACTCAGAAACGCACTTGTTCACACTTACGATGAGGAAAAGGCAAAAGAAATTTATAAACTAATAAAAAAGGAGGAAGTTTACGACACCTTCAAGGCGGTATATGAAGCCATAAAAAGTTATACTTAAGTTGAGGTGTAAATTTGAGCTATAAAGAACTTATCAAAGAGCTACTTGAGGAGCTTAAGGAAAGATCTCTTAACTGCTTCGGAGATAGACTATATTCACTTGTAGTTTTCGGCTCCGTTGCCAGCGGACTCAACACACCCGAATCCGATGTTGATGTTATTTACATACTCAAGAATTTCAGAGGCAGTTATGAAGAGTTTTCTCTATACTACAGCTGTGTGGAAGAAAACCTGAAAACCCTCAAAGATCTCAAAAAACTCCGTATAAACACATTCATTTCTCCCATATTCTTGGACATAAATCACCTTACAGTAAGGATGCCCATATTCTGGAAAACGGAGTTCATTGTGCTTTACGATAAAGGGGTTTTTAGAAAGTTTTTATCTGATCTAAAGAAATTTAAAAGGGAAAAACTCATATACCACGATAAGCCCATGCCTTACTTTGAGGTACTCCCCTGATGGTAAACATCTCCCTTGCAGATAGCTACTACAAGAGGGCAAAAATAAGAGCTGAAATACTCAAGGAGTTTGTAAAAAGGGAAGACTTTGCTGATGTGGTAAGAGAAGCTCAGGAAATAGTTGAACTACTGCAGAAGGCTATCCTCATCAAGGTAGGTATAGAGCCTCCCAAGTGGCACGATGTGAGCGATATAATCTTGGAAAACATAGATAGATTTCCGGAAAGTGTAAGAGAGAAGCTTAGAAAATTAAAAACTGAAAGTAAATGGCTCAGAAGTCAGAGAGAAACAGCTTTTTACGGCTCAATGGATATCATACCCGAGGAATATTACACAGAAAAAGATGCACAAAGGGCAATTGATACGGTAAAAGGATACCTCAGCATAGCAAAGAGTGTAATGAATGAGACTTAATACAGTAGAGGACCTGAAATATTTCCTTGAAAACTTTTTTCAGAGATTCAGCCATTCAAAGATTTGAATTCACCTTTGAAATAAAGACCT
>JALSHV010000012.1 GCA_026981975.1 Aquificaceae bacterium | reverse complement strand
ATGACGGTTATGTGGAGATAAAAGAGCTGATAAAACCACTTACAAAGTGGGTGAGGAAGGTATCAGCGGACGAAAGACAAACGCCTGACGTTTGGGGACCCAAGGACTTTGAGGTGTTTCCTGTAGAGTGATGGGGTTTATAGTTCTTTTATTGATAAGCTTTGTATTTTCTTTCGCCTTTGTGGTTGAGTCGGAGGGAGAAGGCTGTAGCTCGGACATAAAGAAGGCAAAAAAAGAAGCGCTAAAGAGTGCGAAGCTGAACGCGGTAGAGAGACACGTCGGCACTCTTATAAGCTCAAAGACGCTTATAGTAAACAGCAGGCTTCTCAGAGACATAATCCAGACGCGCGTTCTCGGGACTGTGAAGCTTGCAGGAGAGCCTGTTTACGAAAATCCCAGAATATCGGGCAGAGATCAGCTTTGTGTGAAGGTAAAGGCAAGATTTGAGATACCCGCCTCAGAGATAAAACCCGCAAACTTCGGACTTGTTATACTACTGAGCAAAAAGAAGCTAAGAGCGGGAGAAAGGCTTGAGCTGGAGTTGTCCGCGGAAAAGCACTGTTACCCCTACCTTTTCAGTGTGGACGCTAAGGGAAGGGTTTACAGACTACTTCCCAACCCTGTGCAAAGCTCGGAAAGACTCAAAGGGAAGCTCTATTTCCCTACAGAGAAAATGAAATCTCTGGGTTATGAGCTTGTAGTTTTTCCTCTCAAAGATGTCCCGAAACCCCAAAGGGAAGAAATTCTTTTTATCTGTTCAAAGAAACCCGTAAAGGCTTTTGAGGATTTTTTCCCCTCCGCCTTTGCTGAAGACGAGAGAAAACTAAAGAAGCTCCTTTCAAACCCTTATCCGCACAGTGTTGAGAGATTCAGTGAAATCCTTGTCCAGCTCGGAGCGGAGAACTACGATACGGTTGATGACTTTTATATTGTCCGTTGAGATTTCTGATATACTTTTAACTGATGATAAAAGTTGAAATAGTTACACCCCAAGGGTTGGCTTTTTCTAAGGAAGTGAACTCTGTTAACATACCCACCGTAGAGGGTGAAATCGGTGTCTTGCCTAAGCACATGTATTTGATGACTCTTCTTAAACCGGGTCTTGTTTACTTTGACGGTGATGAAAAGAAAGGTATGGCTGTTACATACGGTGTAGTTGACGTGACTCCCGAAAAGGTGCTTATCCTTGCGGAAGAAGCCTATGAGGTAGGAGAAATAGACGTAGGAAAGGCAAAAGAGGAGTTTGAAACAGCCATGAGAAAACTCGCAACCGCTCAAACAATGGAAGAGATAAAAGAGTGGGAGAAAATGAAAGAAAAAGCGCAAGCTTTGATAGAAGTAGTTGAAAGAGTCAGATAAAAGGAAAATCTCTTTCTTCAGAGGCAAAATCCACCTGTTTCAAATAAAAGATTACAGAGTATCCGTTGATCTTGTTATTTTCCTGTCAAAACTAAGAGGCATTAAAAGTAAAAGCAGAGTAGTGGATTTAGGAGCGGGATTCGGTTTTCTTTCTATAGTTATCTTCAAAAAATACGGTTGTAATGTAATCGCTGTTGAAAGAGACAGTCAGATGATTTCCTTACTTAAAGAAAATTTAAAACTCAACCGTGCGCAGGGAAAGGTATCCGTTATTGAAGCGGATATAAGGAAAATAGGAGAATTTCTAAATCGTGCGGAGTTTGACGTTGTTGTTATGAATCCCCCTTTTTATCCTTCCTGTTTTGGAACTGACAACACCTATCGCTTTGAGAAGGATACTACTCTTAAGGATTTCATAGCTTCAGCTTCTTATTTACTCAGAGACGGAGGGTATTTAAACCTTATTATTCCTTCCTTTCGGCTTTACGAGCTTTTCATACTTCTTGATAAATACAATTTACCTCCGCGCTTTCTCAGCCTTTTGTATCCGACAATTCACAAACCTGCCAAGTTAGCGGTAGTTTCCGCTGTAAAAAACGTAAAAGGTCCACTGCATCTGGACAGAGCTGTAATTGTAAACACAACAGATGGCGGTTATACTAAGGAAGTGGCTGATCTTCTGGAAAGTTTACTGTAAAACTTTCAAGCATTTCAGAGATTCAAAAGTATATGCTATAATAAGTAACTAATGAAACTTCCGGAACGGCTTGTGGAAAGAATTGTAAACAGAATATTAGAAGAACTCTGCGGAGAAAAACTAATAGAACCTGAAGATCCGGAACTTTTTAAAAAGAAACTATACGCCGTATTCAAAAAAGCGGAGGAGGAAGAGCGCCTTTTAGATGAAGAAACCAAAAAGATCCTGAAGGAAAAGATGAATCTATTGGAAGAGTCTAATCTTGATTACAGAACCGCCTTTAAGGCGGTAAAGTCCAAACTTGCTGAAGAGATGAAGATAAATATAAACAGAAGGGAAAGAATGAATCAAATAGCCAATATGATAAGGGATCTTATAATGGAAGACGATACAGTGGAAATATACGAAGATCCTCCCATAATAAGGAAAAGGGTGGCGGAAATACTCCGGGACGCTGTTCGTGAAGAGGAAGAGATAGAAAGGAGAGTAAGGGAAAAAATACGCCAGTATTCTCGCAATATACTGGAAGGAACTCCTGAGTGGAATCTACTCTACAGAAGAATTTACGAGGACGAATTACGCCAGAGAGGTTTAGCCTGATTCCGTAAATGATTCTCAGTGACAAAAGCATAAAGGAGCTTATAAAAAAAGGTGTTTTATCAGTAGAACCTTTTAAAGAGGATCTTCTTCAATGTTCTTCACTGGATCTGAGATTGGGAGATGAATTTGTCAGATATGCAGACGGAACATTTATAGATATCAAAAAAGGTGCGGGGGAAGTTATCCGTGAAAAAGTAAAAGATTTTATAGACATAAAACCGGGTGAATTCATCTTAGCTACTACGGTGGAATACGTAAAACTGCCTTCTCATATAACCGCCTTTGTGGAAGGGAGATCTTCCTTGGGAAGGTTAGGTCTTTTCATAGAAAACGCAGGTTGGGTAGACGCGGGTTTTGAAGGTCAGATAACCCTTGAACTCTACAACGCTAACAGAGTTCCTATAAGGCTTTATACAGGCATGAGAATTTGCCAACTTGTTTTTGCACAATTGGATAAAGTGCCGGAAAAAGTATATCGCGGTAAATACAGAGGTCAAAGAGGAGCTACACCTTCCCGTATAGAGCAGGACACTGATCTGTGAAAAAGTTTGCACTTTTTATTTCTCTTACAGTTTTATCCTGCGCCCCTAAGAAGGTTGATTTAATAAAACCCGTTTATATGCTACCCGCCAAAGGGAAGGTATTTAAAGAAGCCAGAGGTTACATTCTCAGAACAAGGTGTGCTGAATACATAAGAGCGGTAGAAGCGGGAGAAGTAATTTACGCAGGTAAAGATGTGGAGAACTACAAATGGGTTGTTATCGTTAAGCAAAGAGATGGATACTTTTCAGTTTACGGCAAACTGAAAGAAAAGTGGGTCAGACGCGGTGAAAAAGTAAAGAAAAGACAGATAATCGGCAGAGCAGGCAGAATTAAAGGAAACTGCGGTATTTACTATGAACTTAGAAATAAAGCGGGAGATCCCGTTTTCCCTGTGTTAAGATGAAAAAAATGAAATTCCTTTTCCTGTTTGCTGTTCTTACGGGAGTTGTTTACGGACAAACACTCTTAGATAAGTGTGAAGCAAATTACAAAAAATGTGTTTTTGATTGCGTTCAGGAGTTTACCTTAGATGAGACTAAACGTAAAGGTTGTGAAGCCCGTTGCAAACTTGATAAAATGCTTTGCAAGGCAAGAGAAGGAGTAAATAAAGTAGGCAATAGCCTTAGGGATTTCTTGGAAGGATTCTCCAAGGAGAAGTAGGCAAATGCCCGAAATAATTGATATGGAAGAGGTTAAAGAATTTATAAGGAACTCTTCCTCTTCCAGTGCGGTTTACGTAGGTTGTGATTCCCGCCAATTCAGAAATAAAACTGTTTTTGTAACGGTAGTTGTTGTTCATATAAATTCCAATAACGGTGCAAAAGTCTTTTGGCAAATAGAAAAAGTTGAGAGGATAACTTCAATTCGCCAGCGACTTTTTGAAGAAGTAAACAGAGCTGTTTACGTTGCGATGTCCATTGCGGAAGCTGTAGGAAACAGGCCATTTGAAGTTCACTTGGATATAAATCCGAACCCGGATCACAGATCAAGTGTTATAGTCAAAGAAGCTGTGGGATACGTTCTGGCACAAGGGTTGACACCTGTTCTAAAACCTGAAGCAATAGCTGCTTCCACAGTTGCGGATTTTATCACGAATAAGTATTAGTTATCTTTATGGTTTTAGCAGTTCTAACCCTTATAGCCTTAGTAATATCCTGCAGTCCGCCGATAAAATCCATGCGTTACGGTGATCTTTCAGCTCCCTGTCCTAAAACAGCATACATGAAGTTGAAATTCTGCTCCGGTTTCTACGCTTACTCCGACAGAATACAACACTTAAGTAGGGTTAGAATAACCGATCCTAAAACTCGCAAAAGCTTGATCCTATCTGTTAGATTCAACAGAAGAATAAAAGGAATATGTATTCCTAAGAAGTTTAAAAGGATCTTCGGGAAAGAGAATATCTTTGTAAAGGTGGAAGTTCTAAGATGCGGAGACAACGGAATTCGCCGATGTCCTAAGCGTATAAAAGGTTTAGCTTCTTGGTATGGTCCTAAGTTTCACGGTAGAAAAACTGCAGCGGGAAACCGCTTTAATATGCACAGTTACACAGCTGCTCACAGAACTCTTCCCATCGGAACTATTCTCTTAGTTAAGAATTTGAAAAACGGAAAAAGTGTAAAAGTTAAGGTGTTAGATAGAGGACCGTATATAAGAGGAAGAGAACTTGATCTTTCCTACGGTGCGGCTAAGAAATTGGAAATGCTAAAAGAAGGAGTAATCCCTTTCGTAGCTGAGGTGATAAGATGCGGAGGATAGTGATATTTCAAAACAAAACTATATTTAAATTATTAGGAGGGAGGTTCCATGTTAAAGTTAAGTCTTTTGGAGGAAATCATTGAAGAACTCAATTCGGAAGCACAAGAGAGTATAGGGATTATTCTACCCGAAGGCACAGCTGTTCCCCATAAATCAACTGATCACAGGATAGTTTTCAAGAGCAAAAGAGCCTTTAAAGAAACCCTGAAAGATTTGGAAATGGGATTCGGAGAAGGTTATATGAGAGGAGAAATAGAAGTAGAGGGTGATTTAGAAAAAGTCCTTATTGCAGGGATAAGGTATATAAACAAAATGGAAAGGGAAAAAGGTCTTAAATGGAAACTTTTCAGGATAGGAAGCGGGATTCTTTTAAACAGGATCAGGGAGAGAGAGAATATAAAAAAACACTACGATCTTGGGAATGATTTTTACAAGTTGTGGCTTGACAAGTCCCTTACTTATTCCTGCGCCTACTTCAGTCCTTCTCATTTGAATCTTGAGGAAGCTCAGAGAAAAAAAAGGGAAGTAATTTACAAGAAACTGCAGTTAAAGGCAGGGGATAAACTTCTGGATATAGGTTGTGGTTGGGGATCTCTTATAGTAGAAAGTGCGGAACTGTTTGATGTAAAAGCTGTGGGAATAACTCTTTCAGAAAACCAATACCACTACGTAAAAGAAGAGATAAAAAAACGGGGACTTGAAGGCAAGGTAGAAGTTCATCTTATGCATTACTGTGATCTGCCAACACTTGGGGAGAAATTCAACAAAGTGGTTTCCGTGGGTATGTTTGAGCATGTAGGTGTAGAAAATTACCGCCTTTTTTTCAGAATAGTAGAAAAAGTATTGGAAGATGAAGGTCTTTTTCTACTTCATACCATAGGTAAGGTTCATGAAAGTAGCCAGAGCAGGTGGATCAGAAAGTATATCTTTCCCGGCGGATACATACCCAGCCTTGTTGAAATTATCAGCGCCTTTGAGGGAACAGATTTTTCCCTTATTGATATAGACGATTGGAGACCTCACTACTACAGAACTTTAAAAGAGTGGTATAAACGTTTTTGGAAAAACGCGGGAAGAGTGTGGGAAATGTATGGAAGCGTTTTTCTGAGAATGTGGAACTTATACTTACTTTCCTCCGCTGTTTCTTTTTACGTGGGAAGTAATCATCTGTTTCAAATCTTACTGTCAAAAGGAGTAAGAAACGACTACCCTACCCTTGAGCGGATTTTCTCAGATAATCCTATCCCTAAGAGGGAAACCGCTTTCTATGAATTCTCTGACAAAAGGATCAGTTGAATTTACAATTTCTTCAGGTTTCCCTTCTGTTACTACCTCACCTTTTCTTAAAATCAGAATTCTATCGGATATAGTGAAAGCTGAAAGCATATCATGAGTTACAACAATTGCGGTGCTTCCCGTTTTATCTCTGAGTTGAAGTATGAGTTTGTCTATTAGTCTGCTGGTTATCGGATCTAAACCAGAGGTAGGTTCATCGTATATTATCAAATGCGGATTCGTAGCTATTGCTCTGGCAATGGAAACCCTTTTCCTCATACCTCCTGAAAGTTCCGAAGGCATAAGATCCATAATATCCTCTTCAAGATCAACTAACTTAAGCTTGCTCAAAGCGATCTTTTTTATATCTTCAGTTTTCATGTTTGTATGCTCCAGAAAGTAAAAGCCCACGTTTTCCCATACCCTCAGACTATCAAAAAGAGCACCTTCTTGAAATACATAACCTATGTTCTTTCTGAGTTCATCTAACTCCCGCTGGGATAAAGTAGCCACTTCTTTACCGAAAACCCACACCTTCCCCGACGTAGGTTTCCATAAGCCTACAAGGTGTTTTGTTATAGATGTTTTACCGCTACCGCTACCTCCTATTATTGAATATATCTCCCCTTTCCTCACCTCAAAGGAAACACCTTTGAGAATCTTTCTTCCTTCTATCTCCTTATAGAGCTTTTCTACTTTAACAACAACTTCGTTCATATTAAGTCTCCGATCAAATAGGGATTTGATTTCTTTTCAATTTCTAAGAGTGTTTCTTCGTAATGCCCGCATATCATAAGTGTATCTTCCGGGAATTCTTTTAAAATCTTATTAAGAGATTTCTTTAATTTCCGCAGATCACCTCCGGGTAAATCCCATCGTCCCACACTTCCCTTAAATATAAGGTCTCCGGTTATAAGCACTCTGAAATCCTCTAAGTAAAGCAAACAAGAACCCGGTGTGTGTCCGGGAGAGTGTATAACTTTGAGAGTTAAATCGGCAAGGGGAATACTCATACCTTCTTCCAAGAATACATCTGGCTGAGGGCAGGAAACAGCTCCTATGTAATTTCCAAATCCTCCCCATATTTCGTTGTTGAGCAGAAAAGTATCTTCTCTGTGCAGGTAGAAGGGAACGCTGTATACATCTTTTAGAAATCCCACTTGACCGGTGTGATCTATATGTCCGTGGGTGCAGATTATACCGATCACTTCAAGATCATCTATTTGATTTACTATTTTTTTTCCTTCCGCACCGGGATCAACTACAAGAGCTTTTCCTTTTCTTTCCAGAATTACACAGTTTACCTCTAAGGGACCTACAGGGATTACTTTTAAAACCATAAGAGAAAATATACCAGCTCTTAAAGTCCAAATATACCCTTAAGATCGGAACAGGTAAGTTTGGGTTGTGTTCCTTCTACGAAGACCATATCTACTCCATCACAAGTTTCATCTGCTATTACGTAATCCTTAGGATTTATCGGAACAACAACTGTTCCTTCTGGGAGAGGGAAGTCATCGTCTGGGTATTTAGCAGCTGCCACACTCATGAAATCCTTCCATATAGGCAAAGCTACCCTTGCTCCCGACATTCTGTTTCCGAGCGATTTTTTTATATCGTAGCCTACCCACACTCCTGCGGATATGTAAGGGGAGAAACCTATAAACCACGCGTCCATATACTCATCAGTAGTGCCTGTTTTACCCGCTACTATTCTCTGCATACTCTTAGCGGATCTCCCTGTTCCTTCAAGAATGACAGCTCTTAACATATCTACCAATACCCTTGTTTCTTGAGGAGGCAAGACTCTTTCACAGCGCGGACTGTTCTCTTCAAGAACGTTACCTTTTTGATCAACTATTTTCCTTATAAGATAAGGTTCACAGCGGATTCCCAAATTGGCAAAAACTTGATAAGCGGAAGTGAGTTCCAAAGGAGTTACCTCCACAGTTCCCAAGGCTAAGGAATAGTAAGGCTTCAAATCACTAAGTCCTACCTTATCACCTACGTGGAGAACCACTTCAAAACCCAGTTTATCCAATAGATTGACAGTAGCTGTGTTTATACTTTTGGCAAGAGCCTTCCTTAAGGTAACAACAGAATACTCCTTATCATCGTAATTTTTCGGTGTCCACTCTTGCCCTGTAGTAGGATCGTAAAAGGTTCTTGGTCTTGCATCAATGGACGATATCTGAGTTTCTCCCTTTAAAAGTGCAGCCATGTATATAACAGGCTTTATAGCGGATCCCGGTTGTCTCTTTGCGTATAAAGCTCTGTTAAAGGGACTGTAAGCGTAGGAATATCCTCCCACTAAGGCTCTTATTGCTCCTGTTTGAACATCTAAGCTGACAAGTGCTCCCTGAAGGTCGGGAACGAATTCCGCTTTTGGTTTTCCATTTTCCCCTTTTATTCTGACGAAAATATACTCCCTGTCACTCAACGGCAATCCTGAGGTATCTATGGAAAATAAATGCTCTCCTAATTGCACTTTTACCTTATCACCTTCCCTTTTAATCTTGGCAACGTAAACCTTGCCTTCCACAAGATCGGTATCTTGGATTTTGTAATACTCTTCCATATCTTTTTCCGTTTCTGGAAGGAATGGAATACCGTTCATACGTGCTATTCTTTTCAAGCCTTTCTTCAGAGATCTTACAGCGATACTCTGAAGATCTTTGTCAATTGTTAAGTATATCTTCAATCCACCTTGCAGGGCTATGTCTCCGTATTTATCCGTAAGATATCCTTTAACCATATCCAGTATGTAATCGGACATAATGTATCTGTTTTCCTTTCTTACTATAACGGGTTTGCTTACTGCAACTTCGTATTCTTCTCTGGTTATGTAACCTTCTTCTAACATACGGTGGAGAACGTAATCTCTTCTTTTCTTAGCTAATTCGGGATTTACAAAAGGATTAAATCGGGAAGGAGCTTTTGGAAGTCCAGCAAGCAAGGCGGATTCTTCTAACGTCAGATCGGCTACGGATTTTCCAAAATAGACTCTTGAAGCGGCTTCTACGCCGTAAGCTCCGTTACCCAAGTATATCTGGTTTAAATACAATTCCAGAATTTTGTTTTTATCAAAGGTTCTTTCTATTTTAAAAGCAAGGAGAGCTTCTCTTATCTTCCTTCCCAAGGTCCTTTCTCTTGTGAGGAACAGGTTTTTTGCAAG
Organism: Aquificaceae bacterium; assembly: GCA_026981975.1. Classification (GTDB taxonomy): domain Bacteria; phylum Aquificota; class Aquificia; order Aquificales; family Aquificaceae; genus Hydrogenivirga. The sequence continues at coordinate 64,111 of JALSHV010000012.1, read as the reverse complement.
TTGTTGGGTTATTGTGCTTCCGCCCTGCACAATTCTTCCAGCTTTTAGATTCGCTACAAAAGCTCTTAGTATAGCTGAAATATCTATTCCCGAATGCTTGAAGAAATTTCTATCTTCCGCCGCTATAAAAGCGTAGATCAGTTTTTGAGGTATGTTTTCTATTTTGACGTAATACCTTTTCTGAACCCCTATATCTCCGTAGTATCTGTTTCTGTAATCGTAAACTACCGACGCCTGAGGAGGTGTCCAGCTTTCCAATAACTTTACGTTTGGAAGGTTTATATACAGAAGGAACAGATACAGTGTAAGAATTATTAGAAAAATCCCCGCTGAAATAAACAGGTATACAAGTATTTTTTTATGCATACTTAACTTCAACGGATTAACTATAATATTATATCTTTTTAAAGTTGCTCAGATAAGGAGGAGGTCATGGACAAAAGAAATCTGGAGGATTGTAAAAGGCGTCTATTGGAAGAGAAATCCAAGATACTTGAAAGATACTTTGCCAAGGAAGAGACTCAACAAAGGCTTGAAGAAGAGTCCAAAGAACCACGCGATTGGGAAGATATAGGTCAAATGACGTATACGGAAGAGCTTCTGGATAATCTATCACAAATAGAGATAAATACCTTAAAAGAAATAGATCTTGCCTTGAGAAAAATAGAAAGCGGAGCTTACGGTATATGTGAGAACTGCGGTGCGGAGATTTCCTTGGAACGGCTTAAAGCTATACCGTGGACAAGGTATTGTGCTTCCTGCGCTGAGGAAATGGAGAGAAAATCTGGCACATTTATGCCTTCTTACGGTTTTGAACCTTTCCTAACAGAGGACATAGAAATAGAGAGAGAAGATATAGGAGAGTCCTAACTTACCTTTTCAGAGATCTGTAAATAAACAAGATAAGAGCGGTGGTTATTGAAACATCTGCCAAATTAAAAGCGGGCCAGTAAAACTCACCTATATGAAGATGAAGGAAATCCCTTACTTTTCCGAAAAGGATTCTATCGTGAAGATTTCCCAAAGCACCGCCTCCTATCAACCCCATAATAAAAGCGTTTTTCATCTCCGAGCTGCGTCTGGCATAAACGTAGGTTACAACAAAAGCAATAATAGGAATTATAAGAAGCAGTGGAATTCTCAACCAGTCAGGAGAATCCGCAAAAATACCGAACGCCGCACCTCTGTTGTATATAAGAAACAGCTTAAGGAAAGGAAGGGGTTCATAGCTTTTGGTTGAAAAATACTCCTCCGCTATCTTTTTTGTAAACAGATCTACGAAGACAACACTGATAAGTGTGAGCAAGTATATTAGAGAATTTCCTCTAAGGATTTTTCCCAAACCTCCTTAAGGTTTTCTAAGTTTTCCTCTAGCAGATCTCTTCCGTTGTAACTTACTTTAAATACTCTTTGAGGGACAACCTTACCTATATACATCCATTCCAAATCTCTTTCTTCCAGAAAGTCCCTTATCTCTTCGGATTTTGAAGGATCAACACTTATGACTACTCTTGTGGGCATTTCCGCAAAGAGGAAGAAATCCGCTCTTTCATCGGAGTAAATTTCAAGTTCCGCTCCTAACTTTGTAGGAAACAGACTCTCTAAGACATTTACAAGTAAACCTCCCATGGAAATATCGTGAGCGGATAGTATCATATCCTTTTTTATCAGCTCTGTAAGAGCCTCTATGAGTTTCTTTTCCTTTTGAAGATTAACCTTTGGAACATTCCCCGCTACTTTTCCGTGAATTACCTTGAGATATTCACTTCCACCTACATTGGAAGCTCTTGAAATATCTCCTATTAAAAGTAAATCCGCTGTTCCTCTGTAATAGATGTTTACACACCGCCGAATATCTTCAAGGACACCTACGCAAACCACAACAGGGGTAGGATATATATTTCTTAAATGTTCTCCTTCTACTGTTTCGTTGTAAAGGGATACGTTCCCACTGACTACGGGAACACTGAGAATATCACAAGCCTTTGCCATACCTTCTATAGTCTTAGTTAACTGCCACATTATATCTGGTCTTTCTGGATTTCCGAAATTAAGGCAATCTGTTATAGCTAAGGGTTTTGCTCCTACACAGGCAACGTTTCTACATGCTTCTGCGACTACGTATTTACCCCCTTCATAGGGGTTAAGTAATACCATTCTGCCGTTGCCTTCTGAAGATATGGCTACAGCTTTTTCTGTTTTAACTTCAGGCTTAACAACCCATTTAAGCCTTATAACTGCAGCGTCTCCGCCGGGTTTAATGACTGTATTTGTTCCTACTTGGTAATCATACTGACTGTATATCCAACTCTTAGAAGAAATATTAGGAGAGGAGAGAATCTTTCTAAGAGCTTCGGACAGATCTGGCATAGGTAGAGATTCTTGATCAAAGCTGTTGAGTTTTTCAAGGTAAGAGGGTTCTTCTACTGGTCTTGTGTAAATAGGAGCTTCTTCTACTATTAAACTTACAGGCAGATCTGCTACCGGTTTTTCCCTGTATAAAACTCGCAGTCTGTTTCTCTCAATGGTTTTTCCTACTACAGCACAGCTCAAATGGTATTTTGTGGCTATTTCTTCTACGGACTTTAAGTTCTCATCTTCTATTACAAGAAGCATTCTTTCTTGACTTTCGGAAAGTAATATTTCATAAGGTGTCATGTCCTTTTCTCTAAGGGGGACTTTTTCAAGGTATATCTCCGCCCCAAGCTTTGACTTAGAAGCTATTTCCGAAACAGCACCTGCCAATCCTGCTGCTCCCAGATCTTGGATACCTATTACCAAATTCTTCTCCACTACTTCTAAAACAGCCTCTATTAACTTCTTTCCAAAAAAGGGATCTCCTATCTGAACTGTTGGCTTTTTTTCTTCCGCATTATCACCTAATTCTTCTGAAGCCATTACAGCTCCTTGAATTCCGTCTCTTCCTGTTGCAGATCCTATAAGAATAAGAATTTGATCAGCTCTTGTCGCTCTTGCCTTATAAATACGCCCTGCAGGCATAATTCCAAGACAGAAAGCGTTCACCAAGGGGTTAGTTTTGTAACACTCTTCAAAAACAGTTTCTCCCGCAACAGTTGGAATTCCTACGGAATTGCCGTAAAAACTTATTCCAGCTACAACACCTTTGAGCAGAGATTTTGAAAGAACTTCCCGAGGATCTGCAAATCTCAGAGAATCCGCTAAGGCTACAGGTCTAGCTCCCATAGATAGGATATCTCTTATTATTCCGCCTACACCTGTAGCAGCACCGTGAAAAGGTTCTATAAAAGATGGGTGGTTGTGGCTCTCTATTTTGAAAGCTATCCAGACTTTATCGTCTATTTCAACAACTCCCGCATTCTCACCGGGACCTTGCACAACCCACTCTGCAGAAGAGGGTAGTTTTTTCAAAAGTTTCTTAGAAGATTTATAAGAACAGTGTTCAGACCAAAGAGCGCCTAAGATACCGAGTTCTACTTCTGTTGGTTCTCTCTTTAGAAAGTTCACAATCTTATCGTATTCTTCCTTAGTCAAACCGTGGAGTTTCCAGCTACCACCCATGAAAGCTTTATTTTATCGCAAAAATTACAAGCTTCTTCACAAAGCTGTGGCACGTTTCTTGCAAGCTTTTAGATGGAGGTAAAGATGAAGATTGTGATCATAGGTAACGGCATTGCGGGAACAGCTCTTGTAGAAGAGCTTTTACAAAGGGGTGAAGGTAGGGAATTAAAACTCCAAGTTTTCGGAGAGGAAAAATACATAGGCTACAACCGCATACTCATAACGGAAGTCTTAGCGGGTAGAAAGTTAATGAATGAAATCTACATAAAAAGATGGCAGTGGTATGAAGAAAAGGGAGTTCGGTTAGAAGTAGGTTGCAGAGTTGACAGAATTTTTCCCAAGAAAAAGTTGATAGTAACGGAAGACGGTGAACTCTATCACTACGATAAGGTTGTAATAGCAACAGGTAGTAAACCTTTTATACCTCCCGTAAAGGGAATAAACAAAAAGGGAGTTTTTACCTACAGAACAGCTGATGACGTCTTTCGGATTTTGGATCTGGCAAGAATTTCCAAAAGAGCAGCTGTAGTAGGTGGTGGACTCTTGGGACTTGAAGTTGCTAAAGCTCTTGTAGATATAGGACTGGAAGTTTATTTAATTCATCTTTTTGACGCTCTTATGGAACAACAGCTTGATAAAGTCGCTTCAGATTTTCTTAAAAGAGATTTGGAAAGAATGGGGCTAAAGATATTACTGGAGAAAAAAACTACGGAGATAAAGGGAGAGAAAAAAGTAGAGGGACTTGAGTTTGAAGACGGAGAAGAACTACCAGTAGATTTTGTTGTTTTTGCTACGGGAATAAAACCTAACACTGAAGTAGGGAAAAACTCCGGACTTAAAGTTAGAAAAGGGATAGTTGTAGACGACTATTTGGAAACTTCCGCTCCCGATGTGTATGCTGTAGGAGAGTGCATTGAACACAGGGGGAAAACTTACGGATTAGTCGCACCGATAATGGAACAGGTTAAAGTATGCGCTCACAATCTTATTTACGGAAATGAAAGAAAATACGAAGGATCTCTTCCCTATGCAATGCTCAAAGTAGCAGGTATAAGTCTTTTTTCTGCGGGAGAATTTAAGGAAAAAGAGGGTGACGAAATTGTCACCTTTTTGGATAAAGGAAAATCCCTTTACAGAAAAGCGGTAATAAGGAATAACAAAATTGTAGGCACAATTTTGTATGGGGATATAAGAGGGAATACCTACCTTCTTGATCTTATCAAAAGCGGAAAGGATATATCATCAGAAAGGCCTTTGTTCCTTATAAAACACTTGATTCCGAGAGAATTAGGAGTTGGAGATCTCAAAGACTCCGATACAGTTTGTAACTGTAACGCTGTATCAAAAGGAGAAATTGTAAAAGCAATAAAAGATCAATCCGCTACAAGTTTAGAAGATATTCAAAATCTCACCAAAGCGGGAACTTCCTGTGGAAGTTGTATTGAGCTAATTGAAGAGATATTAAGAGAATTCGTTAAGGAGAAACCTGTAAGGGTAAACAAAATAGAAGTTATTAAAAAGGAACTTCACCCTTTTGAAGAGGAATTTAAAGAAAAAATGAAAACTTATTTTGAAGAAGCAAACTTAGAAAAAATACCTGAAGAGGACAGAGATATACGGCTAAAGTGGTTTGGAATTTTCTACAGAAAAGCTACCCCCGGTTACTTTATGGTAAGAATAAGAATACCTAACGGCAAACTTACCTATGAACAAGCTAAGATAATAGCGCACCTTTCGGAGAAGTTTTGTAGAGGGGAAGTAGAAATAACATCTCGCCAGCAAATCCAACTGCGATGGATAAACCTTGCCCACATTCCTGAAATAATAGGAGCTTTGGAAAACGCAGGACTCAGCACTTTGCAGACAGGTATGGACAATGTGCGTAATGTAACAGGAGATCCACTTGCAGGACTTGCGATAGACTCACTCATAGATACCCTTAGACTAACACAGGAAATTACGCGTATTTTCCTGGGCAGAAGAGAGTATGCGGATTTACCGCGCAAGTTTAACATAGCTGTTTTAGGATCCCGCAGGGATACTATAAATGCACTGTATAACGATATATGTCTTTATCTTGCGGAAAGAAACGGCAGACTTGGATTTAACCTTTACTTGGGAGGGAAAATGGGATCAGGTGGACCTGTCAGGGCTATTGATATGGATCTTTTTGTTGAACCCTATGAAGTTGTTGATCTTTGTAAGAGTGTCCTTGATATATACAACACTTTTGGGAATAGGGAAAATAGAAGTAAAAACAGACTCTATCATCTTTTGGAAGAATGGGGTCCGGATAGATTTAGGGAAGAGTTAGAGCGGAGATTGTATAAAACTCTTCCCACCGCGGGAAGAAATCTTGTAACTCACAGCGGTGAAAGGGAAGGTATAGTGCCGTTGCGTAACGGCACCTTTGCTTTACTCATAGGCATACCCGTAGGTAGAATAAACGCTCATGATTTCAGGAAAATCGCGGAGCTTTCCCGCAAATACGGTAGTAGGGAGTTACGTCTTTCCGTTTATCAGAATGTCTATATTCCCAATATCCCTGAAGAGAATTTAGATCCTCTCCTTTCTGAAGAGTTTTTAACGGAATTTAACAGTAAATCCTCCCATGTTCATACCCTTGCTTGTGGTGGAAGTGATACTTGTGCTTATGGAGTGATTCCCAACAAACCCGATGCTTTAAGACTTGCCAATTACCTTTCAGAGAGGTTTAAAGAGGGTGTTAATTTAAGAGTTCATTGGTCCGGATGTGCAAAAGGGTGTGGTCAGCACGGAGCAGCGGATATAGGACTTGTCGGAACAAAAACAAGAGTAGGGGATAATGTAACCTTGGCAGTAGATTTGTTCCTTGGCGGTTGCACTGAGGGAGAAGGATTCAGAGTCCTGCAGGGACTACCCCTTGAAGAGGTGGAGAAAGTTGTAGATAAGCTAATAAGTTTTTACAAAGAGAAAAAAACAGAAGGAGAAAGCTTTTCCGCTTTTGTAAGAAGATTGGGTCCGGATACCTTTAAGGCTCTTTTTCTTGAAGAGTTCAGTTTGAAGACTGTTTAAAGAATACATTTGCTTCTACTGGTTTAGAAATTTCGGGTGTTGACAGGAGTATTTTTATATCTGTCTTTTTGGGATATTCCTTAGACTGAGTGATGAACTCTTGAGCTGTTTCCCTTTGTCCAAGAGCAAGACTTATAAGGGCAAGAAGGGTATATTTTTCTTCGGAGTCTTCCGCCAGTAAAAGCCACTTGCTTGCTTCTATGTATTTGTATTCAAGGATATACCTTATTCCTAAGCTTAAAGGATCTTGTTTTTCTACAATATCTTTCCTGCTTAAGGGCTTATCCCCCTTGTATAGAAGGATTCGGAATTTCACTCTCATCTTTTAAAGATATATAAAATTCTTCAAGCTTTGAAACGCACTCTTGCAAGTTATCCGCATTTATTTTAAGGGAAGGTTTCCCTGTAAGTTTGTATTTTTTGTCGTAATACTCTACTATTAAAAAATGCACAGCTTTTTTGTATTCTTTATCTCTTAAGAGTTTTTTTAGGTATTTAAATCTTTCTGTTCCAAGGTATTTTGCTATCTTAAATAGTGCTTTTTCAACGTATTCTTCCCAACCTTGGAAAGAAGTGTATTCTTCAAGAATATTTTCTATCCTTGTATTTAAGGAAGCGGTTATCTCTATGTAAAGACCTTTTTCCTTTCTGTTCCAAAAAGCTTCGGGCAGGTGGATCCTGCCTATTCTTTTACTCTCATCTTCTGTGAAAACTACACCGCTTTTACAATTTTTTATTTCTTCGTATAGCAGAGCGTCAAACATCTTTTGGGAAAGCTTTCTGCTTCTTCCCAGATTCCCAAAAACAGATCCTCTATCACCTGCGAGTTCTTCAAGATCTATTATAGGCAGTTTCCTTTTCTTCAATTCTCTAAGAATCTTTGTCTTCCCTACCCCTGTCTTACCTGTAAGAACAACAAAGGTAATAGAAGAAAGTATCTTTTTCATATCGGAAAGAATAAATTGTCTGTAAGCTCTGTATCCTCCTTTGAGTCTGTAAAGAGTTAGTCCCATGCGTTCCATTACTTCACAGAGCTTAAGACTGCGCAGTCCACCTCGCCAGCAGTAGATAATTACATCTTCGTATTTTTCCTTAAGACTTCGTAATTCGGAGTAAATTCTTCCTATTTTTTCTTCTGCTATTTTTTCCCCCAATCTTCTGGCTTTTTCCATACCTGATGTCCTGTAAATGTATCCTATAAGTGCTTTTTCTTCGTTATCAAAGAGTGGAATATTAACAGCACCGGGTATGTGAAAGTCGTCGTATTCAGCCGGACTTCTTATATCTACAAGGACTTTTTTGTTAAGAGAAAACATTTCTTCCGGTGAGATGTCCTTGCTCATGAGCGTATTCCCAAAGTAAGGTGAAGGAAGTCTTCTGTTAATCTGTATCTTTTAAGGAAAATTCTTTCTTTGAAGGGATCGGGTATTTTTCTATACACATCGGTTTTTTTAAGAGCTTCCCAAACACTCAACCCAAGTAGTTCTTTTTCCGAAAAAATCCCTTGTGTTTTTACGATATTTTCCTTTTCTCCCGCTGTTATTCGGAGGTATATACCTAAATCTTCGGTTTTATATACCCCCTTAGTGTAAACTTCCTTCTCCTGAACCGCGGTAATCTCAAATTTTCTTCTCAGAAAACCGGCTTTCTTTCCGCGTATTATGAGAATGCCTTCACCGAATACAAACTCTAAATTTTCGTAGGAGTTTTTAAGGTGTTCTGGAGGAAGTTTAACCTCTATCTCTTTATCTATAAGATTCCCGAATCTAAGAAGGTCTTCTTTGAATATGCCCATGATTGTTCTTTTATCCTAACCAATCTTTTACTTATATCTAATATTTCTATCTCAATCAGTATACTGTAAATATCCGTCATGCACCATTCAAGAACTAATATACCTTTCCCTAAGAACTCACTCCAATCAAAATCTGGAACTCTGTAAAGATCTATGTGGATAAGTGTTCCCCTTTGTGTAGGATATTCGTTTACCAGTGTAAAAGTGGGACTCCGAACCGAATAACCCTCCTTTATACCTAAACCTTTTGCTATTCCTCTCACTAAGGTGGTTTTACCGCTTCCTAAGGGACCTCTTAGACAAACAACATCTCCTTTTTTTAGATTTTTGGCGATGGAAGCTCCCAGCGCTTCCATCGCTTCAGGTGATTTTATAAGGTATTCTTTTCTATATAGCCTTCGGTTTGCATGCATCAACAAAGCTCTGGATTAGTTCAGGGGTTGGCTTGTCCACCGCTTTGTATCTGGCTTTTACCGCGTTTACCCTATCGTGATAGGTTTCCGTTTCCTTTTTAAAGAAAATTCCTATAGGAACAGGAGCGTTCGGATCGTAATAGTGATCAAGATCGTGAAATGCTAATTCTAAAGCTTTTGAGTAGTCCGTAGGATCGTGTCCTAATTCTTTGTTTATATCTTTTGTTCTTGACTTGTAATACTTGAAAGTATCAACTCTGTTAAAGGTGGGACAAGGTGATAAGACATTTACAAAGGAAAACCCTCTGTGAACTATAGCCTGTTTGATTACTTCTGTCATGTGCTTGGGATTTCCGGAATAGGTTTGAGCTACAAAGGTAGCTCCGTAAGCCAACATTGTAGCAATTGGATTCAAGGGTTTATCTATTGTCCCGTAGGGAGTAAGAGAACCGTAGAGTCCTTCTCTTGATGTGGGAGAAACTTGGTTTTTTGTAAGTCCGTAAATTTGATTGTCCATACATATTACTGTAAGATCAATATTTCTTCTTGCAGCGTGGGGATTGTGTCCTGAACCTATGGAAAAGAGATCTCCGTCTCCCGTTTGAACTATTACCGTTAAGTTTGGATTGGCTAATTTTATACCCACAGCTACGGGCAAAGCTCTTCCGTGAAGGGTGTGAACTGAATAAGATTTCATAAAAAGAGGCGCTCTTGAAGAACAACCTATTCCTGAAACCTGAACTATATTTTCAGGTGGAAGCTTTAGTTCTGAAAATGCTTTTGTGCAAGCTGCTACTACACTGAAATCTCCACAACCGGGACACCATGTAGGTTCTATATCACTTCTGTAATCCGCGGGTTTGAGCTGAACCTCTAACTGTTGAAAGTGTGCCATTTTTCACCTCCTTTCTTTAAATTAGTCCGTAGACTTTCTCCTTACCGAAAACATCAGCAGCAGTAAGCCTACCTTCGGTTATTTCCGGGTTATCTAATAGATAGTCTATAAAACCTTCTACTTCGCTGGGAATCATAGGTTCTCCTCTGTATATGTTGAACGTTATAGGTCTTATATGGGTTTCCTGTTTGAGAATATCCGCCAGCTGTCCGCTCCAATTGGTTTCTGGCATAGCTATTCTTTCCGCTCTCTTTGCAAAATCTTCTACCAGATCAGCTCTCACGGGCCAGAGCATTTTCATATAAAGAGCGTTTACTTTCACTCCTCTGCTTCTGAGACGATCAACCGCTTCCTTAGTTATTGAAGCGGTAAGTCCCCAGGTTATTACGCCTATATCTGCTTTTTCAAAGGGCGCGTCAAATTCGTAGAATCTGTCTGCATCTTCCCTTAGGAGTTTTTCTAATTTCTTCATTCTCTTTTCCATCTGAAGGGTTCTTATATCCGGTCTGTTACGCGGATCGGAGTTTTCCTGATGTTCTAAGCCGGTTATAGCATGTATGGCGTTCGGATCTCCCGGCACTCCCATAGGTGTTATACCGTCTTCTGTGAAAAGAGCAAAACGCAGGAATCTACCGTTTCTTATATACCTTCCTTCGGGATCCTCAGCGGGATTGTATAGCCAGCGGTTTTCTAACTTAATCTTTGAAACGTTAGGAGTAGGGAAAGCTTCCGCTCTGAGTGAAAGGGAGGCATCTGTGAGTAAGAAAACGGGCATTTGGTATTTTTCTGCCAGATTAAAAGCTTCTATTGTAAGGTAAAAGTTTTCTTCTACGTTTGTGGGAGCTAATACAGCCTTAGGGTAGTCTCCATGACCTGCGTAAACGGTATGATGAAGATCTCCCTGCTCATGCTTTGTAGGCATTCCTGTAGCGGGTCCCACTCTTTGAACATCAACGATAACCACAGGAATCTCTGCCATACCCGCATAAGTAAAGAGTTCTGTTTTCAAACACATACCGGGTCCAGAAGTGGCTGTCATGGATTTAAGTCCCGCATGGGAAGCGCCTATAGCCATTGCCATTGCCGCTATTTCGTCTTCCGCTTGATATAGCCAACCGCCAGCTTTTATAAGATCATCTACTATGTAATTACCTACTGTTGTTGCGGGGGTTATGGGATACGCTGCGAAGAATTTGCAACCTGCTACAACAGCACCCTTTGCCACTGCTTGATTGCCTTCCATTATTACCACATCCTTAGGTTCCTTAGGTGGTGGAAATGAATAAGGATCTCTTTTTTCAAGATTTTCTCTGACGTAATTCATTCCTACATCAAGAGCTCTGTAATTCATATTAACTACATCTTCTCCTTTCCTCATGAACTTTGCCTTTATGGAATCCTTTATTGGCTTTGCGGGAATCTTGAACAGTTCACAAAGAACACCGAGAGCTATGACATTTTTGGTAATGTAGGCTTTCATTACTTCTCTTGCCAGTTCTGACAAGGGAACAGGGTAAGTAATTACCCCTTCGTGTTCTTCTGGTTCAAAATCCGAAGAATCGTAAACCAGTACCGTTCCCGGTTTGAGATGTTTCTTGTTGTATTCATAAGCTTCACCGTTGAAGCAACAGAGAATATCAAAACCGTCGCCTGTGGAGTATTTCTTCACATCGGATATTCTCACCGTAGATTGAGAGTAACCTCCTTTGATTTCTGAAGGAAAGCTTTTAAAGTTTACTACCTCATAGCCCGCCCGTGCGGCGGCTTCTGTTAAAAAATCTCCTGCGGAGATAACACCTTCTCCACCTTCTCCGCCGATCTTAATTGTCAGATCAAACGCCATACACTTTACCTCCCTAAATTAAGGTGTAAAAAAACATAGCCATAATCTTCAAATTGTCAAGAATCACTGATAACTTTTATCCTCTTTATAAGGAGCTATCCTGAGTATTGCTTCATCGGGATTAACCTGATCTCCCGGTTTTGCAAAGATCTTCTTAACTATTCCTTCCATGGGAGCGTGTATTTCGTTTTCCATTTTCATTGCTTCCACTATGGCTACAGTTTGACCCTGCTCTACTGGTTGACCTTCGTTGACTAAAATTTTTACCACCTTTCCCGGCATAGGCGGTGTTACATCTCCTGCTTCGGAAGCTTTGGGTATGCCTTCTTCTACCGGTGGAGGCGATACTGTGCCAGTTGAACCGCCTTTGGGTATCGCTTCTCTGTGGGGGAATAGTTGGATCTCTTCCAATTTCCCGTCTATTCTTATGTAGTATTTTCTGGGTTTTCCTGCTTCGGTTTCAAAGGAAACACCTTCTACTTTTACCCTGAATCTATCTCCGTGGTAAAGGATATCAAACTCTACAGGAGCTGCACCTTCCACTTTACCCTTTGGTGTTTCTGTAATATCGGCAAGCTCTTCAACGGGTTCGGGATGGAGTTCTCCTTTTTCTCTTAATATAAGGAATTCCTTTGCTTGCATTGGGAAAAGAATATAAAGTAGTATTTCCTCATCAGTTGCTTCTCTTCCTAACAGCTTTTCAAGTTCTTTTCTGGCTTTATCCCATTCTTCTTGATCCGCTAAATCTCCCGGTCTTATGGAAAAATCGGGTTCTCTATCTGGTCCAAGGATTTTTTCAACTAATTCTTTGGACAGGGGTCCGGGTGGCTTTCCGTATTTACCTTCTACGTAATCCCTTACTTCTTTTGTGATTGTTCTGTAACGTTCTCCTGTTATTACGTTCAAAACAGCTTGAACTCCTACAATTTGAGAAGAGGGTGTCAAAAGAGGTGGATATCCGAGATCAGCTTCCACACGGGGAACTTCTTCAAGCGCTTCCTCTATCTTATCAAGAGCGTTGGCTTCCATTAATTGAGCAACCATGTTGGAAATCATTCCGCCGGGTATTTTATGAATGAGAACTTTAGCATTAACACCTGCGTATTCTGTTTCGTATTTCTTGTATTTTTTCTTTATTTTTTTTGCCTCTTCCGCTGCTTCTGCTATTTTCTCTAAATCAAGTCCCGTATCAAAAGGGGTATTCTGAAGGGAAGCTACAATTGTTTCTGTAGCAGGGTGAGAAGATCCAAAAGCTAAAGGAGACAGCACAGTATCAAGCATATCAACTCCTGCAAGGACAGCCATCATATGGTTTATAGTCGCCATACCGCTCATATCGTGGTTGTGTAGGAGAACCGGAATTTTACCGTCAGTAGCTTCTTTTAATCCCTTAATGATCATATAACATTCAAAAGGAGGCATAATACCCGTTGCGTCTTTAAAGGATATCCAATCTGGTTCTAACTCTGCCAACTCTTTACCGTATTCCATCCATCTCTCATAGGTATGAACAGGGGATCTGGTATAGCTTATTTCAGCGTGAACTTCTCCACCGAATTCTTTTATAGCTTTAACAGCCATTTCTATATTTCTGTTGTCGTTTAAGGAATCAAAAACTCTGAAAACGGTTATACCGTTTTCTATTGCTTTCTCAACAAACTTTTTAACAGTTTTATCACTCTTAGGTTTATAACCTACTATGTTTTGCCCCCTGAAGAGCATCTGTAGTTTCGTGTTTGGCATGGCTTCTTTTATTCTCCTTAGTCTTTCCCATGGATCTTCCTTAAGATACCTAAGGCACACATCGTAGGTGGCTCCGCCCCATACTTCTACTGCATAAAAACCGCATTTATCCAGTTTTTCACACAAGGGTATAAGGTCATCAGTCCTTACTCTTGTAGCGAGTTTACATTGCTGTCCGTCTCTGGGAGTAAGGTCTGAGATTAAAATCTTTTTCTTAAAGCCTTGTTTTTCGTATTCTTTAATCTTTTCTTTAATTTCCTCTAAGATTTCTACCATTTATCCACCTCCTTGACAGTGCAATTTTTAAATTACTTATATTCCGTGGTAAGAAGCGATCACAGCGGATATTATAGCGGCGAAGTCTTCTTTGTCTCTGTGTTCTTTGTAATTAAACACCTGAGGGTGTTCTTCAAGATATCTTGTAGTAAATTTACCTGCTCTGAAGTCCGGTTCTTTCATTATTTCTATCAAAAGAGGTATGGTGGTTTTAACTCCTGTTATTTCATAGGTTTCAAGAGCTGCCTTCATTCTGTCAACTGCTATTTTCCACTCTGGCGCCCATACTATAAGTTTTGCAATCATAGAGTCGTAGTAAGGAGTAACTTCAAAACCCCTTGAGGCTGCGTGTTCTACTCTTATTCCAAATCCACCAGGAACGTAATACCTTTCTATCATACCTACCGAAGGAGCAAATCCCTGTTTGGGATCTTCTGCGTTTATCCTTACTTCTATTGAATACCCTTTAAAGTTAATATCTTCTTGTCTATACTTCAACTTCTCACCGGCGGCTATCCTGATCTGCCATTTGACTATATCTACACCGGTTACCATTTCTGTAACGGGGTGTTCCACTTGAATGCGTGTGTTCATTTCTATGAAATAGAGATTACCCTGCTCATCGGCGATGAACTCCATTGTTCCTGCGTTGTAGTAACCTATTTCCTTAGCGGCTTTTGCTACAATATCTCCGTAATAGGCTCTTTTTTCGGAAGTTAGTAACAAGGAAGGTGCTATTTCCACAAGTTTTTGATTTCTGCGCTGTATAGAACAATCTCTTTCTCCTAAGTGTATTACATTTCCGTATTTATCTCCAAGAACTTGAAATTCTATGTGTTTTGGATTTTCTATAAACTTTTCTAAAAGAAGATCACCACAGCCGAAAGCCTTTTGAGCTTCATTGTAGGCACTTTCATAGTTTTTTATGAGTTCTTCTTCATTCCTACAGATTCTTATTCCTCTGCCACCGCCTCCGGCGGTCGCTTTGAGAAGAACAGGATACCCTATTTCTTTGGCTATGGTTTTGGCTTCTTCAACATCTTTGAGAATTCCTTCAGAACCCGGCACTACTGGAACACCTGCTTTTTTCATTATTTCCTTAGATCTGGCTTTATCTCCCATAAGCTCTATAACTTGCCACGGCGGTCCTATAAAAGTTATGTTAGCTTCTTCACACATACGGGCGAATTCTGCGTTTTCCGCAAGAAATCCGTAGCCTGGGTGAATTGCATCTGCTCCTACCTCAAGAGCAAGATCTATAATTCTTTGCTTGTTCAAATAAGTATCAAGGGGATCAACTCCTATCATGTAGGCTTCGTCTGCCATCTTTACATGCCGAGCTGTTCCCTCTGCTTCGTTGTAAATGGCTACAGTCTGTATTCCCAGCTCCTTTGCTGCTCGTATAATTCTGCAGGCAATTTCGCCTCTGTTGGCTATGAGAAGCTTATTGAACATATTCCGCCTCCTGTAATTCGTTTAAATATTCTTTAACCTCGTCAAATATTTGTTTCTTTCCTGAAACTTCATATCTGCTGAGGTGGGGAATGTGCAGGATAACAATGGGTTTGTCTACTAATCCTGAAGGTTCTGTAATTTTGGAGATACGCATTTTCCAATTACCGTGGCTTGCGGGAAATTTTTTCTCGCAAACTTTTTTTGATCCGTATTCACTGAATTTTTGATGTAAATATTCATAGGGTTTTTTGCCGATAGTAATTATACATTTCGGTTGAACCGTTTTTATAAACCATTCATCAACTCGCCAAAAGCGGTTGAACAACTTATAATTTATTCCTTTTTCATTCCTTGTTCTGATAAAAACTAAGTTTAAAGCGCATATATCCCTGAGTTTACTCTCGCTACCAAATAAAAACTCTGAAAGACGCCTTATCCTCCTTTGGAATATTGATTCTCCAGGTTCTTCTCCACTCCAAATTTCATCAATGTATTCATTCCAAGTTCCTTTTTCAATACTCTTCTTATACTTGTATTCAATATCACATTCAATAGTCCAGTGGCTCATTTGAACTGGATCACCGCCTGGGTTTATCCCAAAAATCACATAATCTCCGGGTTTTACGGTTGAGTAGCTACTGTAAAGAACTCCCCCGGATTTACCCAATACCTCCTCTCCACAATACTCTTTTATAAGAGAAATAAGACTGTTTTTAACCCATAAGCAGTGCTCTTTGTCCTTAACCATTTTCAACCTCAACCCTATACTCAATGGGAGCAACCTTGTTTATCATATAGGCGATGGAGCAGGTTCCGGGATCGTATATAGTTTTGTCAAGGGCTTTTTTTACATCTTCTTCCGTAACATTTCCCTTTACTTTAACACTTAAATATATCTTTAAAAAAACCTTCGGGTAATCGTCTGTTTTTCTATCCGCATCTGTCTCTATTTCTATATTCTCAACATGCTTTCCTTCCTTGTGAAGTGCTTCGTAAAGGTGTATCCCAACACAACCTGCTACGGAGTGAAAGAGAAGCTCAGGAGGTCTTATTCCCCTTCCCTTTCCGCCTACGTAATCCGCAGCGTCTATAGGAACTTCCCTTCCTGCGGGTCCTATACCTATAAAGTGAAAATCTTCTTTCTGAGTTACTTTAATTTTCATTGATTATACCTCCTTTACTTTTATGTTTATTTCAATTTATCCTCCTTGCTATTTCTTCGGCATATTCTGTTGTTGAAACTTCTCTTGCCTCTTCTCCTCTTTTTCTGAACCCTGCGGCTATATCAGGTGTTCCTATTCTATCCTCTAAGGTTTTTCTAACAGCGCTGTATATTTTTTCAGAAGCCTCTTTCCAGCCAATGTATTCAAGCATCATTGCACCTGAGAGAATTAGGGAAAGAGGATTTGCTATATTCTTTCCAGCTATATCAAGTGCTGTTCCGTGGGTGCTTTCAAAGAGTGCGTATCCATCTCCTATGTTCCCGCTGGGGACAAATCCCGGACCGCCTATGAGTGCTGCGGCAAGATCTGAAACGTAATCTCCGTTTAAGTTTTGTGCTATTATCAGATCCCATGCTTCGGGTTTTAAAACTAACTGCATGAGCATTTGATCTGTTATAACTTTACTCAATTTCACTTGCCCTTTTGCGGGTTCTGCTTCTGGATCGGTCAGAACCCTTCCCTTGAACTCTTCTTCTTGAGCTACTTCAAAAGCCCAGTTTATAAAAGCTCCTTCTGTTGCCTTCATTATGTTACCTTTTCCTATAACGGCTACGTTCTTTCTATTGGTTTCAAGAGCGTATCTTAGAGCTTTTCTCACGTGTCTTTTTGTTTTGAATTCACTCATTGGTTTTACAGTAATACCTATATCTTGTGGAAAGCCTTCTTCTTTTGCTCCCATTTCTTTAAGAAGGAAATCTCTCACTTTAAGAGCTTCTTCTGTGCGGGAAAAGAATTCTACACCTGCATATACGTCATCGGTGTTTTCTCTGAAGACAACCAAATCAACTCTTGCAGGATCAGGTATAGGAGTGGGTTGTCCCATCCAGTAAACGGGTCTGACAGCGGAGTAAAAGTCAAAGGCTCTCCTAAGAGCGGAGTTTATAGAACGGATTCCTTTTCCTACAGGGGTTCCCAAGGGTCCTTTTATACCAACTACCGCTTTTTTCAGAAAGTCAAGTGTTTCTTTTGGGAGTCTTTCCCCCGTTTTTTCCTGAGCTTTATCCCCTGCAAGTATTTCAACCCAGACAATTTTTCGGGAATCTCCATAAGCGGATTCTACAGCTCTGTTAACGACACGAATCATGGCGGGAGTTATCTCAGGTCCTATACCGTCTCCTTCTATAAAGGGAATAACAGGGTAAGAGGGTATTCTAAGAGTTTTGTCTTCTTTTAGTTCTATAAACTCCCCTTTTTCAGGTTTTGCTATTCCCTTTTCCCACGTATAGACATTCTCAGGCATCAATATCCTCCAGAAAAGGTGTTAAAAATTTTATGTAAGGCTATGTAACCTGTCAAGGATTAAATAGCTTAAAATCTAACTATTTAATTTATACTATCCTCATTAAGGAGACGGTGATGAGAGAGATTTTTATAACAGACGTTTCCCTTAGGGACGGAATTCAAAGTTTACTTGCTACACGTGTGCGCACTGAAGACATGCTTGAAACTCTCTCTCTTTTGGACAAGTGCGGTTTTTGGTCCTTGGAAGTGTGGGGAGGAGCTACTTACGACGTATGTCTTAGATATCTTAAGGAAGATCCATGGGAAAGACTAAGGAGATTTAAAGAAGTTGCAAAAAACACACCGTTAGAAATGCTCTTAAGGGGTCAGAATGTTGTGGGTTACAGGCACTACGCGGACGATGTGGTGGAAGAATTTGTAAAAAAAGCTTACGATAACGGTATTGAGGTTTTCAGGATTTTTGACGCGCTGAACGATACCAGAAATATGAAAAAGTCCATAGAAACAGCCAAAAAGGTAGGAGCTACTGTAAAGGGTGTTCTTTCTTATGCAATAAGTCCTGTTCACACAGTTGAGTATTACGTGAAAATAGCCGGTGAACTGATAGACATGGGGATAGATATAATTTCTATAAAAGATCAGGCAGGTCTTTTGTCTCCTAAGAACGCCTATGATTTAGTTTCAGCTCTAAAATCTGAATATCCGAAATACCCTGTTCATCTGCACACGCAAACCACTGCAGATTTAGCGGAGATGGCACAACTCAAAGGTATTGAAGCAGGAGCGGATATGATAGATACGGTTTTTTATTCTCTTTCCTGCCAGACATCTCACCCTCCGGGAGAAACCATGATATACATTCTCAAAGAATTCGGCTACAGTGTGAGAGTAGACGCAGAAACCTACAAGAAAGCGGGAGATGTGTTCAGAGAAATAAGACAAAAATACAAAAAATTTGACGTTCTTTCCCCATATCCAGATGTAGGTGTGTTAATGCACCAAATACCCGGTGGTATGATAACAAATTTTATAAACCAGCTAAAAGAGCAGAATTTAGAAGATAAGTTGGAGGAAGTTCTCAAGGAAGTTACACGTGTAAGGGAAGATCTTGGATATCCTCCTCTCGTAACACCTACAAGTCAAATAGTAGGGACTCAAGCTTTTATGAACGTTCTTCACGGAGAACGTTATAAAGTGGTGACAAAAGAAACAAAAGATTACGTTAAAGGTCTCTACGGAAGACCACCAGCTCCTATTAAGAAAGAAGTTCTTGAAAAGATTTTAGGAGATGAGGAACCCTTATACGATAAAAGACCTGCTGATCTCTTGGAACCCGAACTTCAAAAGATAAGAAAAGAAGCCAAGGAAGCAGGTGCAAAAAGTGAAGAAGACATTCTCTCCTATGCTTTGTTTCCGGTTGTTGCTAAGGAATTCTTTGAGTGGAGAGAAAAAGCTCAAAAGGGAGAATTACAACCTTACGTTGAGGAGAAAGAAGAACAGTGCGTAGAAAAGGCGCCTGTTGAGTTTAATATAACTGTTCACGGTGAACAGTATCATGTTCAGATAGCGGGTAGGGGAGAAGAGACTGCGGGTGGAAGAACCTTTTTTATAAGACTTGATGGCAGACTTGAAGAAGTTGTTTTGCAACCTGTGAGAGAAGTTGAAATAAAAGGAGGGGGTTATGAAATATCAGAAGGATCTCCTGTAGCGCCTAAAAGACCGCGACCCAGAGATGTGGGAGATATAACTTCTCCCATTTCTGGTAAGGTGGTTAATATAAAAGTGAGAGTAGGGCAGCAGGTAAAAGAAGGAGATGTCCTTTTAGTTGTAGAAGCTATGAAAATGGAAAACGAGATTCACAGTCCTGTAGACGGTGTTGTGGAAGAGATTTTCGTTCAAGTAGGAGAAAGTGTAAATCCTGATGAAGTTTTAATAAGAGTAAAACCCAGAATAAAATGATAAGAATAGCTTTACCAAAGGGCAGACTCTTCAAAGAAAGTGTAGATCTACTTTTTTCTAAGGGAATACTGAAAAAAAAAGTAGAGGAAGGCAGGAAGTTAATCTTAGAGCTTAAGGACTTGACACTTCTGCTGGTTAAACCTTTTGATGTGCCTGTTTACGTTGAATACGGCACAGCGGATTTGGGAATTTGTGGTTACGATGTTTACGTAGAAAAAAATCCACATGTTTACCGACTATTGGATTTAGGAATAGGTCGTTGTCGTATATCGGTTGCAGGAAAACCCGAAAGTAAGGAACTTTACGAAAAAAGCACTTTTATAAAAGTAGCTACCAAATACCCCCGCACAACACACCGTTTCTTTTCAGAAAAAGGGGTTAAAGTAGATGTTATAGTTCTCAACGGATCTGTTGAACTTGCTCCAACCATAGGAATTGCTGAGTTTATAGTAGATTTAGTTCAGACGGGGAAAACACTTAAAGAAAACGGACTTGTAGAAATGGAAGTGATAGAAGAATCTACCGCGTGGCTTATATGTAACAGATCCAGTTTTAGAAACAAAAGGGAAGAAATTTTAGAGATAATAAAAGCCTTACACTGAAGAAAGCTTTACAAATTCTTTGAACAGATAGTAAGAATCATGAGGTCCGGGAGAATTCTCTGGGTGGTATTGAACTGCAAAAACTGGGAGTTCTTTATGTCTGATACCTTCAACAGTATTGTCAAGTAAATTAAGATGGGTTACTTCAACTTCTGGTGGTAAGGTTTCAGGATCAATTGCAAAGTTATGGTTCTGAGCGGTTATTTCTACTTTTCCTGTTCTTAAATCCTTTACCGGATGATTTCCTCCATGATGGCCAAATCTAAGTTTGTAGGTTTTCGCTCCTAAGGCGATTCCTATTATCTGACATCCTAAGCATATTCCCAAAATAGGTATTTTTTCCATGAACTTTCTGACAAGCTTTATTCCTATCTTTACCCTTTGAGGATCACCCGGTCCATTAGACAGGAAAATAGCGGAGGGTTTATTTTTCAGAATAAAACTTTCAGCTTCCTGCGGAGGAACTACAGTTACCCTTGCTCCTTCAGCGGTTAACCTTCTTAATATGTTTCTCTTTACGCCAAAGTCCACAACCGCTACAAGGGGTCCGTGGAGATTCCATTCTCCCTGATTCCAAGGAAAAGCTTCTTTTGAAGAAACCTCTTCCACCAAATCCAGTTCTGAAATATCCGGTAGTTTCTTTACTTTCAAATAAAGACTGTAAGGATCAAAATCTTTTGTGGAGATAATGCCTTTTATAACACCCTTTTCTCTTATCTTCTTAACAAGCGCTCTTGTATCTACTGACTCTATGGCAACAATACCGTTTTCTTTAAGGTATTCCTGAAGATTTTTTTTCGCTCTCCAATTAGAACAAAAACTAAAAGCTTCTCTTACCACAAAACCGTTAACCTGAATTTGAGTGGATTCTAAATCTTCATCGTTTACACCGTAATTTCCTATTTGCGTGTAAGTCATAACAACAATCTGTCCTTTGTAGGAAGGATCAGTTAAGATCTCCTGGTAGCCTGTCATTGAAGTGTTGAAAACTAACTCCCCTCCCTTTTCCCCATCGGCACCGAAGCTGTAACCTAAAAAATAACTACCGTCTTCAAGAACCAGTATTGCCTTTTTTCTTGACATTCTCTTTCTTCTTTTTCTTAGGTTTGGGCTTTTCAATAAGTTTTCTCAATTCTGGAGGTAAGTTTTCCGGATCGGGACTGTATATCCAAGCTTGAAAAGGAACAAAAGTATAAGCGGGAGCGAGATCGTTCTTAAAAGAACCGAAAGGCTTTATGTAGTTTGGAGTGGGATTTTCTATAGTGAGTTGAGGATCTGTAAGAGAAAAAGCTTTTGCTCCTACTGCTTCGTTCATTGAAGAGAAAACTTTTATGTCCAGCTGTCCCGCTATACCGTAAAACTTCAAATCCGCTTTGGCAGGATGACACACAGCGCAGAATTTACCTACTTGAGAACCTTTCTTGGTTTCCACCCTTAAATACTTCCAAAAGGGATTGGAAGGATGCGGATCATGGCAGCTTACACATTGCAGTTTTCCGTCTCTAAGCAATTTTTCGGGGACTTTTGCTATTTTCGGATTGGGTTCTATATTTACCGGGTGAGTCATGTGCAGGAATATAGGCCTTATATTAGCCCCGCCGAACTTGTCAAGATTGTGACATCCCAAACACAGGGCGGAAACACCGTCTATGGTTTTACCTGTTCGTGGATTTGGATAGACTTCGTTGTTTACTTTAAAGAGCTTCTGAGCTTTTGCATAGTGCGGATCGTGACAACCCAAGCAATCCAGTCCTTCATGAGGACCGTAGGAAAATCCCATTGCCGCCAGCATACATAGTATTATTCCTATTAACAATCCTCTCATGGCTGAACCCTCTCCCATCTTTTCTTAGCGGACTATGATAGCAGAGCAAGGGTTAATTTGCAAGTGTTCTTCACAAAACAACTTGCACTCTGATTCGGGGAGCGTAAAATTAAATGTTAGCTTAACCGCCTGTAAGAGGGAGGCATTTCCTCTTTCGCAAGGCGGAATTCAATTTTAAAGGAGTTTTAAGATGGGACAGCAGGTAGAGAAAAACACAGTTGTATCTTTCCACTACACTTTAAGAGACGGAGAAACAGGAGATGTTTTGGAATCCAGTAGGGATTCCGGGCAACCTATAGTATTTATGGTGGGAGCGGGAGAAATAATACCGGGACTTGAAAACCGCATGTTGGGTATGAAAGTGGGGGAAACAAAATCAATAGAAGTTCCTCCGGAAGAAGCTTACGGTCCTAAGGATCCTAACCTTATCCAGAAAGCTCCTAGGGAATATTTTCAGAACGTTCCCCTTGAGAAGGGTCTTCCCCTTCAGGCTCAAACTCCGGAAGGACATACAATTCATATGGTGGTTGTGGATTTTGACGAAGATACGGTAACAGTTGATATGAATCATCCTCTTGCGGGAAAAGTCCTTATCTTTGATGTGGAAGTTCTCAGCGTGCAAGAAGCTTCTCCCGAAGAGATATTGAGAAGACAAATGCGGGGGGGCGGATTATATTAATCTGCCGAATTCTTCAAATTTATACCTGTAAGCCCGCGGAGGTAGTTCCTTCTGCGGGTCTTTGTATCCCATGGATATAATAAGAACAACAATACGATCTTTGCCAATCCCCAGGAGTTTTTTCAATCTCTGTTCATCAAATCCTTCAAGGGGGTGAGTTTCAAGTCCGAAGTGTCTTGCAACTATCATAATACTCATAGCGAACATTGCTGTATCTCTTATTGCTTTCCTCTTCTTCTTTTCCGGACTTTTCCACTCTTCAAGTATCTGCTTACGTAAATTCTCTCTTTGGTCAGGTGAAATGTATCCTAATTCAGTCCAGCTATCCAGTATTTTATCAACATGTTCTTCTGCAGCTCTAAGATTAGCTATGACAACTAAATCTACTGATGCATCTTCTACCTTTTGCTGATTGTTGCATACTTCTTTTAGTTTTTTCTTAGTTTCCTTGTCTTTAACTACGATAACTTCCCAAGGTTGAAGATTGTAACTGGAAGGAGTTAAAGTTGCTATGTTAATTATTTCCCTTACTGTATCTTCAGAGACTTCCTTTTGAGGATCAAAAAATGTAACGGATCTTCTTTCTTTTATATACCTGAGGCATTCCTCACTTCTTTCTTTTTCTGTTGCCTCTTCAACACCTTCTATGACACCTGATAGAATATCCATTACCCCTGCTGTAGCTTTAGCGGTTAAGTCCTGTAGAGTTTTCAAAACTGTTTCCAATTTATCTCCCATTTGTTTGCGGGTTTCCTGAATACCTTCCACTATACCTTCGGTAATCTCTTTGACTTTCTCCTTTGAAGGCTGAACACCTTTAAAAGTTTTATCACTCATTTCCTTTATAGTTTGAGCTGTAGCTTTTTGAAAATCTTTTGTTTTTTCGTAAAAAACCTTAAAAAGTTCCTTGGCTTCTTTTTTCAAATCCTTTTCTTTTTTTTCACCGTTTTCACTCATTTTCAACCTCCTTAGATTTAATTATCCTACAGTTTAATTTAATCCCTAAGCGCTTTTTCTACCGCTGAATCCAATGATAGTTTATTTGCTTCTCTGATAACATAAGCAAAGAATTCTTCATTTCCTTTGCTTCCTTTGGGTGAGGCTTTTATCAAATCTCTTATACCGTATCCCAACTCTTGCAGGTGTTTTATAACTTTAATCAGTGCCTTTCTCTTTAAGCTTTTATCTTTTACAATTCCCTTCTTAACTTCCGAAGGGGACAGTTCAAATTGAGGTTTTATAAGAATCAGTGCTGTTCCTTCCTTCTTAAGGAACTTTAAAACGTGGGATAATACCTTGGTTAAGGATATAAAGGATACGTCTACGGTAAGAATATCTACTTTCTCGGGTATATGTTTATCTGTTAGCATTCTTGCATCTGTTTTTTCGTATAGAATTACTCTAGGATCGGATCTGAGCCTGAAGTGCATTTGCCCTTTTCCTACATCTACCGCATAAACACGCACCGCACCGTGCTGAAGCAGACAATCTGTAAATCCACCAGTGGAAGAACCTACGTCAAGAGCGATTTTTCCTTTCACATTTATGGAAAAACTTCTCAAAGCGTTTTCTAGTTTATATCCTCCTCTGGAAACATACTTAGGAAGCTCTTCAACCTCTATCTGTTCTGTTCCTTTAACTGTAAAGCCTGCTTTATCTACTCTCCTTCCGTTAACGTAAACAAGCCCTGCCATTATCAAAGAACGTGCTTTTTCGCGGGAATCTACAAAACCCTTTTCAAAAAGCCATCTGTCAAGTCTAGGCATTCCAAAGTATAATATAAAGCTTGAATCTTACAGGAGGTGAAAGATTGGAATTGCTTTCACATGTAGCACAGGAAGTGCAAAATCAAACAGGTATTAGACTTCACAGGAGAAATGTAGAGCGTGTTTTTTCCGCAATCTTGAGAACTGGTGACTTTTGGAAGATAGTAGATTTTTCCGATCTTCCTGTTCCCGCTGTTGCCGCTATAGTGAAAAAACTGATTTCTGAAAATATCCTCTTTGTAGATGAAGAAGAAAACATACTCCTTACTCAAAAGGGATACGATCTTGTTAGAGAACTGGGTATAAAGCCTGCGGGAAACTTCCTTTGTGTAGCATGTGAAGGAAGGGGATATCCCTTTTACGCAGACAAAGAGTTTTATAGAACTTTTATAGAACTCGCAAAGGACAGACCTTCTGCTATAAGGGATTACGATCAGGGATCTGTAACTCCAGAAACAACCGTAAGCAGAGTCCTCTTTATGGACGTTCGGGGCGATCTAAGAGGAAGGGATATCCTTGTAATGGGAGCGGAGGACGACCTTACAGGACTTGCAGTTGCTCTTACAAGAAAAGCTAAAAGCGTTCTTATTCTGGATATAGATAAGAGATTAATAGATTACGATAATAAGATTTTTAAAGAGCTTGGTATAGAAAACGCACAGGCAAAGGTATGGGATTTGAGAAAGCCTTTTCCTGAAGATATGCTTGCACGTTTTGATGTTTTCGTTACTGATCCGCCTGAAACCTTTGCCGCCTTTAAAGCCTTCATAGGTAGAGGTATAGCGACTTTGAAAGAAAGTGGTTGTGCGGGATACTTTGGTTTGACTTTAAGAGATTCTTCAATCTTCAGATGGAAGGAATTTCAACAAATCCTTCTTACTGACTACGGCACAGTAATAACCGATATAATTCAGAATTTTAACCACTACATGAACTGGGAGTATCATCCTCAAACAAAAGCTGCTCAAATAGCTCCAGTTAAGAAAAATCCCACGGATATATGGTATAGATCCGCTTGGTATAGAGTAGAAACCCTACCGGGTTTTAAAAGATGGAACGAACCTATATCCGATGAAGTCTTTTACTTAGATGAAGAAGGCTCTACTACTTAGTTTGCTTATCTTTATCTGCGGTGGATTTTCCAAAAAGGGAACAGATTTTCCTCAACTTCCGATAGATCCTCTTTTTGAGAGTATTCCTGAAGAGATGAAGCCTTTATTTGAGCTTAAAAGCGTTGAAAGTTCTAAACCCGATATATGGCCCGTAGTGGGGATAATAACTTCGGGATTCGGTTGGAGACGTATAAAAGGCAGAAGGGAATTTCATGCAGGTGTTGACATAGGCGCACCTTATGGAAGTCATGTTGTAGCAACTGCAGAAGGAGAAGTCCTGTTTGCGGGCTGGATAAGGGGTTACGGTAACACAGTAATTTTGTATCACGGTTATGGGTTCGTTACTCTTTACGCTCATATGGCATCGGTTGCTGTAAGAAGAGGCGATAAGATTCCCAAAAACGCTATAGTAGGCTATGTAGGTTCTTCCGGAAGAACTACGGGACCCCATCTTCACTATGAAGTGATTAAATACGGTATACGGCAAAATCCTATACTGTATTTACCTTAGGAAATCTATAAGATCAACATACCGTCTCCGTAACTGTAAAACCTGTAGCCTTTTTCTACAGCTTCCTTATAAGCTCTTAATATAAATTCTCTTCCTCCAAAAGCACACACCATTATAAGCAAGGAAGATTTCGGTAAATGGAAATTGGTGATCATACCATCTATTACTTTAAATTTAAATCCGGGATATACGTATAGATCTGTCCAGCCTTCATAAGCTTTGAAAGGAGAAGTTTCAATAGCTCTGACAACAGTAGTTCCCACAGCAATGACTCTTCCACCTTTTTCCTTAGTTTCTAAAATAGCCCTCACAGTCTCCGCAGGAACTTTAACGTATTCCGGTTCAACACTGTGTTCTTCAACTTTTTCTACTTTTACTGGTTTGAAAGTTCCGTAAGATATGTGAAGTGTCACAAACGCTCTTTTCACACCAGCCTGATTAAGTCTCTGCAAAAGCTCGGGAGAAAAGTGAAGCCCTGCGGTAGGAGCCGCTACTGCCCCCTTTTCACAGGCAAATACGGTTTGATAGTAATTTCTGTCTATTTCTTCCTCTTCCCTTTCCAGATATGGTGGTATAGGTATATTACCGTATTTATCTATTAGCTTGAGAGGATCACTTCCTATCAGTTTTACCAAAAAACTGCCTTCCTTTAGATGTTTTAAAATTTCTACTTCAAAATCTTCTGCTATTTTTATTAGCAGTCCTGGTTTTATCTTCTTACCTCCTACGAGAGCTTTCCATGTATCTGGTTTTATATAATCGGTGAGCAAGATTTCCACCTTTCCGCCTGTAGGTTTTTTCCCTTTGAGTCTTGCGGGTATTACCTTTGTGTTGTTGAATACAAGCAAATCTCCTTTTTTAAGATACGCCGGCAGATCCCAAAACGTGGAATGCTCAACAGTTTTACTTTTCCTGTTTAGAACCATCAATCTTGCTCTGTGTCTGGGAATAATCGGATATTTTGCTATTAACTCTTCCGGTAGATAGTAGTCAAATTCTTCAATCTTCATTCCGAACGTTTAATTTAAGTAAAATAGGAGCCAAAAGGGTAGTAACCGCTACTACAAATACAACAACTGCATATCCTACGCTATCTATAGCTTTAAAACTTCTACCGAATTCAGCAAAAATAAGCCCTACTTCTCCACGAGGCATCATGGAAAGTCCTATGTTTAACTTTTCCCTGAGGTTTCCCGGTGCTACGAAACCCGCTATAACTTTACCGAATATCGCAATTGCTATTAAAGACAGAGAAAAGAACCAAAACTCTCCTGAAGAAAAGTCTATAGCTTTAAGATTAAGAGCTAAACCTACTGAAACAAAGAATATAGGAGCCATAACGTTGATAAGGGGAATTATTCCCTCTTCAACTCTGTGAACGACTCTTTCATTAAGGTGTAAAAAAGCAGCAAAGGGAAGGGCAAATCTTCTTGAAAGAGCAAGTCCAGCTGTAAAGGCACCTAGTATTTCGGGAGAACCCACTTTGTAAGCGGCGTATCCCACTCCTAAGATAAGAGCTAATATTGAAGGAGGTATAACATCTGGTTCGTTAAGGCGATCTACTATCCACGATATAAGCTTTGCAGCAAAACGTGCCACAAAAGGAGCAACCACAAAAAATACTCCTATATGAACCATAAGATTGGTAGTTGCTTCCAGATTTACTTCCTTAGTCTTGGAAAACTCATAAAGAGCTGCTAGTATAACTACACCCATAATATCGTCCAAAACCGCCGCACCGAGGACTATTTGAGCAAAACGTGTTTTATGTTTTCCTAAGTCTGTTAAAACCCTTACAGTTATACCTATACTGGTGGCGGTTAAAGCACCGCCTATGAAAAGAGCACTTATAAGAGGCATATCCAAAAGGTAGTAAGATATTACAAAACCTCCTGCGAAGGGAACTGCAGCTCCTACAAAAGCAACAGCAATAGACCAAAGCCCCACTCTGACCAACATGTGGATATCTGCTTCAAGTCCCACTTCAAACAGCAGAAGGATAACTCCTAACTCCGCCAATACCTTTACCGCTTCGCTCAGAGGTATCCAACCCAGTAAGCTCTGTCCTAAAAGAATTCCAGCGAATACCTCTCCCAATACTGGAGGAATTCCCAATCTCTTAAACAGAGTTCCGAACATGCGAGCTGATAGAAGTATGATCGCTATGTGAAGAAAAAGGGTGTGTATGTCAACGCTGACCGTGTTCTCTACTCCAGGAGCTGCTGCCATTTTTCCAGAGCCTATTTTAACATTAAAGGTTTCGGTTTCCCTAAGTAATATCCCTGACCGAAATGAACACCTATTTTCTTGAGTTCTTCAAGAATTCTCTCGTTTTCTACAAATTCCCCTATTACTTTTATTCCCATTCTGTCACAGAATCTTGTGACCATTTCTGTAAGCAGTCTGCTGACTTTGTTTCTGTGAATTTCTTTTACAATACTTCCGTCTATTTTCAAATAATCTATTCTTATCTGGGTTAGATTAACTAAATTAGAATATCCAGCTCCGAAATCATCTATGCATATTTTATAACCGAGTTTTCTAAGCTTTGAAATATTTTCCCTAACTCTATCAAAGGAGGGAATTCCTTCCACTTCCGTTATCTCAAGGAGTATTCTTTTCCTTACAGGTTCTTTTATGGCAAGTAAAACTTCAAGGACATTCTCATCGGTAATATCTGTGGGTAGTAAATTTATACTAATTCTTATTTCTCTTTCCTTTTTAAGTAAATTCTCGTTTACAGTTATTATTTCTCTAACAAATCTTGTGTATATAAAAGTCCCTTTTATATCTTCAAGAAAGAAGATTGGTGTATAGATGTATCCGTCCTCTCCCTTTATACGTGCTAAAGCTTCGTAATGAGATATTTTTCCACTTTTAAGATCAAAAACCGGTTGGTAATAGCATATAATTCTTTTACTTTCTATGGCGTCTATTACTTCCCCGATGGAGAGTTTTTTCTTAAGCTGTTCTATACTCTCGTCATAGGCTTCAACTCTGTCTTTACCTTCTCTCTTTGCCCTATACAAAGCTCTATCCGCATTTTTTATAGTTTCTTCAAGAGATCTTTCTCTTCCAGTAGATATATTTAAACCCATAGAGACCTTAATCCTTATTTCACTTCTTTTAAACTTTATAGAATGCCTTTTTATCCTACTTTTTAAATCTTCCAAGAAGTTGATAACTTGGACTTTATCCTCAAAGTTGTCTCTGGGTATTAAGATCAGAAATTCTTCACCCGCGTAACGCACTATGATAGAGTTTTTGAGCTCATTTTTCAAAAATCTTGCCAACTCTTTGAGAACTTCATCTCCTGCCTCTTCACCGTAAGTTGCATTCACTTTTCTGAAATCGTCTATATCCAGTAGAACAAGATAGTATTGAGATAAATTTAAATAAGAACCCTTGTAATCAAGGTAATTGCGGTTGTAAAGTCCTGTTAGTCTGTCCGTATAAAGTTCCTTGAGAAGTCTTCTTTGCTTCAGATATTGATAAATAGCTATGTAAAGAAAGAAGATTGAAAATATTATAGATCCCGTTGACATATGTCTTATAAGGTTAATGGAACTCCTTACTTCTTTTATTTTTTGAACAGATATATCAGCTACAAGAAGTGCTTGAGCTTTGTCTTGAAGAACTATTGGTTTAAGATAGGTTGCTCCTATGGTGTGCAGGTTTTTTTGAATTATTACTGTTTCTTCTTTTTTGTTAAGGGCTTTTATCCAAAGATCTTCGTGAATAACATCTAACTTTTCTCCCGGCTCCGCTCTATCTTCTTTTGAACCGTCTGCTAAAAACCTGAACTTACCTTCTTTATCCCTGTAAATAACGTAAACATACTTTATCTCTGGTGTAATCAGTAGTGAAAGAATTCTTTCAACGCTTCTTCTAAACTTCTGATCTTTATAGAAAGTATCAACTAAATCTTTATCACTAACTTTTGTTTTAATGTATTCGCTGACATTGTTAAACGTATGTCCTACTACCGAAACCATATCGGAGATTATTCTCTTCTGAACGTGTTCTTCAACTTTTAAAGAACCTATATAGACTGGCACAGAAGTAAAAACCACTAAAAGGACAAAGGTAACAAGGAATACATCGGATCGCTGGAGTCTCATTTTTCTTTCCCTCCAGCTTTTTCTAACCTACTACCGAGGGATTCTATAAACTTGTCGTATTCGGAAGGTAACTTTACCTTTTTCCTGTTGAGCTTTTCCCGTATAAACAGAATATTAGGTCTTCCTTTTTTCCAGAAGAAAGCACCTATACAGTTTTTTCTGATAAATACATCTTTTCTTCGGGAAGAGAAAACTACTTTTCCGTAACAGGATTTAGGAAGTTTGTTCTTATATCTACCTGCAAGGAAAACTATATCCGCTTCTTTACAATTCTTGATTTCTTTAAGGTTCTTTGAATACTTTTTCATATTTGTGGAAAAGTAGTTACTTTTATTTCCCAACAGGTAAACTTTTACTTTTCTTTTCCCTGTTATATCGGAAAAGATTTTCTCAAGAATTCTTATCTCAAGCTCTTTTTCATTGGAGAATTCCTTCACCGGTAGTTTTCCAAAACAAAAAGAAAAACACAAAAGAAGGACAATTAATTTCATATCAAAACACCCAATCCACACTGAGATAAAAAGTTCTTCTCTTTACAGGATAGGAAACAACGTTTGAACCCTGCAGTGCAAAGTAGGGAATTTCTAAGGCTTTGTTGAGAAGGTTTTCACCTTTGAGCTTCACAGAGAAATCTTCTGTTAAGTTGTAAGAAATACCTGCACTTAGATCGTAACCAGCTTTTATTTCCTTTCCCCTGTAGGAGAATCCTTTTCTGTATATAAGTTCACCAAAGGCGGAAAGCCTATGAAAGGAAGATAAGATCCTTATATAAGCACCTTCTAAAGGAGACATTTCAATTTCAGGATCTAAAAAAGCGCTGTATCCTGTTTGAAGTTTGTGATCTTCTGCTATTTTGTATTCTATGTCTAAGAATAAGGGTTTGTATTCAAGAGTTCTACTGTCGTTTGTTGGAAGCCCTCTGCTGTCAGGAACTATATTGTCCTTTACCTTTACATACCCCAAACCCATGTTCAGCTTTGCCATATCAGAGTGGAAAACAACTTCGCCAGTAGCGGAAAGGGGGATTTTAATGGGACTGAGATCTCTTCCTGCACTTTCTAAATCGTAAAAGTAAGGAGGAATATAACTGCGTGATATAAAGCTTTTAATGTAAACACCTTGATAAGGAGTTGTTATGTATCCAACTCGTATTATATACTCTCTGAAGTCTTTGAAACCACCGTTTCTGTAATATTTATCCAGTTTCAAACCGCTTATCAGAAGATTTCTCGGATTCAAAGAGAACTGATCTTCAATAATGAAAGAGTATATTTCTTGTCTATCAAAGGGTATGGTGCTTCCCACATCAACTCTGTTTCCATCTAAGGTTATGTAATAGCGGGTATCTACATCAGAGTTATACAGTTTGTAGGAAGCAGCGGTCAGTAGTTTGTTTTTTTCTGATATAAATGTTTTTGATATATAAAGATCTACCTTGCTGAAGAAAGCGTCTTCATGGAATTCTTTAATAGAATCCGTAAAAATAGGTATATATAAACCGCTGGAGCTTTTCTCGTGATGCTTTCGCCTGTGATTGTCCAAGGAAAAAACAAATTTTAGAGTTTTATCCTTAAAGGGATAGGCAGTAAATACAAAATAGGTATCCTCCGCTCTTGTAAATCCGTATTCTACTGTATTATCAAGAGCAAATCCTGCAAAAGGTAATCTTTTGATAAAACCGTAACCTATTTCAAAGTTCATGTTTTCAAAGTAAAGACCTGTAAAGGCATATCTGTAAAAAGCATCTCTTGAAAGTGTATTGTTAGGTGTTCCATACTCCTTTCTGTTATCAGAGCCAGCGGATACAAAGAATATGTAAGAAAAAGAAGAGTTTACTTCTTTTGCCCTGTAAAAGACTGAGGTGTATCCTCTCCGCGAAGTGGCGGTTGTTCTTAATCTGTTAACATTTTCTTTAGCGGGTTCTTTTGTGTAGATTTTTATTATTATCACCGCAGGTTCATTTCCCAACTCTATAGCACCGGGGGCTTGGTATATTTCAATATGCTCTATTAGATCTAAGGGAAAGTTTTCCCATACAAGAAAAGGAGATCCTGTATGCAGTGAGGAAACTTCGTGATCGTTTATGTAGAGTCTGTAATGTCTGGGAATAAGAGAGTAGGAACCGAATTCCCACATATTCAAAACACCAAAACGGTTATTGGATAAAGTGAAAAGCCTTAAGGATTTGAGAACATCTCCTAGTGTATAAGCCTGCATGATTTCAAGATCTTCTCTATACAGGATTATTACATGTCCCAGACTTTCCTTACGGGTCTTTCTGTAAAGTTCGGAAGCTTCTTCGTATTCTTTTAAAAGCTTACCTATTTCCTGAGGGAAGGAAAAACTAAGAATAAGAGACCAAAGAATTACCACCCCCCTTATGTATTTTTCTCCTTTCATTCCTTCCTTAAAGAACTATTTAAATATACAATTAAAACGGATGCTCAGGGAAAAAATTCAGAGATTTCATTTCGTAGGTATAGGTGGTATAGGAATGAGCGGGATAGCCCGCATACTTCTTGAAATGGGTTATAAAGTATCAGGTTCAGACTTAAGGGAAAATGATAGAACAGAAGAGCTTAGAAGACTTGGAGCAAAAATTCATATAGGTCACAGCGAGGATAACGTAAAAGACGCGCAGGTTATTGTTTATTCATCTGCTGTCTCGGAAAGTAATCCTGAAATAAAAAAGGGTAAAGAGTTAGGAATCCCCGTAATACCAAGGGGAGAAATGCTGGCGGAACTTTTCAGAATGAAGGAGGGAATAGCGGTTAGCGGAACTCACGGAAAGACAACAACTACATCTATGTTAGCTTATATACTCCAAAACAGTGGTTATGATCCTACTGTAATTATAGGGGGAGTTCTTCAGAGTATAGAGAGTAACGCCCGTTTGGGAAGGGGATCCATACTCATATCGGAGGCAGATGAAAGCGATGGGTCTTTTCTTAAACTGTTTCCTGTTGTTGCGGTAGTAACTAACATAGACAGAGAACATTTGGATTTTTACGGAAATATAGAAGCTGTCAAGAAAGCGTTTCTGGACTTCACCCAAAGAGTTCCCTTTTACGGTTTTTCTGCGCTAAATGCAGATGACAAAGGCTGTCGGGATATACTTCCAAAGATTTCCCGTAAGGTAGTGACGTTTGGAATTAGCTCTCCTGCTACTGTGCAAGCGAAGAATTTGAGAGTAGAAGAAGGCAGATATGTTTTTGAGGTTTCCTACGAATGTGCTTCGCTCGGAACTATTCACTTAGGAGTGCCCGGAAGATACAACGTGTATAACGCTCTTGCTGCCACAGCTGTGGCTCTTGAGCTTGGAGTAAATTTTAAAGTGATTAAAAACTCTCTTGAAAGCTTCAAAAATGCCCACAGACGTCTTGAGCTTAAGGGAAGAATAGCGCAAATACCTGTATACGATGACTACGGTCATCATCCTACGGAAATCGGAGAGGTGATTAAAACTCTAAGGGAGATTTACAAAGACAGAAGAATTGTATTGGTTTTCCAACCTCATCGCTATTCAAGAACACACATGCTCTTTGATGATTTTGTCAGGGTTTTGAAAGAGGCAGATCTTGTATTCGTAACTGATATATACACAGCAGGAGAGGAGAATAAATGGAATGTGAAAGCAGTGGATCTCGCTAATGCAAGCAGTGCCTTTTACGTAAGGGATAAAGAGACACTGTTTTTACAATTAACCCAGATGCTTAGAGATACCGATGTTGTGGTTTTCGTAGGAGCAGGCAGTATATCAAAGTGGTGTGAAGAGTTTGTTAGTTCTTTTCAAGTTCTATCTGATCGTCTTCCATAAGATATTCTCCACTTTGAACTTCAATTAGTTCAAGGGGAATTTTTCCTACGTTTTCTATACTGTAAGGAATAGATTTAGGCACAAAGAAGCTTTCGTTTTCGTGGAGAAACTTTTCTTCCTTTCCTACCACAATCTTTGCTGTTCCACGAAGAACAATCCAGTGCTGGGTTCTATGGTGGTGAAGCTTGAGAGGTATTTTTTTCCCTACTCTGAGAATCAGCTTTCTTACTCTGTATCTCTCCCCTTCTTCCAGATCTACGTATACACCGTAGGGAACATGATGAGTTTTCCCTTTAAGAGCTTTAGGATTACCCTCTTTCTTTAAGAGAGAAAATAGCTCCTTGACTTGTTGAACATCTTCCTTGTTCACTACGAGAACAGCGTCTTCTGTGTTTACTACCACTGTATCTCTAAGATTTACAGAAGTTACAAGACTTTTGCCCGTAGAGATAAACAAATTGTTTTTCCCTCCAAGACTCTTAACTTCTCCAAAAATAACATTTCCCTCCGCGTCTTTGGGTAAATTCTCATAAACAGCTTTAAAAGATCCCACATCGCTCCAACCCATTTTAACGGAAACCACAGCTTTAGCAGTTGTTCTTTCAAGAATTCCTTGGTCAAAGGAAATATTGGGATACTCTTTAAATCTTTCTAAAAAATCTTCATAGGGTTTGTTCAAATCTATTTCAGGAATAAGCTCGGTAAAGTCTTTTACTACTCTTTCCAGCTTGAAGAGAAATATACCGCAATTCCAAAGGTATTTATCGCTTTTCACAAATTTTTCAGCTTTCTCCTTGGGAGGTTTTTCTTCAAAATCTTCAACAGTATAAAGGTTTTCTTCTAAAATTTTCCCAAGCTTTATATAGCCGTAACCTGTTTCCGGATAAGTTGGTTTTTCTCCAAAAAGAACAAGAAAACCTCTCTCAGTAAGCTTGAATCCCCTACGAACAGCTTCTAAAAAAGCGTGAATATCCTTTATAAGATGATCTGAAGGCAGAACCAGTATATCCTCCAAGGGAGGAACTTCAAGACTCATAAGTTTTTTCACGCCTAAAGCAATTGCAGGAGCTGTATTACGTGCAACGGGTTCTGTTACTATTCTGATGCGATTAACTCCAAGTTTTTCAAGTTCGTCCCTTACAAGCCATTCGTATTTTTCACCGGTTACTACAAATATATCTTCTTCACCTACAAAGTTTAAGGATCTTTTAACTGTTTCTTGAAAAAAGGACTTGTTTGAAAAAAGTCTTATAAATTGCTTAGGGAATTCCTCTCTTGAAAGAGGCCAAAGCCGTGTGCCGCTTCCACCGCATAGGATAATAATTTTCATGATTAATATTTTAAATGGCAGAGCCTATTAAGATAAACAAGCTTGAAATTCCCATCGTATTCCAGCAAGGATATACCCGTATTGTCCATGTGAAACCACCACAGAGAGTTTAACTTTAACCCCAAAGCAGTGCATATTAAGCTGTGAAGCGTTCCACCGTGTCCTACTACAGCTATTCTCTCTTGAGATTGTTTAAGGAGATCTTCAAGGAATGAAAGGATTCTTTTTTCAAAAACTTCATAGGATTCTTGGCCAGGCAACGGATACTGAAAAGGATCTTTGAGCCATTTCTTCATGACTTTACCCTCTGTGCGCATAAGTTCCCAGAAGTTTTTTCCTTCCAGTGTGCCGAAAGACATTTCTCTTAAGCGTTCATCTAATAATAGCTCAATATCAAGGACGTCAGCTATTATAAGAGCTGTTTTGTAAGCTCTTTTTTGAGGAGAGGAAATTAAAAGAGATATTCCCTCTTTTTTGAGAAATCCCGCAACTAATCTGGCTTGAACAAATCCAAGAGGTGTAAGATCACTGTCAAGTTTTCCTTGAAATATCCCCTTTTCATTGAATTCGCTTTGAGCATGACGGATAAGGTAAATCCTTTTCATATCTGTTCAAAAAGAATATCAAGAACTTGAGCTTGTATATCTACTTCCCAGTTTTGGTAGTGATCTTCTTTGTTTATAACCAATACAATACCGAGGGTTTCAAAGTATAGAATTAGTTTTGCCAAATTTACAAGTCCGCACAGTCGGGCGGATTTCATCTCTCTTATCTTTACTCTTGGCACGGGATTTTCTGATTCTTTAAATATTTCCAGCAATTCCTGTTTAATGTTGTAATAAAGTGTTTCAAAATCACAAGGCATTTTCACCTCCCAGAATGGAAAGAACAATTTCCCTGTCGCTAAAGGGATATTTTATTCCCTTAATTTCCTGATAGCTTTCATGTCCTTTACCCAAAATTGCTATCATGTCCCCCTCTCTGGCAATTTCCAGAGCATATTTTATGGCTTTTTCTCTATCAAGTTCTAAGATAACCTTTTCTTTGCTTTTGATGCCTTTAAGAATATCAGAGGCTATAAGTTTCGGATCTTCTGATCTTGGATTATCCGATGTAAGAACAATAACGTCACTCCACTTCTCAGCTGCTTTTCCCATCAGCGGTCTTTTTTCTTTATCTCTATCTCCTCCTGCGCCGAAAACTGCTATTAACTTCCCTTTTGTCAGTTTTCTTGCTGTTTCCAAAACACTGTAAATAGCCTGCGGTGTATGGGCGTAATCTATGATAACAGAAAATCCTCTATCGGATCTGATAACTTCAAATCTACCGGGGATTTTCACATTGAGAAGAGATTTTTCTATGATTTCTTCTTTTATACCTTTTTTGAAAGCACAAAGAACCGCAGCTGCTATATTACTTGCCTGAAAGCCACCTACTAAATTACTTTTGAAAGTGTATCTTTTTCCTTCAAAGTTTAAAACTATTTCTGAACCACTGAGATCAGATCGGAAGTTTTCAATTTTCATGTAACCTTTTTTCCCAAAGGTAAAAACCGCACCCTTCAAAACTTTCAGAAGCCTTTTACCGTATAAGTCGTCCGAATTAACAAGAGCCAAGTTATAGCGATAATCAGTAAAAAGTCTTTCCTTAGCCCGGTAGTAATTTTCCATGTTTTTATGGTAATCAAGATGATCTCTGCTGAGATTGGTAAATATCACCGTATCAAACTTTGTCCCCCATACTCTTTCTTGATCAAGAGCATGGGAAGATATTTCCGCTACAACATGAGTAGCCCCTTCCTTTACCATACTTTTCAATGTTTTATGCCACAAAATACTATCAGGAGTAGTTTGTCCTTCTTTAAGAAAAACCTTTTTTCCTATCCTGTAATTTACCGTTCCTATGTAACCGGTTTTCTCTCCCGCATTGGAAAGGATTTCCGTTAGGATATAAGCAGTAGTAGTTTTTCCGTTTGTTCCTGTTATACCAATTATAGACAGCTTTTCAGAGGGTTTACCAAAAAACAGATGGGCGCTTTCCGCTAAAGCTCTGCGGGTAGAGTCAACTTTTATAATTCTCCCTCTTTTAAGAGGGATATCAGTTTCTACAACAACAGCCAAAGCTTTCTTTTCCAAAGCTTCTTTTACAAAAAGATGTCCATCGTGTTTAATTCCTTTTAGAGCGAAGAAAATATAACCCTCTTTTACTTCCTTTGAATTGTGAGTTATTCCTTTGGCTTTTTTAAGCAGAGATAGGAGTTCTGAAGTTATTGTCATAAGTAAACTCACGTATTTTATAATTATTACACAATGAAAATTTACGAAGGCAACTTAAAGGCTGAAGGGTATAAATTCGGCATAGTAGCTTCCCGATTTAACCATCTGCTTGTGGATAAACTGGTAGAGGGGGCTGTGGATTGTATTCTCAGACACGGTGGAGAAGACAAAAACATAGAGATTGTGCGTGTCCCCGGTTCATGGGAGATACCGCTGGCTGTAAAAAAACTGCTAAAGCGCACTGATGCAGTTATAGCGCTGGGGGTTTTGATCCGAGGAGAAACTCTACACTTTGACTACATAGCTGCGGAAGTTTCAAAAGCCTTGGCTAACTTGCATCTTGAAATCGGTAAACCTGTTTCCTTTGGAATTATTACCGCTGAGAGCTTAGAGCAAGCTGTGGAAAGAGCCGGAACAAAAAGAGGAAACAAAGGGTGGGAGTCCGCTCTTTCAGCAATAGAGATGGTGAATCTTCTCAAAGAACTTGAATAACGCCATGCGTTTCAGAAAAAAAGCAAGGGAACATAGCCTAATGGTACTCTATCGTTGGGATATAAGAGGAGATTCTTTTGAGAAGATATTCGGAGAAATAGTAGAAGAGAAAAACATTAAAAATAGGGAAGTTTTAGACTATATGAGTAAACTTATAGGCACTGTAAGGGAAAAACTTCCTCAGATAGATGCGGTTATTTCAGAGCATCTTGAGGATTGGAATTTTGACAGATTAGGTTATATAGAGAGAAATATTCTAAGATTGGGAACTGCAGAGCTTATCTTTATGAAACCACCAGATCCGGGTAGAGCTTTTAACGATTACGTAGATATAGTTAAAAAGTATGCTGATAAAAAAGCAATGAAGTTTGTAAACGGTGTTTTATCACAAATTTACAAAAAAAAGAAACCTACTTCTTCATTCCGAAGATGAGATTCAAGATAAGTGTCAGCACTATGCTTATGAGTAAGGACGTAACCAAAGGAAAGTAAAATACGAAGTTATCCTTTTTAATAACTATATCTCCGGGTAGACGTCCTATACCTAAGGGGAGTTTTTCCATCAATAACATCAGAACGCCAAGAA
Source organism: Aquificaceae bacterium (assembly GCA_026981975.1). Taxonomy (GTDB): domain Bacteria; phylum Aquificota; class Aquificia; order Aquificales; family Aquificaceae; genus Hydrogenivirga. The sequence continues at coordinate 25,556 of JALSHV010000012.1, read as the reverse complement.
TTAGTAAAACAGCTCCGAAGAGGATTAACAATTTACCTACTTCGGACATACTTATATAGTTTAACAATTCTGTTAAAAGCTTCTCCTCTTTCTCTGTATCCAGGAAACATATCAAAGGAAGAACAACCGGGGGAGAAAAGGATAAAATCTCCAGGTTTAGCTCTTTCAAAAGCCATTTTCACTGCTTTTTCCAAACTCGCTTCTGTCTTGACTTCTGTATCTCCTCTAAAGGTATCTTTTAACTTTTCTGCGGTTTCTCCTATGAAAATGGCAAACTTTACCTTCTGTCGAACTGTTTCTTTAATAAAGGAAAAATCCGCTCCTTTATCCTTCCCGCCCGCTATAAGTATTACCTTTCCATTGGGAAAGCTTTCAAGAGCGTTCTTAAGAGCATTGGGAGTTGTTGACTTGGAATCGTTGTAAACTTTAATACCTTTAAAGGTTATCAGATGCTCTAATCTAAAGGGAAGTCCTTTAAAATTTCTGATGACGCTTCTTATCTTTTCAGGCGAAACTCCAGTATGATAAGCAACTAAGCTGGCAAGGAGAACGTTTTTCAAATTGTGCTGTCCTCTGAGCTTAAGATCTTTTAAACTGAAAAGGATATCTCCGTTGTATTTAACAAAATCTTTTTCTATCTTCACTTCTTTTGATATATCTATTCTCTTTGCAACGGAAGGTGTTTTTGATATTTCCATTGAGGAAAATTCTCCAAAGAGAAGATCTTCTTCTTTTTGCCTTTTGAAAATATTGTATTTACTGTTCAGATAATCTTTAATGTCTGTATGCCAATCTAAATGATCGGGAGAAAAGTTGATAAAAATTCCTATTTCCGGTCTGAAGTTTTTAAGGGTCTTTCCTTGGAAAGAGGAAACCTCCAAAACAGCTATACCGTCTTTCCCCTCTAAAACCCTTCTGGAAAGAGGAACTCCTGAATTACCCGCTTCAAAAGCTTTAAAACCTGCACTGGACAACATAAGGTATATTAGACGACTTGTAGTGGACTTTCCATCAGTTCCCGTTATAGCTATTTTTCTCCCTTTAAAAAATCTATCCGCAAGCTCCAACTCTCCTATTATTTCTAATTCTTTTCTTTTTGCTTCTTTCCATAAAGGGTGAGTGGGCGCAATTCCAGGTGATAGGACTACAGTATCTACAATCTCTATTAAATCCTCCCATCTGTCACCTTTAGAATCATCTCCTGAAAAAACTTCAAAACCCTTTCTTTTGAGAAGTTCTACCGCAGCTGTCCCACTTCTTCCCAGACCCCAGACAAGAAATCTTTTCATATCCAAAAAGGCGACGGGCGGATTCGAACCGCCGTAAAAGGGATTTGCAGTCCCTCGCCTAACCGCTCGGCCACGTCGCCTTTATTAAATAATATAACTTATCTTTATTATCTCTCTTGCCTTTTTAGGTGAGTTTTTTAAAAGCTTCCTTGCAAGGGTTTTCAGTTCAAAAGGAGATCTTCCTGTTACTATTAGATTGAAATCCTCTTCAATTTTTTTAATTTCTTGGAGATATATATGCTTGGCAAATAAGCTTGCCACACTTACTTCAATATACTTACTATCCGCTTTTTCTTTCAAGTGAACTTCTTTACCGAAGGGATTATTCTTTCTGTAAGCATCTATCACTATACTGGAAGAAGGGAATTCAGAGCGTATTCTTACAATCAATCTTCTGTATATTTCATCAAGTAATTTATTCAAATTTTTGTATTTTCCGTATAGATCGTTGAAATCTTTCGGTTTTAAAATTTCGTATTTTAAACAGATAAGGGGCTTAAGCTCTGTAACGATCCTCTTTAATTTTTCACTGTTAACTTTCTTAGAATCACGGGGAGCGGTTTTTATAACAGATTTAAAGTTTTCAGGATAAATTACTGCACAACACACTACAAGAGGACCGAATATCTCACCTTTACCAGCTTCATCACAACCTATAAGAACTCTTTTCGGTATTTCTATTTCAGATAATATCTTTTCCTGCCATTTGAAAGCATCACTACCTTGTAAGAGAATTATCCCGCTGGGATACATATTCACGCATACTCTATCTTTCTTGCAACTCCACAGAGCATTTTTGATTTTTCTAAATTCAAATCCTTCTTTTTTTAGAAATCTTTTAACTTTTTCTTCATACCCTTGAGGGATTCTTAAAGTGCAATTTTTATCACTCATCTTTAAGAACTTCTCCTATTTTTTTCAACACCTTGCTTCTCGCTTTAACTTCCGTAAGAGAAAGTATATGATCAGAATTCGTGATGATGACAAGTTTTTCCCAATTTACTTTCTTCGCTAACAACAAGCTGTGTCTTACGGGAATTATTTTATCCTTTCTTCCGTGTAAGATTACAACAGGTGTAGGTTTAATTGCTTCTATCCATTTTAAAGGACTATAAGTGTTGTCTATTAGAAAACCGCTTAAGAAGGAAAAAGGGTAAAGAATAAAAGTTTCTTTCAACTTATCTCTAAGTATAAGTTCGTAATCTGCGAAGGGACTGTCCAGAATAAGCAATTTTATCTTATCTTTGAAAGGAAAGTTAGCAACTGAATAGATAGAAACAGCAGCTCCGAGGCTCTGACCGAAGACTATCAGTTGATCTGATCTCCCTATTTCCAAAGCCTTATGCAATGCAGATATCCCGTCTAAATGAATACCGGTAAGAGAGGGTTTCCCTTCGGAAAGTCCATAACCCCTGTAATCAAATATAAAAAGATCATAGCCTGCCTTTACAAGCCAAAGTCCTGCATTTACATGGGTGCTTATATTTTCTGCATTCCCGTGGAATAAAACTATCGTTGCCTTAGGTTTAGAGGTCTTGGCAAACACATACCAACCGTGGAGCTTTATGCCGTCTTTTGAGGAAAAAAACACATCACGGTAGGAAAAAGATTCAATATAAGGATTTTTCAACAGTTCCCTACTGGGATAAAAGAAGAAAGAAGAACAGGAAAAAAAACTAAAAGTAAAGAAGAAAAGAAATCCTAAGCTCAGAGCTTTTTTTGTCACCAAGTCTTTTATAACCTCCTTCGGTTCTAAAAGCTAAGTCTTTTAAAAAAGGTATATTCAAACCACCTTTTAAATAAAGGTATTTTTCTTTATCAAAACCCAGCAAATAACGTCCGGCAGATACGGAAAAGAGCAAAGAAAAGAACTCATTTTGTGATAAGATGCCTATTTCAGTTCCTACCGCAGTTCCGTAAAAACCCTCCCCGCCTGTGAGTTTTATATCAGGTAGTATAAATACAGAAAGCACATCAAATCCCAAGGTATATCCCCCTCCCGTGTTGATCAAAAGAGAAAGCTCTTCCGAGCCATTTGTTGTTAGTGTTCTGTATAGTCCAAAATCTACTTTCCACGAGATAGGTTTATAAAAGGAAAGTATTGGTTCTAAGGAAACTATTCTTATGAACTTCCATCGGGATAGTTCAAGATCCTTTTCCTTTTGAAAAAATCTCAGAGCTATCTCCGAAAAAATTATCTCCGCATTTTTCTTGTATCCGTAAGATCTGTCCAGAAGATCGTGATAGACGGGTCTGTAAGCTAATTCCGTGAAGTATCCCTCTTTTCGGTAGCCTATTGAAAGAGAAAATCTTTGAGGATTGTGTGAAAGATGAGGCTTCTCTTTTTTGAAAACTAACTTGCCTTTGCTTTCGGGTTTTCTACTTCTTATCCTTAGAACTTTTAGATACTTACCACGATATGTTTTCAAATCTATAACCGAGCCGTAGTAAAGGAATCTAAGATAGTCAGCTGCGAATTCGTAGAAAGTCGTATCCCTATTTTCAGGTATATCTGACTTTCCTCTTATCCAGTTCTTCAGCAGTATTATATCTTCCTTTTTTAGAAATCTTTCCCGCGCTTTGAGTTTAGTCAAAAGGGAAGGTTCATATCTTACAGAGACAACCCTACCGCTTTTGATAAGAGCTTTTATTGTATCTGTAGGAACAGTCCAAGGGGTAGTGAGTTCAAGTTTTTCAGAGGGATCGGTAAAGTTAAGGAGAAAAAACACTTCCGTTGAGCAATTTTCGTTAAAAAAGTAATAGTATGCGTAAACTTTTTTAAGCTCCCAAAGGTGGAGTTTTAACAGATACAAGTGTTCTTTATCAATTTTGAGTTCATATTCCCATAGATCTCTTCCTTCAATACCAGAGTATTCTTTTATCTTGGAGTAAAAAGGAGCTACTGAATAATAACCTCTGTAAAAGCCAAAAATTCCTTTAAAAGCGTATAAAAGTCCCGCGGGATCATCTACATGAGCTGCGTAGTTGACTATGTAGGAGTAAAGATCTCCTTCTCTTTTAAAAATCCTTATAAAAGTATGACCGAACATAGAAGCGGGACTGTTTATATGAGAATCTGCAAAAACTAAACTGATTCTACTGCCTTCAAGTTCTGAAAGGAATTTTTCAAGCTGTGGACACTTCTCTTCAGGTAAGTCTATTTTAAGATAGTGTTCAATAAAAAAAGCTCTTGCTGGAAATTTGCATCTGAGTCTGGGATTTCTCTTTATCTTCTCTACTGTTGCTTGAAGTTCCTTTAAGGGATACTTTTTCCCCTCTTTATGCAGAAAGAAGCGGGGATCGTCTATGGTGCTTTCATCACCTTTAAAGTGTATTAAAAGATACCACAATCTTTTTTGAAATTCTGTAAGACCCCCGCCTATGGCGGGGGTGATTGAGAGGAGGATAAAAATTAGAATCAGATCTTTAAAGAGTTGCAATAGTGTCTATTACGTGCGCGGAGCTTACCTCTTCTGATGGGAATATCTTATCAAAGTTGTTCTTTAATTTAGTGTAGAATTCAAATCTACTCTCTGCAGGAATATGCATTAGATCTGCTAAGGTTTCCACATACCTACCTTCCCCGCGGGCTATATCTTGGGCTAACTCGTCCATATTTTCCGATACGAATTTGTAAAGTTTCTCATTCTTCACAAAGCTGGCGGGTCTTTCACACTCGGAAGTTCCAGAGGTTATTCCAAAAGTTTGATTTGCAGAAGTGCCGTTGGTAGTAACAGCAAGAGCTTCAAAAAGAATTCCTTTTTGATCTTTCATAAGAACGTAGCCCAACCCGCAACCTGTGTTACTCTTTTCAACGGCGAGGGATCCTGCACAGAACAAAGTAACTCCCCCTATGATTGCCAACATTTTCTTCATGGTTCACCTCCCTTAAATTTTCTTAAATAGATAATTTAGCATAAAAATAGTTTGTAGGATTGAGAACTATGCTTGTAGATGAATTTGATGTAGTCGTTATAGGAGGAGGACACGCCGGCATAGAAGCTGCACTTGCAAGTGCAAGAATGGGAGTTAAAACTCTTATGTTTACTCTGAATGTAGACAGCATAGGCCAGATGTCTTGCAACCCTGCAATAGGTGGAATAGCAAAGGGTATAGTGGTAAGGGAAATAGATGCACTCGGTGGGGAAATGGCAAAAGCTATAGATACAGTGGGAATTCAGTTCAAAATGCTCAACACCAGAAAAGGGAAAGCGGTTCAATCCCCGCGAGCGCAGGCGGACAAAGCTAAATACAGGGAATACATGAAATCGGTATGCGAAAGACAGGAAAATCTTTACATAAAACAGGACGAAGTTGTAGATATTGTTCTTAATTCCAAAAGGGAAGTTGTAGCTGTAAAAACAAAGTTAGGAATTGAATACAGAACAAAAGCGGTAGTTGTCACAACGGGAACTTTTCTAAACGGTATTATACACATAGGAGATAGAACTTTCCCTGCAGGAAGAGCGTGGGAACCACGTTCAGAGGAACTTGCTAACTTTTACAGGAGAGAAGGATTTCCGCTTCTCAGATTCAAGACCGGCACACCCGCAAGATTAGACGGTAGAACTATAGACTTTTCTCTTCTTGAAAGGGCACCGGGGGACGATCCACCTCCTAAGTTTTCCTTCTGGACTGAACCGAAAGCCTCTTATTGGTTTGAAAGTGGAAAAAAGCAGAAAGACTGTTGGATAACATACACTACGGAAAAAACCCATAGGATAATAAGGGAGAATCTTCACAGAACAGCTCTTTACGGGGGAAAGATAAAGGGAATAGGACCTAGGTATTGTCCTTCAATAGAAGATAAAATTGTAAAATTCCCTGATAAAAGCAGACATACTGTATTTTTAGAGCCCGAAGGTTGGAATACTGTTGAAGTATACCCTAATGGTTTATCTACTTCTTTACCTGAGGAGATCCAATGGGAAATGTACAGAAGCATTCCCGGATTAGAAAAAGTAGAACTCATACGTCCCGCATACGCTATAGAATACGATGTAGTCCCTCCCACTGAGTTATTTCCTACATTGGAGACGAAAAGAATTAAAGGACTTTTCCATGCGGGGAACTTCAACGGAACTACAGGTTATGAAGAAGCTGCGGCACAAGGTATAGTTGCTGGTATAAACGCAGCTCTTAGAGCTATGGGGAAGGAACTTTTTTATTTGAGAAGAGATGAAAGCTATATAGGAGTAATGATAGACGATCTAACTACCAAAGGGGTTGCTGAGCCTTATAGGCTTTTTACCTCAAGATCGGAAAACAGACTTTATTTAAGGCAAGACAACGCCATTCTCAGGCTTGCAAAAGTAGCTCATAGCTTAGGACTGCTTAGCGATGAACAGTTCAGGTTGGTAAAGGAGATAGAAGAGGAAATAGAAAAGTGGAAAAGCTTTTACAAAAAAGAAAAAAGATACGTATACTTAGGAGAAGAAGCCAAGAATTACACAATAGCAACTCTTTTTACAGCTGGATACTCTATGAAAGATGTGAGTGAAAACTTAGGGGTTGAAATTCCGCATGATTCCTACATTAGAGAGGAAGTGGAAATTCAGCTTAAATACGAACCCTACATAGAAAGGGAAAGAAAACTCAATGAAAAGTTCCGCAAACTTGAAGATACACCTATCCCCGAGAATATAGATTACGATCGCATTCCCGGTTTGAGCAGTGAAGCAAGGGAAAAACTAAAGAAGATAAAACCCCTTACTGTAGGACAGGCTAGCCGCATAGAAGGAATAACTCCCGCGGCGATTACAGCCATTTTAATACACTTAAGAAGACTTGAATAACTCCTGAAGTCTTTTTTTAAGAAGGAGTATAAACTCACCTTTTAAAGGAAGCTCCTCAAGAGTTATTATTCTGCTGCGAAGTTCCTTTTCAGGAACACCTAGTAAATCTGAAGCTCTTTTAAAGTCAAAGAATTCATATACACTCCCCTGAAGTAGAAAAGATTTCCTAAGAGTTCTCATCGCTAGTGAAAGAAGTTTTTTCCCTTCAAGGGAAATTTCTCCGAAAGAAGGTATATAAAAGCAATAGGGGTTTTCTCTGTAATTTCCTGGGAATTTCTGTATCTGGACAGATACACCCGCTTCTTTAAAAGTATCAGCAAGAAACTGAGCTACTCTGATATATATATCCGTAGGTTTATTACCCCATCTGCTTTTTAAATCCGTAAAGGAAAAGGATATATCCCAGCCGTGGAGTAAAATTCCACCTCCTGTGGGTCTTTTAACCCAAGGAAGTTGTGGTTTTTGAGGAGGTTTTTGATTTTTTCCTATACTTAAACACATTCTATCCCATTTAAATATCCTGTAATTAGGAAAGCCCCTTCCCACTTCTAAAGCAAAAAGAGCTTCTTCATCTCTTTTCATATTCTCTTCAGGTGAGAGAACTTCCACTATTAAAGTTTTAGGCATTTTAAACGGAAACCAATTTTTTGTGAAGTATTTTAACCAGTTCAAAATTAGTGCTGTGTCCTCCTTTAAAGGAGAAGAATTTACCTCTTACAGGCTTACCTAAGAGATAAAGATCTCCTATGAAATCAAGTATCTTGTGCCTTATGGGTTCTTCTCTGTATCGGAGACCTCCTTGATTATAAACTCCATTTTTGCCAAGAACAAGCGTATTCTTAAGGCTTCCTCCTTTACCAAGCCCTTTTTTCTTTATCATTTCAATTTCATGATCAAAGCAAAAAGTTCTTGCAAGTATTATATCCTTTAAGTTTCCTCTAAAAGTATGCCTGCACTTGCCGTTGTAATATTTGAATTCTCCTTCGTAGGTGACTTCAAGTTCCTGAGCGGGAAGAGCTTTTACAAGGGATCTATCTCTCCGCACTGTAATTTCTTCTTCTACTGTGTAAGCCTCCGCTTCTTCTCCTTGGATAAGTATTTTTTCTTTTAGTTTTTTGTAAAAGTAATATCCGCTTCCATCTATTATAGGTATCTCACAACCTTCCAAAACCTCAACAACCAGATTAGTTATTCCCAAGAGATGAAAAACAGCAAGGAGATGTTCCACTGTTCTTATAACAGTTCCACCGATTCCCAAATCTGTGGAGTGGAATGTATTTACCACGTATTCAGGACTCAGAGGTATTTTATAGCCTTTTATGTAAAAGGATATTCCTTCATTTTCATGAGCAGGATACAGTATAATACGATTCCACTCACCGCTGTGAATTCCTATGCCTTCAAACTCTACTGGTTCTGTAATTGTTTTCTGCAATATCTCCGTGATCATCATCTTTTAATATGTGCAATTCTCTTGCCAAAAGCTGTGAATTTTACCCGCAACTTCTTCCATCAACGGTTTGGTGGGCACGAGTAAAGGAGATATACTCCGGGATTCCAGTTCTCCTTTTGTAGTTTTTCCAATAGCTACTACCACGCACTTATTGAGAAGCCTTTTTCCTTTTCCTTCTTGCACATTTGCAAAAAATCCTTTTACTGCGGAAGGACTAGCAAATACTATAAAACCTCCTTTTTCTACAAGTTGTTCAACCTTTCGGACGGGATACAATACAAAGGTTGTTCTGTAAACAGTTAAGGGAACCACGTTGTATCCTTTTTCTTTAAGACCTGATATAACTTCCTCTCTCCCTTCTTCTGCTCTGGGTAAAAGTATATTCTTTCCTTCCGAAAGGGGAAAGACTTTTACAATACCTTCTGCTGAATGTTCCAACGGAACAAGAGAAACTGAAAAGCCTTTCTCTTCTAAAATTTTGCGGGTTTTTTCTCCTACAACTGCGATTTTCGCACTGCAGGGAACAGAGGCTTTTCTGAGAAAATACAAAACCGCTTTAACACTTTGGAAGACTATCCAATCAAAATTAATATCCGGGATTTCAAACTCCACAGGTTCGGTTTTTATGAGAGGTAAAGGAACAACCTCAAATCCTATTGATTCAAACAGTTTTCTATCCTTTTCTATGTCTTCGGCTGATCTTGTAAGGATTACTCGTTTAACACATTTTCTATCCATTCTTTCATTTTATCTAAGGCTCTGAGTGCCATTAGCTCTTTTCTTTTCCTTTTATCTTTGATTTTCTCTTCCAAAGGAGGAAGTAGACCAAAAACGGGATTCATAGGTTGAAGTTCTCCTTCCTTTGATGTTACATAATGAATTAAAGCTCCCAGCATAGTCTCAGCAGGTGGAACGGTTAAGGGTTTACCCTTAACAAATCTGGAAGCGTTTATCCCCGCCAGTATTCCTGTAGCAGCTGACGCTGTATAGCCTTCAACACCGATTATCTGACCTGCGAAAAATACACTTTCTTTTTTTCTTAAATTGAGAAAGGGTGTTAAAACTCTGTTGGACTGAATAAAAGTGTTTCTGTGCATTGATCCCAACCTAACGAAAGTCGCATTTTTTAAACAGGGAATAAGTCTGAATATTCTCTTTTGCTCACCGTAGGTAAGTCTTGTTTGGAAACCCACGAGAGAAAGAAGAGTTCCTTCTCTGTTCTCCTTACGTAGTTGCAATACCGCAAAAGGTTGTTTACCTGTTTTTGGATCTTTTAAACCTACCGGCTTCATGGGTCCGAAAAGTAGAGTTCTAAATCCTCTACGGGCAAGTTCTTCTACAGGTAGGCAACCTTCAAAGTAGATTTCCTTTTCAAAATCCTTAAGTTCAACTTTTTGTCCTCTTAAAAGTTCTTCGTAAAACTTTTTGTAATCTTCTTCCGTAAGGACGCAGTTAAAGTAGTCATCTCCTCCTTTTCCATAGCGGGATCCCCAAAATCCTTTGGAGAAATCAACACTATCGGCTTCTACAATTGGTGATACAGCGTCGTAAAAGTAAAGGAGATCGTATCCTACAAGTTCCCTTATGTGTTTTGCAAGTTTTTCGGAAGTCAAAGGACCTGTTGCTACTATCACAATTCCCTCTTCTGGAATTCTATCTACTTCCTTTCTTACTATTTCTATAAGTGGTTCTTGTTCAAGTGCGTGCGTTATATAATCTGCAAATATCTCCCTATCTACTCCCAAAGCTGAGCCTGCAGGGACTGCTGCATGCTTAGCAGCTTCCATAACAAGAGATCCAAGGAGATTCATTTCCGCTTTTAACAATCCCGCTCCGCTGGTCAGTTCTGTGCTACCCAAGGTGTTACTACATACAAGTTCTCCTAACTTATCTGTTCGGTGAGCGGGTGTCATTTTAAAGGGACGCATTTCATACAGAGTGACTTTTAAACCTTCCTTTGCAAGTCTCCACGCAGCTTCACAACCTGCAAGACCACCACCGAGAATACTGACTCTCATAGTATTCAAGATAAGGACTGTTTCATGTTATACATTCTTTTATCTGCTACTTTAAGAAGTGTTCCCGAATCAACACCGTCTTCAGGAATTTCTACTATACCGTAACTGAAAGATACCCCGTAGTTTTTAAAAAAGTCTTCAATTCTCTTTCTCAAGTAAGAGAGTCTTCTTTCCAGATTTACTTTTTTGCAGTCATAAACCAATACAAGAAATTCATCTCCTCCTATTCTTCCTACAATATCCCCTTTCCTGAAGCTATTTCTGAGAAAGTTTGCAATCTCTTTCAGAACCCTATCTCCTTCACTGTGTCCAAATTTGTCATTTATGTATTTGAAATTATCCAGATCTATATACGCTAAACAGTAGGTTCTGCCTTTTCCTCTTTTGACCATATCTATAATTCGCTCAAGAGATTCAAGCACAAAAAGTCTATTGTATAAGCCTGTAAGATGATCTCTTACAGCTCTTTCCTTCAACATATTAAAGAGTTTGTAAACCATAAAGCTGTAAAAGGAGGAGAGAAAGAAAACACCTGTGTAAGCCCCGAGAGCTTGACGAACTTGGATAAAACTGTAATAGACTTCTATAAAACCTGCTTTATCAAGTAAGATCAGTGTAAGAGAGATACTTATGAACAGAAAATTCCAGAGTATAGCGGATATGTAATTCTTTAGAAAAAGAGACAGCGGAGGGAAAGTGTATATCCAGAAAATTCCCGTTCCCCTATAACCGCCTGTAATTAAGAGAAAACTCAGGGATATGACCATAATAGCAAGGATTACCGTTGAAGCTAAGCTGTAATCTTTTTTTATATGGTAAAAAGCTAAATTAGCCAATGCTATTAAGACTATTAAAGATTCAATGAAGGCAGCTAAGAAGTTCTTTTCTGTTATATGAACGGAGATACCAAATACCAAAGCAAGAGCTGTTCCTACAAAGGTGAAAATGTATATAACTTTCTCTCTATAAGGGAGTGTATGAATCACTTCCATAGTTTTTATTTAATCAATTTAAAATATGGTTTACTCTATTTTTACCTGTTCTCTTTGCTATATAAAGAGCTTTTTTAACATTTTCTACAAGTTGTTCACAGGATAGGACTTCTTCCTTAACTTCCGAAACTCCTATACTGATGGTAAGCTTAAGTGTTCCTCTTTCGGTTCTGTAACTGTGTAGTTCAACTTTTCTCCTAAGATTTTCTGCCACTTTTAAAGCGTCGTTTAAACCCGTGCCGGCTAGAATAACTAAGAAGTCTCCATTGTCCCATCTGAAAAGAAAATCTGTATTTCTCAGTGAATTTTTGAGTATAAGAGCGGTTTCCTTTATAAGGAAATCCTTTAGGTTTTCTCTTCTTTTAAGATTATCTATATCTATTAGTAATAAGGATACTTTCTTTCCCATTATTAGGTGTTTGTTGATTATATCCATACCGAATTTTTCCACAGCCTCTTTGCTGTATAACCCTGTTATGGGATCGGTAAGGCTTTTTTCAAAAGCGGTTTTTTTAAACCCTGCTTCTCTGGCATACTTTATTTGTTTAATCAATTCCCTTTCATCTTTGTCTTGCAAAATCCTATCCAGAGTGCTAAACTCAAACTTGTTGAAGTAATTCAATACGAAAAAGAATCTTTCAAGCTTTGCAACTAACTTTCCGAAACCGAAAAGCCAACCTATAAATAAGGAAGCCACTACAGGTATGTATAGGATAAGAGTAAACTTTAAACTTCCAAAGACCACGGATTGATAGAAGAAAGGTTCGTAGGTGAAAAAGTAACCCAAAACGTTACCCTTATTGTCTTTAATGGGCAGGGAGCATACAAGGAATTTTTCCTTCTGTGTTTTAAGAATCCCTTCCTTGGGAAGGAATGATAATTTTTGGAAAAACTCTGCATAGGTGTCTTCTGAAGCTATAAGAAGATACTCTTCTAAGGGAATTGTTTGCTCAGTGAGTTTTTTGTAATCCCCATAGCTTAGGTTTCTTAACAGAGTTTCTTTAAGCAGGACAAGTCCACAGTTTTTCCCTGTTATCTTTTTATACTCCTTAAGTAATTGTTCCATTCCCAAGGTTAGGGAAACTATGCCTGAGATTTTCTCTCCTTCTTTAATAGTGGAACAAGCGTTGATGTAAGGTCCCTCCTTTGAAAAACCTATTTCCCATTTGTTCTGTAAGTATCCGTTGCTGATTACTGATATTTCCTCAGCTATATTTTCCTTACGAATTTGACCAAAGAGTTCCTCTAACTTACTGTGGAGATTTTCCCAGTGCTTAAGAGATAAAAACAGTTTTATCTCCCTATCCGAAGCTATAAGAGTGGCTACCGATAGAAGTTCTTTCCCTTTTGATTCAATCAAATGCAGATACCACCGCATATTCTCTTTGCAGAGTCTTTTTTCTTCCTCCTTGAGTATTTCTACGGAAGAGATCACTTGACTGGATAGACCGCTTACTATAACTACTATAAAAGAAAGGGTTATAAGTATGACAATTTTACTCTTTTGGAGCATACAGAGTTTAATATCGGATAGTTGCTCTTATATATGAGGGAAAAGGATAACCTCCCTTATACTTTCCGTTCCAGCTATAAGCATTACAAGCCTGTCTATTCCTATACCTTCTCCCGCCGTGGGAGGCATTCCATACTCTAAGGCTGTTATAAAATCTTCGTCCATAGCCATAGCTTCTTCATCTCCACTTTCTTTTTCCTTTATCTGTTCTAGAAATCTTTCTCTTTGTTCTTGAGGATCGTTAAGTTCTGTATAGGCATTTGCTATTTCCCAACCGTTGACTATGAGTTCAAACCGTTCAACTAAATCTGAATCTTCTCTGTGAGTTTTTGCAAGTGGTGAGAGAATTCGGGGGAAGTCAACAACAAAGGTGGGTTGTATTAACTCCTTTTCAACTGTTTTTTCAAAAACTTTATCTATGAGTTTTCTATGGCTTAGTCTGTCCCAGTGTGAAATTTCAAGATCACGTGCCAATTCTCTGATACCTTCTAAATCCTTAAGGAAAAAATCTTTGTCTTTTCCTGTTTTTTCCTTTAAAAGATCAAAATAAGAGACTTTCCTATACGGAGGGGTGAAGTCAATGAGTGAATTACCAACTTTAACTTTCAAAGTGCCGAGAGTTTCCTTAAAAACGTATTCTAAAAGTTCTTCCGTGAAATCCATAAGATCTTTGTAATCCCAGTAAGCGACGTAGAACTCAATCATTGTAAATTCAGGATTGTGGGTGCGGTCTATTCCTTCATTTCTAAAATTCTTTCCTATCTCGTAAACTCTGGGAAAACCTCCTACTATGAGCCTTTTCAAATACAACTCAGGAGCTATACGTAGGTAGAGATCTCTGTCCAAGTAATTGTGACGGGTTACAAAAGGCTTAGCGGTTGCTCCGCTTGCAATTGTTTGTAGAATTGGTGTTTCAACTTCCACAAAACCTCTACTTTCCATAAATCTACGTATAGCGCTTATTAGTTGACTTCTGAGAAGGAATACTCTTCTGCTCTCTGTATTGGCTATTAGATCTAAATACCTTTGTTTGTAACGGACTTCTGGATCTTTTAAACCGTGCCATTTTTCTGGAGGCGGGTTGAGACATTTTGCTAAGAGTTCAAATTCTTTTATCTCTACTGTAAGTTCCCCTGTTTTGGTTCGGAAGAGTTTCCCTTTAATTCCCAGAATGTCTCCTGTATCAACGTATTCATTAAAAAAGTGAAATTTATCTTTTCCGATGGTATTTTCTCTTAAGTAAATTTGTATTTTGCCTGTTAAGTCTTGAATGTGTCCAAATATAGCTCTTCCCATAGTTCTGAGAGAAATCAACCTTCCTCCTAGGGATACTTCTGTGTTTTGTGGATCTATATCGTATTTTTCTTTTACTTTTGCGGGTGTTTCTCCTTTTTCTTTACAAGGTATTGCCTCTGTGAGACTTATTTTTCCTTCAATACGGGAAAGAATGCCTTCAAAGGTTTGAATTTCTCCTTCTTTTACTTTTACTTCTGTTGTATAAACAGGCATTTCTACTCCGTCTTCTCCAAGAATTCTGATCATATACCCTTTTTCTGTTTTTGAAATTCTCTTGATTTTTCCTATTATCCTTACTTTGTAAGGAGGTATCTCCCTTTCATAAAGTTTTCTTATACTGCCTATGGAATCGGAAATTTTAAACCTATAAGGATAAGGATTGATTCCAAGTTCTTTGAGTTTACGGAGTTTTTCCTTTCTGGTCTTCTCCATTGAGATTAAGAATTATAACTCTTGTTTATCAGTAGATGTCGGCTTTTCCCATTTTTCAAGAGCTTTTCTGAGATGTTTTAAAACTTCCCGATCCTCTACTTTTTTACTACCTTCTATCTCTGCGACGCTAATGACTCCTATTAGGGAATTAACCAGAAACACCGCTGAAGCTTTTTCAAGATCTTCTACTCTTAGTCTTTTCTCTTCTATATCTGAAGAATTGCTAATAGCTTCAAGGGTTGTTCCTCTTAAAAGTCCGCTTTCTCTTGACGGTGTGTAGAGTTTATCTCCTATCAGGAGTATAAGATTTGAAGCTGAACACTCGGTTATCTCTTCTTTTTCGTTCAGTATTATTGCATCGTAATACCCTTTTTTCAAAGCTTCCCTTTTTACAGATATGTTAAACAGATAATTCATTGTCTTATGTTTCGGTATTGGATCTGAGGAGTGTCTTTTAAAGGGAGAGAATGAAAGATTTACCCTTTTGGGAGGTGAAGGCAGATCTCTTACCACTACTTCTATCCTGTAATTTTCAGGTTTTTCCCAAAAAATACTTGAACCGCAGTAGAACAAGCAAAACTTTACGTAAATATTTTTTTTACCGCCTACGGCGGTCTTTAAGGAATTTATGAACTCTTCGTAGGAAGGACAAGGAATACCGAAAAACTCTGCGGAGGAAGATAATCTGCGGTAATGTAGAAGTAATTTACGGTTTTCTCCTTTCCACCTAATGGTTTCAAAAAGTCCTTCTCCGAAGTAAAGAGTTCTGTTCATACAGTTGTTTTGAGTTTTCTCAAGGCTCTACGAATACCTCTGATAGCTTGCTTTATCCTGAGTTCGTTTTCCACTAAAGCAAATCTTACATAGCCTTCACCGTATTCACCAAATCCTATGCCTGGAGAAACAGCAACTTTCGCTTCTTTTAGAAGAAACATAGCAAAATCAAGGGAGTTCATTCCTATCCAATCTGGAATCTTAGCCCAGACAAACATGGTGGCTTTGGGTTTTTCAATATTCCAACCAAGACTTTTTAAACCTTCCACAAGGGTGTTCCTTCTTCTCTCGTATATTTGTGCGTTTTTTTCAACAATTTCGTAAGGGCTGTCTAAGGCTATTACAGAAGCCACCTGAATTGGTGTGAAAACTCCGTAGTCTAAGTAGCTTTTGAGATGAGCAAGATTTTTTATTATTTTCTCATT
The DNA here is from genome assembly GCA_026981975.1 of Aquificaceae bacterium. Lineage (GTDB taxonomy): Bacteria > Aquificota > Aquificia > Aquificales > Aquificaceae > Hydrogenivirga. The sequence goes on along the minus strand of JALSHV010000012.1, from coordinate 9,569 downwards.
ACCAACGGCAAATGCTATACGCCAGCCCGCCATAGAAAATCCTTTTGACATGGAATACAGTTCCACAGCAATATTCTTAGCACCTTCCACTTCAAGAATGGAAGGAGGCTTGTAACCATCAAAGGCTATATCCGCATAGGCAAAATCGTGTATTATCCATATACCTTTTTCTCTACAGAAGTTTACAAGTTCCTTGAAAAATTCCCTTCCAACGCATATTGTAGTAGGATTGTGGGGGAAGCTTATAACTATTGCTTTTGGAGGAGGCATGGACTCCTTTACTATCTGGCGAAATTTTCTGAGGAATTCCTCTTGGTGATCTTCAACTCCGTTAAAAATAAGAGGAATTGTTCTGACTTCTCCCCCTGCTATTATGGGTGCGTAGTAGTGAATTGGATAGGTAGGATTTGGAACTATTACAGAATCTCCTGGTGAAATCATTGCCAAAATAAGGTGTGAGTAGCCCTCTTTAGCACCTATGGTCATTATTGCTTCTGTTTCAGGATCAAGCTTTACGCCAAAGCGTCTTTCGTAGAAATCGCATATAGCTTTTCTAAGTCTCGGTATGCCCTTAGATGCGGAATAGCCGTGAACGTGAGGTCTTTTAGCAACTTCACAGAGTTTATCTATTATATGAGAAGCGGGTGGTGTAGTGGGATTTCCCATTCCCAGATCTATGATATCTTCTCCTTGTCTTCTTAATCTGTATTTAAGTTCATTGACAACTGCAAAAACGTATGGTGGTAATCTCTTTATTCTGGGAAAAGCCCAATCCATATCAGTTGTTGTCATTTTTCCTGTTCCTCTTCAAGTTCTTTGCACTCAAAACACATGGTTGTAACAGGACGTGCTTTTAGCCTTTCAAAAGGTATGGGATCTCCACAGTTTTCGCATACTCCGTAAGTTCCTGATTCCATTTTCATAAGAGCGTAATCTATTTTATGAATAAGCGTTGCTTCTCTTCCCTTTATACGAAAGGTAAGATACCTTTCCCCTTCCATATCCGCTCTGTCTATTTCATCTCCGCCTTCAAAAGTAACGTTGGAGGGATCTTTTATCTGTTGGTGAGCTGATTCTATAAGTTTTTTTCTCATTTCAATAAGTGAGAGTTTAAGCTCTCTTATTTGAGAATCTGTCAGATGCTTCAATTTGACTACCTCTAATAATAGTTTATTCATAGATTTAAAATTATGAACATTTTAAAAGAATACAGACTAATACCCCTTGAGGAACAAGACGGACTCCTTAAGCTTTTAGTCCCTGCTTCTTATAAAGAGGAGGATATAGAAGAAATAAGATTCATAACAGGTAAGGATGTAGAACTAGTGATAGTTTCAGATGAAGAGTTTACAAAAGAATTACAAGAAAGACTTTCAGTGGAAGAGATCCACATAGAAGATGGAGAGGAAGAACAATCTGAAGGTTTAGATTTACTGCTTGCTCATGATGATAGCCCTGCGGTGAGCTTGGTTAACTCGGTGCTGATAAAGGCTTCTGCGGTGGGTGCTTCTGATATTCACTTTGAACCTTACGAAGACGAAGCTGTGGTGAGACTTCGTATGGACGGACTTCTCCACGATATACTAAAAATTCCCTCATCTTCATACCAAAACGTAGTCTCCCGAATAAAAGTTATGTCAAATCTTAACGTGGCAGAGAAGAGAATCCCTCAGGACGGGAGAATAAGAGTAAGAATAGGGAAGAAGGATCTTGATATAAGAGTATCCGTAGTTCCAACTGTTTTTGGAGAGAGGGTAGTGCTAAGACTCCTTGATAAAAGCGGTTCTCTCCTTACTTTAGAACAGCTCGGTTTGTTAGAAGAGGAAGAGAAAAGAATAAAACGCTTAGCCGAAAAACCCTACGGTATTGTTCTCGTAACGGGACCTACAGGAGCGGGCAAATCTACTACTTTGTATGCTATGCTTATCCATGTAAAAGATCCCAAGAAGAACATAATCACCATAGAAGATCCGGTAGAGTATCAAATAAAAGGGATAAGTCAGATACAGATAAACCCGAAAGTAGGATTAACTTTTGCAACAGGTCTAAGATCTGTGCTAAGACAGGATCCCGATATAATAATGGTCGGTGAAATCAGAGATGCGGAAACTGCAGATATAGCTGTCCACGCGGCTCTTACAGGACATTTGGTTTTGTCCACTTTACACACAAATGATGCTCCCTCCGCTATAACAAGGTTAGCAGATATGGGAATAGAACCTTTTCTTATAGCAAGTTCCTTAGAGGGGGTAGTAGCTCAAAGACTTGTAAGGAGAATATGTAAAGAGTGTAAGGAGGCTTACACTCCTTCAGAAGAAGAGTTAAGGGAGTTAGGGATTAAAGAGTTCAATGCTAAATTTTACAAAGGGAAAGGTTGTGATTCGTGCTTAGGGACTGGATATAAAGGAAGAATAGGAATATTTGAAGTATTGGAACTTGATGAAGAATTAAAGTCTCTTATAACAAGGACCCAAGATTCTAATGAAATAAGAAAACTTGCCCTTAGAAAAGGATACAAAACTATGCTTGAGGACGGTATTGAGAAGTTAAAAAGGGGAATCACCACATCAAGTGAACTCATAAGTGCTGTTAAAGCGTAGTTAACTTCCAATTTAAAAGTGATATACTTATTGATCAGTATGGGGTTGGTGCTTCCGCTCTTACTGTGGATAGCCTACTCCTTCTCCAATGAGAATATACCTTTAAACTTAAACATAGAAAAGATTAAAACTCTGAAGGAAATAAGAGAATTCAAGGAAATGGTTAAGGAAACGCTTCAGGAAGAATACGTGGAAGTAGCTCCTTCTCTGAAGGTTCTTAAAAAGTGTAAAGTTGAAAGAGGTATAGCTTCTTGGTATGGTGGGAGATTCCACGGTAGAAGAACAGCAAACGGTGAGATTTACGATCTCTTTAAGTTTACAGCAGCCTCTCGCACACTTCCCCTTGATACCTACGTTTTGGTAAGGAATGAGGAAAACGGTAGAATCATAACTGTAAGGATAAACGATAGGGGACCTTACGTAGACGGCAGAATTATAGATCTATCTCAAGCAGCCGCTTACAAGTTAGGTATGATGTGGGAAGGAATAGCTATGGTTCAAGTTATCCCGCTCAAATGTATAGCACCAGAAACTCTTTTTAAATACTATGATGAGATTATATTGGATATTGCCAATACTTTCTAAAAATCTTTAAAACTGTCTTCCTCAAGGGATACTTCACCCACTACTTCAAGATTTCTTACATGTTTTTTGGTGCTTTCTACGAATTTCACAAGATCTTCAAATTTGTCCGGAGAAGCTATAAGATCCACTATCTCTGTTCCTTTTCTGTTAGCTCTGGCAAGAGCCAATCTACCCGCACCTTCTACGAGAGCGTTGAAAAATCCTATTTCATCAGTAGGCATTTTAACTCTCAAAACACGTGCTTTAACCTCTTTTCCATTCATAACGGATTACCTTTGCGTTAAAAAGTTCTATCATTTTTAAAACAGACTCATCGTATTCCCTGTTGAGCCTTTTTTTTTAATTACTTCAAAATCAACAAAGGGAACTTCCTTCTTAAGATTTTCAAACTCCTCTTTAAAATTCGTATATATTTCTTCTTCAACCTTGAATACAGTCTTATCCCCTTTTATTTCTCTTTCCGCTTCTTTAAGAGCTTTTGAAGCTAAGGAGGAAAGTTTTGAAAATATACTACTTTCTAAGGAGTTTTTACTAAGCAGATCTTTATCTGACAACAGAAGTGAAATGGGTATGATTTCTTTTACTATGAGTGTTTTAACAACTGCGAGTTCGTAAGCTCTTAAGGTGGGGCGTGTGCGTGCTTCTTGTTTCCCTCTGTTTATTACGTTTTCCAAATACAGTAAAGCTTCTAATGGATATTTACTAAAAGATGAGCATAGAGTTACATCTTCCACAAATTCTTCTGGATTTTCAACACTTTTGCAAATAATAACTTCCCTAAGAAGGGATTCCAGTTGATCCCAGAACTTTGGAAGATCAAATCCACTGTCGTGTAAGTTTCTCAAAAATCTCAGAGCTTCTTCTACTTTAGAGTTTAATAGAAGAAGTAGGAATTCTTTTACTTTTTCTTTCCTGGTTATACCTAAGAATTCTTCCACCGCCTGTGTGGTAATTTTACCTTCTGTATAAACAGATACTTGATCCAGTAAAGACGCAGCGTCTCTTAAACAACCTTCTGAAGCCTCTCCTATTAACTCCAAGGCTTTTTCTTCCCATTCTATACCTTCCGAGGAACAAATCCTTAGTAGAAAATTTTTTATACTGGAAACGTCAACCCTTTTAAAGGGTATTCTCTGACACCTTGAAAGTATGGTCGGAATAATTTTCTCGTATTCAGTAGTGCATAGAATAAAAAGGGTTCTTGGCGGAGGTTCTTCAAGAGTTTTCAGAAGAGCGTTAAAGGCTTCTTTTGTAAGCATGTGAGCTTCATCTATTATGTAAACCTTATAACCTCCCCTTAGTGGAGTGTAGTTCACAGCTTCTCTTATAGCTCTTATGTCATCTATTCCTCTGTTAGAAGCTGCGTCCATTTCCACGAGATCAGGAAAATTACCTTTTTCAATGGAAATACAGTTTTCGCATGAATTGCAAGGTTCTCCTTCTACAGGATTTAAACAGTTAAGAGCTTTAGCGAGTATTCTGGCTAAGCTGGTTTTTCCTACACCTTTCGGTCCTGTAAACAGATAAGCGTGCGGGATTTTTTTACTTTTAACCGCATTTTTCAGTATTTTAACAGCTATTTCCTGTCCTGTTACCTCAGCAAACAAGCGAGGTCTGTATTTACGCGCAAAAGGTATATACATAACTCTTATTTTACCCCGCACCCGGGACGGCAGGCTTACCCTTGCTCCCTTTCGGGCCTGGGGGAGTTCACCCTGTCCCGTTGCGGGGCTAATTATAAATATACTTCAGCATTTGCACTCTTTCACTCTGAGTTTTCTTGTATAATTTGTCTTTTCAAAAGGATTAAAAAGTGTATATTTATACTTAAAAACTGTAAAAATTTAAGGAAGAGAGCCATGATTGTCCTTAATCTTAAGGAAATTCTTGAGAATGTGGAGTCCTACGAAAATCGCTTTGTTCTTTCTCCGAAGGAGATCAAGCTTCCACCCGAAGTGGGAAACATTGAAGAACCTGTAAAGGTCCATCTAAGGGTGACTAAGGAAAGAGAAGGATACAAAGTTAAAATAAAAATGAAAGGTGCTGTTGATCTTGAGTGCAGTAGATGTCTGGAAGTTTTCCGCAAGATCTTTTACCAAGAGATTGAGAAACACGTAGAACCTTATCCGAAAGAGGACAATCTTACTCTACTTCCTGAAGATCTTGATGTATCTTTTATGGAAGAACCCGATGTAGTTTATCTTGAAGATCTGGTAAGAGAAGAGATCCTTTTAAGTATTCCCATGAAACCGTTGTGTAAACCAAATTGTTCGGGATTCTATGAACTATCAAAATCCAGTGCGGAAGATACTTCCATTGATCCAAGATTTGCTATACTAAAAAACCTGCTCACTGGGTAGGTTATGTTTGGTATAGTTGGAGAAAACTGCACAGGTGTCCAAAAGCCGCCAGCCGGGTCCGTGGACACCTTTAAAAGGCGGGGTATAAATAGCCCGGCACCGAGGAATGAAACTCGGTTTTTGGAATAAACCATGGCAGTTCCTAAGGCTAAAACTTCAAAGTGGAGAAGGGATCAAAGAAGATCTCAGAATTTCTTTGCAAGATTAAAGACTCCTTCCCTTGTAGAGTGTAAAAACTGTGGAGAAAAAATACTTCCTCACAGAGTTTGTCCTTACTGCGGTTTTTACAAGGGTCGGGAAGTTATAAGTATTGACTGATGGAAAATCTTAGCTTTGCTCTTGACTGTAGTGGAGGAGACTTCGCTCCTCTTGAAATTGTAAAGGGAGGTGTGCAAGCAACAAGGGAGCTTAGATGTAAAGTGTATCTGGTAGGAGATGAAAAAGAGATAAAGACAGTTTTAGAAACCTTGGGAGAATTTGGAAACCCACGCATTGAAATTGTTCACGCTCCTGAAAAAGTAGGAATGAACGAATCCCCGGCGGTGGTTTTAAAAAGAAAACAATCTTCCCTTTACGTAGCGGGTAAACTTGTCAGGGACGGTATAGCTCAGGGGCTTGTATCTGCTGGAAACACAGGCGCGGTATTAGCGGCTGGTAAGTTTATAGTGGGAACAGAAGAAGAAGTAGAAAGGCCCGCTATAGGGGTTGCTCTACCAAATCCAAGGGGTAGAACTGTGCTAATAGATGTTGGTGCTAACGTTGATTCAAAACCCAAACATTTAGTTCAGTTTGCGGTTATTGGACACACTTACGCACAAGAGATATTGGGTATAAAAAATCCACGAATAGGGCTACTGAGTATAGGAGAAGAGGAGGGAAAAGGAAACGAATTGGTAAAAGAAACTTATCCTTTGATGAAACAAACTAAACTAAATTTCCGTGGCAATGCGGAAGGAAGGGACATATATGCTGGAACTTTTGATGTTATTGTATGTGACGGTTTTGTAGGCAATGTTATACTAAAAGCAAGCGAGAGTCTTGGGCTTGCTGTAATCCAACTTATAAAGGAGGAAATAGATAGAAGCTTCCTTGCAAGAATGGGAGCTTTTTTACTCTTACCGGCTTTAAACAGATTCAAGAAAAAAGCAGACTTTACAGAATACGGTGGAACACCCTTGTTAGGAGCAAAAAAGCCTGTTATAATCACTCATGGAAAGGCGAATGCAAAAGCTATAAAAAACGCTGTGCGTGTAGCGGGGGAATTCTTAATGCAAGACTTTAACGGTAAGTTGGTGGAAAACCTTAAAACTTTAATACCCCATGAGGTTAGAGTGTAATGGGAACGAAAATTCTCGGCACAGGCGTATACCTTCCGGAAGGTATCCTCACAAACCAAGATTTAGAAAATCTGGTAGAAACTTCCGATGAGTGGATAACTACAAGAACAGGTATAAAGGAAAGACGTATAGCAAAAGAAGAAAACGTTGTAGATATGGCACGCCAAGCCTCTTTACAGGCTATAAAGGAAGCAGGTGTGGATCTTCAAAGTATAGAAGTTATAATAGTGGGAACTCTTACACCGGAAAAACGTTTCCCTTCTACAGGTTGTCTTCTTCAAGCGGAATTGGGAATAAAAAGAGGCTATGCTTTTGATATATCAGCTGCCTGTAGCGGTTTCTTATACGCTTTGGAATTGGCTGATGGTCTTATAAAATCTGGAAAAGCAAGGTTAATACTTGTGGTGGGGACAGAACTGCTCTCTGAGATAGTGGACTGGTCTGACAGAAGCACTTGTGTTCTTTTCGGAGACGGAGCGGGAGCGGTTCTCTTGGGTTGGTCTGAGGAAGAAAGTGATATTTTAGCTTCAAGAATGTATTCGGAAGGCAGTCTTTGGGACTTACTCTACGCTGAAAAAAACGGCTGTATAAAAATGAAGGGAAGAGAACTCTTTAAAGTGGCTGTCAGAAACATGGAGGAAGCTTGCAGAAACGTTATTGAAAAAGCGGGAGTGAGTATAAAGGATATAGACTTAGTAATACCTCATCAGGCAAATGTGAGGATAATAAACTCCCTTGCGGAAAAGTTGGGAATTTCTAAGGATAAGGTATTCATTAACATAGACAAATACGGAAACACTTCCGCGGCTTCAATTCCTATAGCCCTTCATGAAGCTCTTAAAGAGGGAAGAATAAAAAGAGGAGATCTTATACTCTTCACTGCCATGGGTGGTGGCTTAACGTGGGGAGCAACTCTTTTGAAATACTAACTAACTCACTTTAACGTTCGTTAGAGGATTCACGATTTTGAGCTTGAAAAATCCTGTAGAACTGTTCTCCTTCCGGTAATTTTTCTACGTAAAGAGATCTGCTGGGAAATGCAAAGGAAGAACCGTGCCTTTCTACTATTTCCATTATTTTCAAATTAACGTCTTCCCTTATTGAAAGATATTCCGCCCAATCAGCTGTGTTTGTAAAGCAGTATATAAATATATCAAGAGAACTATCTCCAAAGTCGGTAAAGTAAACCATAAGAAGTTGATCTTTTGCTATACGAGGGTGATTCTCAAGCATATTTCTTATATCTTCCAGTATCTTTGTCATTTGTTCCTTTGAAGTGCTGTAGGTTACTCCTATGGTCATCTTTATCCTTCTTACATTTCTTCTGGAGAAGTTTTCCAAAGGTTGATTTGCAAGTATCTGATTTGGAACTGTAAAGAGACTTTTTTCAAAACTCCTTATTTTTGTTGTTCTGAGTCCTATATCCTCAACTATTCCTTCAACGTCACCTATTTTGACCCAATCTCCAACCTTCATAGACTTATCAGCAAGAACAGTGAGTCCACCAAAAAGATTTGCTGCTGTATCTTTTGCAGCAAGAGCAAAGGCTAATCCACCCAGTCCTAAGGAAGCCAGCAAAGCACTTACGTTTATACCCCATTCTTGAAGGATCGCTACCGTTCCCACTACAATTACAAAGGCTTTACTTATACGGATAAAAAACCTACCTATTTCTTTTTCAAGTTCTTTCCCGAATTTCCCGACAAATCTGAATATATGACTTTCAAAAGCGCAAACTGTATTGTAACCTGTCCACGTCAAAACGAAGATTATGAGACTTTTAAGGATTCGCCATATAGGATCTTTTTCCAATCCTAAGGTTTTTAAAAAGAGAAATACACCGAGAATTATGAAAATAAAACCTAAGGGTTTTGAAATTATTTCAATTACTATGTCATCAATACGTGTTTTTGTTTTGCTTGCTAGACGTTTTATAAACTTTATAACAATTAAAACAAAAAGTTTTCTTAAAAAGACAAAACTAAAAAGCAGAGCAAAAGCCAAGGCTATTTTATAAAGAGGGACTCCAAAAAGAAGCTGATTAAGGAAGTCAACAACTTCCTTCATAGATCCGGTCATTTTCCATAAAAAAATTATAAAGGTTGATTTTCTCAGAGGAGCTTTGTAAACTATTTGAAATAGTTTAAGATTTTCATAATGAAGGGCTATCTTGTTGTTCTTGTTACATGTCCGCTTGACAAGGCGGAGGAGTTGGTGGATTTTATTGTAAAAGGGAAACTCGGAGCTTGTGTAAATACAATAAAGGAAGTAAGCTCCGTTTACTGGTGGAAAGGAAAAATTGAAAAAGATAAGGAGGCTCTCCTTGTAATTAAAACGAGTGCCAATAGATTCAGTGAGTTATTAGAAAAAGTGAAAGAAAAGCACCCTTACACTGTTCCAGAAATAATAGCTCTTCCTATAGTGGGAGGAAATGAGGATTATCTGAAATGGATAGAGGAAAGCCTTGAATGAGACCCCTCAAGCTGGAGCTGGAGGGTTTTACCGTTTATAGACAACCCCAGATAATAGACTTTGAACCTTTAAATTTTTTCATAATTCAGGGAAAAACAGGAGCTGGTAAGACAAGTATAGTAGATGCAATAACCTACGCTCTTTACGGTAAAGTCCCACGCTATGGTTCTTCAAAAGCTCACAGGGCGGTTCTGTCTAAGGGAGCTTCTAAACTC
>JALSHV010000011.1 GCA_026981975.1 Aquificaceae bacterium | reverse complement strand
TTGCATGAAGTGCTAAAGAGGCAAAGATGGAAAGCTGGTTATTCCAGAGAGTTTTTGCGTCTCTTTCCAGCTTCTCTATTCTTTCTCTGAACTCCCTTGAGTTTGCAAAGAGGACTTCTCTTGCTTCCTTTAGTCTTTCTATCTCCTGTTTGTGCTCTGCTATCTTCTTCCCGAGAACTGCGGAGAGGTCAAGAATTGCATAGGACTGTTCGGCTTCGTAGAAAGGGATGTATTGGAAGTTGAACACCTGGTCTAAGGTGTATATTTCCAGCTGAAGCTGAATAAATATGGACTGCCTTGAGGCTGGGGGTAACGGGTATGGCGGTTTTGCTATTGCAAACAGTGTTCCGTCGTCAAGGTAAAGCCCCACAGTCCTTGTCCAGTCGTTTGCCTGCTCTGGTGGTATATCAATCCAGAATTGAACAGTTCTTTCATCCAGCTTCACATATCCACTTATGTCCGCCTGTCTCCATACCCCGGAAATATCTGTTAACGTTGTATCAAGAGGTATATCATTCCTTGATGCTTTGTAGTATTTGGGTTTTATTGTTCTCCTAGTTGTTGCCGCATCCGCTACCGCATTGGCACCGTTTATAGTCAATACGCCTTGCCCTACAGGATTAGGCATTTATCAATACCTCCGCAGATATATCGCTTGCCATACCTACTGCGGTGTAAAGGCTTACGGGGACGTCAGCCTTAAACTCATTCTTCAGAACCACAGTCCCTGATGTTTCTGCCAATGCTCCCACACCCGAATATGTAGATATGTCTGTGGTTAGAGCAAACCCTGCTTTAACATGTATGGGGATCTTCGCTTCTGTAAATATTTCGTCCAATACCCTCCAGTAGCTTTCACTCCAACTTGCTATAGGTTCAACCCCTATCAGGATGTCCGTAGTAGGACACCATTCTGTGCAATCTGCCGTAACAAGCGGTCTCTGTTCGGGTTTGTCTATAGGAACAAACTTGAGCGCACCGGTGAGTATGTGTTTCCATACCTGAAGTATTGACTTGACCCTTAATCCGAAGCTGTAAAGCAAAAATACTATAGCCTGTGCCCGTCCCCCCGCCTTAAGTATCTGCTGTGCATAACGAACCTGAAGCCTCCAGCTCTCCTCTCCACTGCCTATCAGCTCCCACCCCAGCGTTTTTGCAAGATACGGAAGAAACTCTCTCGGACATTTGTCAGGGTCTATCAGTGCCCAGAGCTTGTTTATGTCAAACTCAACGTCTTTGAGAGCATTCTCAAGAACGCTCACGAACTTAAATGTTTCTTCATCCCTGTAGATTTCGGGTAGAAGGTCATACAGCATTCCAGCTACTACCTCCATACACGAGCAGGGTTGTATCGCTTGCGGGCACAACTGTTGCGGTCGGACTTGTCATCTCAACCCATTCGACCCCCTCAACCTCATCTATTCTCCTAAGAAGGTCGGAAAAACGTAGCTCCTGCCCGATATCAAGAGAACTAAACATCTCTCTTAGAGCTCTGTCAATTCTTCCCGTAACGTCGCTGAAAACAAAACCCTGCTTGACTTTCAGGGAGCCCGATATGCTCACGCTTTGAAAAGCCACATCCTGAGCGTAAACGTTTACAGTTAGAATACCCTTCTCTGTTAGTTCTTTTTCAACCCTCGCCTTTAATCCAGCGTCCGCAACCGCAGGATTGCCGTTGCTGTCAAGAGTGCATATATAGATATGCACAATGTTGGCGGAGCAACCCCAGTTTACGAGTTTTGCCCTTGCTTTGTAAACACCGTCAACAAGAAGGGTTAAATTTTCATAATCCTCAACGGATACAGCCCTGTCCTGTGTTCTTGTGAAGAGATAGGCGTTTCTCTTTATACTCTCTACATCTTCCCTGTCGTCTCCTCCCGCAAATGGTAGGTTGTCAACCAGAATCCCTACAGTATTGCCCGTTGAATCTCTTATGGGAGTTAGCACCCTGTTTATGCTTCCGCTTGCAACGTTACCTGCCTTTCCTTTTGTGGTGTAATATCTGACGCTTACCCTGTCTCCCTCGCTAAGATAAAAAACAAGTAAATATCCGTCCTCTTTCTCTTCCACCTTGAAGGCTCTGTCCCCGAAGGTGTCTACGATAAACTCTGTTTCCTCTATTTTCTGTCCGTTGACCTCTACATGAAATTCATAGGCTCCTACGTCTTCAATCAACAGCTCATTAAAGCCTTCCTGAGCTATAAAGTTAACTTCTCCGACATCTCTTTGAATCGCATTTACAAGGACTTCACTCTGTCCAGAGACAATTACACCTTCTTCAGTTGTTTCAAACTTTATGCCATTCTGGGTTTCGCATATGGTTCCTTTGGGTATTACCACGTTGTAGCTCAGGGGGGAGGAAAGATAGAACCTTATCAGCCCCTGTGCGGGCTGTGCCCGTCTGGGGGTATATCCTACCAGCTTGGCAAGACTAACAACAGCCCTCCTTTGGGTTGCGGTCGGTAAAAACAGCTCGTTGGCAAGCTGGTTTATATAGAAGGCGAGATTGTCCCCGACTGCGGACACCGCCTCAAGAAACACCATTCCGAGATTGGAATGCAGGAAGTCGTTCCAGCTGTCGGGATACTTCGTCTTTATGTAGTTTATCAGGTCGTTCAGAATCTTGTCATACTCAAGGGAGGAGAGTCTCAAAATACTTTGTGCCATCTCTATATTAATAACATATTAAACGTGATTATATTGTCAAAGGAAGCTCCAAAAAACCCACCTCTTCAGTTTCCACAATCCTGAAGGTTATATATACCTTGACTTCATACCCTTTTCTTAGGGTTTCTACCTCAACAATCTCCACCCTCGGCTCCCACTCCCCTATAGCTTCTTCAACTTCAACCTTTACCAGCTCAGCAAGAAGCTCGTCGTTGGGTTCAAATATAAGTTTGTGCAGATTAGAGCCGAAGTTCCTCAGCATGACCCTCTCGCCCTTCCTCGTCAGCAGAATCTGTTTAATGCTGTCCTTTATAAGCTCTATATCCTTTTTTATGTTGGGATAGCCATAAACACCTTTTTCAAAAGGAAAACCGGGACCAGACCACATTGTAGCTCCCTCATGGTATATTTATCGGGCTCGTTAGAACATCCATCAGGTTCTGATAGCTCTGGGCTACAGACTGAAGATCCACCCCTTGAGCTATAAAGCATATCCCTGCTGAGTATCCTTCGTTAGGGGGTGCGTTCTGAGCGTTTATCAGCCTCGTTGCCCAGCCTCCTTGTGAAGGTTCAAGATAGCACACGTAAAACCCTGTTGACTGGAGCTTATTCAAAAGATTTCCCGTTCCATTGAGTAGCGATTCTAAAGTGTTTACTTTGACATTCAGCTGATTTACTACTGCGGAGTACTTGTTAAATAGATCCGAAGCCTGAGCCTGAATGTTTCCGAGTCCTTGAGAAAGCCCTTGAAAAACATCCCCGAGTGTTAGAGATTGCCATGTGTCGGGCATAGCTTAACCTCCATTTCTCAAACTTTCACCCAATCCGAACAGCTCCTTCCTTACCACTGTCCAGCTTTTGACCTTCTTCAAATCTTTGGTTACCTTCCCCTTAAAGAGATACCACCTGAAAGCTTTAAATTCACCTTCAAATCTCGGTCTCACTAAGAGATGGCTCATGTCTTCAAATTTTTCTTCCTCAAACATCTTTCACACCTCTCTAAGGCAAAGTCTGGTCGGGCGTTGACGTAGAACCTCCTGTGCTGTCTGTGTGAGTGTGAGAGTTATACTTATTCACAAGGTCGTCAACGAATATCACCTGTCCGCCGGGTAAGGTTTTCAGTCCTCCCTGAGCGGTGGTCTGCCCTATGGAGGAAATGTTTCCTGATACGAAGAGATTACCATTAATGTTAACATCCCCGCTGATACTCCACGTGGTCACTTCAGTATTTCCGTTGTTGAAACTGAGCCTAAAAGACTGTGTCTCTATCTTTATGCTTCTGCTTTTCCCGTCCAACCTTATAAGATCTCCTTGAGCTGTTCTTATGTTTATGCTATCTTCACTGTCGCTTACTACTATAAGGTTCCCCTTCGGTGTTTTGAACATGTACGTTCTGTAATCTCCTCCTTGAGCTTCCTGAGGCACCTCCGACTGTCCCCACCAGACACCCATCCACACGGGACACATAGGGTTAGGCTGGAAGGTGTCATCAACCTCAAAGGAAACCCAGACGGTAGAACCGACCTCTGGAATAACAAACAATCCGTAATCTTTATCTCCACCAAAAGGTAAACAGGGTTCAGCCCAGGGAAGATCCCCATCAGGAAGTTCATCGTGCCAGCCGTATGCTCTTATCTTCAATCTGCCACGATGTAAAGGGTCCTTGTTGTCAATCACAACAGCTCTCACAAGCATCAGTAAACCTCAGAGCAATTTATTGTTTTAAAACCGTTAGAAACTAAAAGAGCAATTTATTGTTTTAAAACCGTTAGAAACTAAATAACTGTAAAACTCAGCACACATACCGCTCTTGATCTCACCGAGTTCTTTATTCCAGAGCACGGAATACTTGATATTACAGTAGAATCCGTACCCACGTTTGGCGGGCAAACATTCAGCAGGCAATCCGGCAATTTCCACGAAGACCACACCTCCTGTCAGTAAAGCTGAACTAACCTTCCTCCAGTTACCGCCAAAAAGATCCTTCAAACACTTGATCCTGTTATCCATGGAATTGAGCCCAAACATTACCGTTGGGTAACCTTTTTCAGAAAAGGATACAGAAATTATATTTGCTCTTTGTTTGTCGGTAAAAATCTCTCCTCTGCCGCTCTTTAGCTTTGCTCTCACAGGCTCGCCGGGGACACACGCTTTTATTACCCTCACAACCATACTGTATTCATTCTTGGTTAACGCCCCGGTATACTGTTCCTCACATCCCCATACGAGCATTAAAAAGATAAGGATCAGTAGTTTCTTCATTTTGCTCCCTCCACAGCATCTTCTTCCTTATAATATCTCTCCTTCCACTCCTCATACACGAAAAGTGCTCTCAAATAGTCTCCTTCCATGTAAGCGGATACAAAACAACCTATCGTTTTAAGCTCCTCCCTGTCAACTCCGTACCACTCACAAACATCGTTAACCATCTCATACAAACTCTTCTTCCTGTAAACTGTCTTCACGCTCATACCGCTTTAACCCCGACTGCCTTCTCGGAACCTTCGGGATATGCATTCTTGAGGCAGGTAAGTTCCGTTAGAAATCCATCAGTGTCAACCCTGTGCTTCACTCTTGTCACAAGGTATCTTCCGCTTATCGGTCTTAAAGTGTATTCTTTCCCCGTATATGCGAAAACGTTTACGTTGATAGTATCCTGAACCCGAACCTCAAGATTCCCGAGAATGGTCATAGTCAGCCTAAAAGGCATGTTGGAAAACCACCCGTACAGATTTTTCGCTGCCCCTGTAATGCTATCCACATCCAGCCCATGTGATACAACTCTTTTTCTCTTAGAAACAATCACAGCCTTGCTTTTCCCCAAAACAGTCTTTTTCTCAGCAGAGAAGTTGTCAGCTCTTATATCAGTCACCTGCTTGGTGTTCGGGTCTATTTTAGTTACAGAAATACTATCACCAGCCATAAGTCCGGGGAGAAGATTCATCTCAGTTTCAAGAGACAAAATGTTGGAAAAGTCATCTTCGGTATACAAACCATAGAAAAACTCCCTTTTCGTAATCCTGAGTCTCTTGAAGTGTAAAATCCCATTGTTTATCC
Organism: Aquificaceae bacterium; assembly: GCA_026981975.1. Classification (GTDB taxonomy): domain Bacteria; phylum Aquificota; class Aquificia; order Aquificales; family Aquificaceae; genus Hydrogenivirga. The sequence goes on along the minus strand of JALSHV010000011.1, from coordinate 68,199 downwards.
AGAACCCGTACGGGTCATCACTTGATCTGGAATTGACATACGGGAGAATTACCTTCCTTATAAAGTCATAGTTAGACATGTTCAGCTGGAGTCTGTCTATCTCCATATCTACTTCGTCCACATCCGCTTTAAGCCCCGATTCGTTTGCTAACTCCCTCAACACAACATCTACTTTTCCCCTCCTCCTGACCTGCTTGTCCTCCCTGTAAATCTCCACAGCCCCCTCCGAAACGCACTCCACTACTAACCTTACTACTTTTCCCTCCATTAAACTCACCACCTTCACCACCCTTCCTTTCCACAGCCCGGCAGTCCTTCTGTTTTCAGAATCCGTCCATCCGTACACAACTTCCACAGGCACTTCTACGCCTTTTAACACCGCTTTCTCAACCTCTAAAGAAAGGTCAAACACCTCAAGCCTTGCGGTAGGAGAAAAGGGACAGTTAGGAATTAACTCCACCTCAAAGAAAATACTACCATTCTCGGTAGTCAGCTCCACATCGCCTATTCTAACCTCAAGCACAGGTTTTAGAGGAGGCTTCACCATCCTTCCTCAAACCTCTCTATCTCAACTGGATCGGGAAGTCTCAAAACCATACCGATCCTCAAATCCCTGAGGGGATGAAGTATGCGGTTTGCCACAGCGATAGCCCACCACCATTCATGTCTTCCATACATCTCGTAAGCTATCAAATCCAGCATGTCCCCTTCTCTGACTGTCCAGGTTTCAGGTAAAAACTTCCTGAAAACAGGTTTCTCCCACAAAGCATACGCACCATTCGCAAGCAGGGGCGTTCTGGCAAACCTGCTCATGCTTTACCATCCCAGACCCTTCTGAAGTGAGCAGGCTTGTCTCTCTGTTCAATCAGAGTCAAAGATACCTGAGCGTTGTAAGCAAGTCCGTTGTCCACATTGTAAACAGAATCGCTGTAATCGGCGTTAAAGCTCTGAACTATGCCCCTGAACTTGATTGATTTGCCCCAGACAAAGATAACTACCGGAGGAGGAAGATATACCTTTCCTTTCCTGATCGGATAAAGAAGGCTTCTGAGCCTGTCAACGGTATCCTCCAGCTTAGCGGGATCACTGAAGTACAGATTCATCGTTATAGAAACACTCTTCTCAGAGGAACCCCTGTAAACCATCAAAGGTTCAAACCGTCCGGAGAGCTCCACAGGAACGTACTCAGCGCTCTTCTCCTCCTGTGGTTTTATATCCACAAGATACCCCCTGTCATCCTCAAACTTTATGTAACTTCCCGTTAGAGGAACATAAATAAACCCCTTCATCTCTTGAATCCTTTGTCAAGCCAGTCTTCCATACCTGTGTAAACAGGAGAGGGAGAAGGCTTCATTCTCTGCTGAATAAGATACTCTTCTATAGCAGCCTTTATGTCTCCAAGAACATCAAGCTTCTGAGCTATAGCAAGCAAAACACTGAGTTCCTCTTGTCTGACAGAAACCTCCTTTACTGTCTCCTTCTCCCTGACATGTTCTTTAATCTTTTCCCTTTCAACGGATGTTATCTTCTTGGGTTCCTGCTTAAAGAACAATCCGCTTATCTTCCTGCCTATCCAGTCTCCCCCGAGTCCACCGATTATGCCGCCGAGAATGGTTCCTATCCCTGGAAGAATGGCGGATCCTAAAGCCGCTCCCGCCAGAGCTCCGCTGAAACCGCCCATTCCTCCTCCTACAGCCTCCGCCTTCTCTTTCAAGGTTTTGGCCCTTACAAATTCCAATCCCGCACCCACCAGAGAGAATCCCGCTCCAAATCTACCTAGCTTGGATAAGATCTCACCAGCTCTGGACACTAACCCAATCTTCTGGGATGCTTCCCCAACAACAGAAGCTAACTTTCCAACTTCCCGAGATTCTTTATCAAAGAAGAAAGGCTTAGGAATCCCGATCTTCGGGAGCTTGGGAATTCCTATACCGAGCCTCCTGAGCAACTGAAACCCTACGAAAGTTGTAGCTGCTTCAGGAATATTGCCTATAAAATCACCCACAATATCCGTAAGCTCAGCTCCGAACATGCCAGCAAGCTTGTTTTTGACAACGTTAGACCAGCGGGTTATTACATTTGTGGTTTCCCTTACTCTCTCCTCCATATCAACCGGACTGACACTCTCCGCAAACACTTTTCGTATCTCCTGTGCACCCTTATTAACAAGCTGGTTCAGAGTTTCTTCCGAAATACCGTACATATCGGAAAACTGTTTTACCCACTGACCGCGAACCTCCTCAGGTACAGCCAGAAGCTGCTCTCTTATACTCAAGAGACCTTTCATCAGCATTTCCTGAGCAGACTGGACATCTCCACTCTTCATAGCACGGACAAAATCTCTGTAACTGTACCCTGCCCTGCCCAGGAGACTCACAAGTCCTGAAGCCCCCTCAATCTGGCCAGATAATAGCTTGCCTATCTGTTCCGTAAAAGCTGTGCTATCAAGGTACAGACTTTCAAGCTTCCCGGATATATCAACAATTCCCTTAAGTACTTTTTTCTTCACTTGTTCATCCCATCCCGCAAAAACAGATCCTGCTGTTTGTTTGAAGCGTTCAAGGTTTTCTATCACCTTGCTCTGGGTCAGATTGTATTTCTCAAGGGCACCGCCTGTATAGGCAAAAACTTCCTTCATACCCTTAACGGCCATCCCAAGACCCTGCATTTCATATGTCAACCTCGCCACATCCTCGTAGGACAGCCTCGTCGCCTTTGAAACCTCAACTACCATACCGGCAAATTCAGCCATCTCCTTCTCCACTCCCCTCACCCCAATTTCGGTAAGCTCCACAAAAGCCTGAGCAAGCTCTTCGGTTCCTATATAACCCCCGGATCTCTTTATCTCCTCAAAGAAAGCTTTGGCAAGTTCTGCCTTCTTAAGTCCGTACCTAACACCTTCATACAGAGCCTCTGAAAGCGTTGCTGCCTGTTCTTCGGCTACTTCCTTAGCCCCACCGAATACAGGGAAAACGGTAATGCTCAAACTCCTATCTCTAACCCTCTCCAGTTCTTTGTCGTCGATCTCTAATTTTGTAGGCACCTCCAGAGGTTTCCTATCAAGGTATCGCTGAAAATCTCTGTATTCCCCTTTCCATTTCTTAACACCTCCTTCAAATGCACCAGCAAAGCTTCTCTCAAGAGCTTTCTGCGAACCTGTCCCTATGCGCAGTATCTGTCTGTAAACGGTAGCAATCCCCGAAACTTCAAATTCTCCATCTATCCTCTGGACTAAGTCTGGGAGGCTGGCAACCCTGACAGGTGCTGTTTCGTACCTGACCTTTTGAATTAAATCGGGCGGGTTAACAGGTTCGAACGGTTCTACTTCCTGCTTAATTCTCTGGACTAAGTCTGGGAAAGTAAAATCCGAAAGATTAAGACGTTCTACCTCCGTTTTTATCTTTATACCTTCTCCCTCTGCCTTCTGTTTTATTCTCGTTAAGCTCGCCTCAAACTGTCTGTCTATACTCCTGAACCCCTCCTGAATCTCATTTAATCCTCTTTTAAAAGCGTTCTGAAACGCCCTGTACCTGGAGGTAAACCTGTCCTCAAAGGTGTAACCTATACGGTATTCAAGCTTCATCCTTCAGTTTTGATCTTTCAAGATCCAGTCCCGCCCTCTCTATCAACCACTCCCTCTCGCCCACCGCCATCCACTCCGCTTCCAGGTATGAGATCCCGAGCAGTTTCACCACAGTATAGAGTCTCTCCATTATCTGTTCCATCGTCAGGTTCAGTCGGCAGAAAAAACTCGGCGGTAATAGGAATGACAAAGTCAGATTCTCTTCCGCAGAGAGGACACCTGATACGCTTTTCAAAAATTACCCCGTGCTCCATCTCCTTCAAAGCTTTCCTTAGTCTGGCAAGATCTCTACCAGTCAAGCTCTCTATAAACGTTTTGGCTGTAAGGAGGTCAACTTCTTCACCGTCTATGAGCATGATTGAAAGGGCGTATCTGAAGATATATCTGTCGCTCGGGTCTCCACCTTTCTGAGCAAGCTCGGTTTCAAGTTTAGTTAAATTTTTTTCGTCTCTTCCCCTCAGGAAACGTAAGCCTATCTTGTGTTTTCCGATTAGAACTTCATATGGTTCACTAACATTTTCGGAAAGGAATTTAACAGGGATGCTTGACAAGTCCACGGTAGTTAAAAATCCTCTCCTGCACTTGGCACAGTCAAGCTCGACCCTGTATTCTGGGAAGTAGGAGTTAATCCTCAACCACAGAAGAATAAAGCTCCTGTCCCCTTCGGTAAGTTCTTCCGGGTCGATCTGCGGTTCCTTCAGACAGTTACCTATAACCCTGTCTATAACCGACATGTAGGTATTTTCATTTGCGGTAGCTATAAGCTTTTCCTCCCGTGCGGTCATAGGCCTTATGGAAACCTTACCATCTCGCCAACGGTAAGGAATCCCCCTGGATGGCAGTTCAACTACCTGAGACTGAGGCTCAACGGGCATAAATACCGCTTTCCCCATCTTCTTCTCCTTTTAGGCTTTCACGTAATAGCGATACTTCATGGTCAGATCCAGCTCAATATCCTCACTTGCGGAGTAATCAAGATCTATAGTTGGCGGGGTCTGTAACCACAAACCAACAAACTTATACCTCGTAACAGGTTGCCCGCTTAGAGTAATGAACTCTATCTCCATAGAGCACTCGTAGTGCTGTGGGTGAAACATGGCTCCCGTTTCAGGGTCATATATAAGTCTCTTCCATGTGTCTATCAGATCCAGCACTTTCCCCTCCTCGTCAGCCTTTACAGTTAAAGTCACCTGTCCGGGAGTATATTTTCCGGGCTTACTCTCCCTTGAATTTACGAAATCAACCGTTACCTCGTCAAAGCTACCGCTGTCTATAGAGACTCTTGACGCAGAAAAATGAATTACATCCTCAAGTCCGTTGACCATTCCTTTAAGTGTGGCGTTGGGATAAAAATGCACAAGGTAAAGATACTTTCTGATCCTCGCAAGCGACGGTCTCAAAAGATTAACCTGCGGTTGTTCAGGAGGACTAAAAGGCATGGCTAACACCTCCCTTAGATTTCATCAAAGTTCGCTCCTGTGCTAAGTATCCTGAAGTGGTTCACTATCACTTCCGCTGTTTTGGTGGGTTTGAGCAGTATGTAGCCGTGCATCTCATTCCTGTCTATGGTCTGGGGCGTGTTGGTGGTCTCATCGCACACTACCCTGAAGTCGTAAACCCCTCTCTTGCTCTTGATGTCGTCAAAGAAGGGCTGAACGAGATTTACCCATCTTCTCCACGTTATAGGGTCGTTAGGCTCAAAGGTCATGTACTTGGTAGATACAGCTATTACCTTCCTCGCATACAGAAGAAGCCTTCTCACGTTCACCCTATCTGTGGCTGAAGGCTTCCTCTGCAGGGTTCTTTGCCCCCACACGACTATCCCGTCCCCCCTGAAGTTGACTATGGGATTAACCGCATTGGGCGTTCCGTAGAGAAGATCCCTTTCTCCTTGTGTAGGGTTGTATTCAAGGGCAAGGGGTCTTACAAGCTTGCCCCTTACAAACCCTGCAGGGGCAAACCAGGGATAAGCGATCGTATCGTTGTAAGCATACACACCGGCTACGAACCCCGAAGGAGGAAGCCATATATCCCTGCCGTTGAAGGAGTCATATACTTTCAGCCACGGCCAGTAAAGAGTACCGTAAGAGCTATTGAAAGCCTGGTGCTGTCCAGCCCATACCCCAGCTCCGTTATGCCAGTCCACTACCTCTTGGGGAGTAAGCCCTATAGGCGGGTCTGCTATGAACATGCAGTCCGCCCTCTGTTCACATATGAAGATGCCTTCATTTATCACGCTTGCATCAGACCACCCGGGAGCGCACAGGATATTGATGTCATAATTCTCGGAAAGAAAAGCTCGCAATCCCTGAATTATCTGAGCGGATGTGAGGTTGGTAAGGTCATCGTCTCCTCCCGCAAGCTGAAAAGTTCCGTTCTTAGGAGTTTTTGTGTTGTCCAATACAGTTACCTCTATGTAGTCGCTTCTTATGTTCCCCACATATCTGTCCTTGTCGTTGGGGTCGGTAGTCAGGTTTTTGAACACCTCTACAACCTCTCCCCTGTCTTTCACTATCAGGTCAAACCCGGTTCCTATGAGAGGATCGGTAGAAGCTATCTGAACCGCCACATCATTGTAGTAAGCCCCCTCGCCGACAGCGGTCACAAGAAGAACGTTCGTGGGTGTAGACGCCCCGTCGTCTATGGTTACACTCGCTTTAGTGGCATTTGCACCCACTACCCTCTTTATCCAGAGCTTGTTCCCGAATTCAAGAAAGACTATAGCAGAGTGTAACAGCAACGTGTCAGGAGAAGGTTTCCCGAACGTATCTATAAGTTGCTGGACGTTGGTAACAAAAACAGGCTGATCGGTCCTGCCCTTAGGCGACCACCCGACCATAGCACATATGGAAGTAGCTACCTGCGGGGCATATAAACTAAAATCCTCCTCAACCGTATAAGCACCGGGCGATACAAACACAGGCATGATCAATCACCTCCTTCCAGAATAAAGATCACTTCCCCTTTCCACCAGACACCTTATCAACCGGAATAACGAGCTTCAGTTTCATCAACCTGTTCGCTTCTTCCTTGCTCAGCTCCACTTCCTGCCCGGGCATAACCATACCCTTGGACGTAGGAATAGCCTGACCAGACACGTTCTTCACCTTCATAGAAACCCTCCAATAATAACATATTGAATGTAATCATATTTGTCAAAGGCTCTCCAGAATAATCACTGTGTCCCTGATAAGCTTGATAGTAAAATCCCCCAGGGGCAAGTACCCTTCTACACTGAGATCCGCTGAAAACCTCAACACCCTTTCATCCTCACCGGGTTCCAGATCTGAATTATCTACCATGCCCTGAAGGACGTAATCCAGAGGAACACCACCGCCCGATGGAAGTTTCATATACCTCCTCAGAACAGGTCTGAAGTAGTGAAGGAGCTGGGTCTGCAAAAGTTGCATGTCGTCCATAAACTTGACCCAGAAATCTACCTGGTAAAAAACCCTTACAGGGAGCAGTTTGTAACGCACGCCTGATAGAGTGGTCTGATAGTTCGCCGGATCTCTGTAGAAAACTCCTGTGTCCTGGAGACCAAAGCTGTGAAATTCAGTCCCGAACTCTTGAGAAACCCTGTAAAAGGACACAACGGGAAGATCTATCCTCTTAGTATCATCTCCAGAAAAAGCTCTTTCAGGAGTTGCATACACTATCCTGCTCACATTCACATACTGTCCGTTCCTCTCCACCACAAAACCGCTTAAGAGGTGTTCGGTTATCTCATCTAAAAGCCTTAACATCTCTCAAGTATCTCCTCAAAAATCTTCCCGAGTTTCTTCTTACTTCCTCAAGGGCGGGTCTCCAGTGAGGTCTCGGAGGCATACGAGATGTGCCGAACTCCAGAAACCTTGCAAGCTTTTCCATCCGCACCCCAGTTGCCGGGTGTTTCTGAAAAGGTTTTACCCCCACCACCCAGTCACCACCCGAACGGTAAACAGTTATAGAGCTGATGTAATAGTGATGAGCAAGAAGAATGCGGGTATCCAAACCCTTCCTCTTTTTCCACTTCAAATATTTCGGAGACAAACGCTTCCACCTTGATTTCCATTTCTGCCTGAAAATCCCATTCTTTAAGTGCTCCGCTATGCGTTCAGCCATAAACCTCTGGAATCCTTGTTCCAGAACAACAGCCCTCTTCATTAAAAGCCTGACCCTGTTCCTGAGCCAGTCAGGCTGAACTCTTTTAGTAACATCCTCCGCAAGCGCTTGCGCTATCTCTTCAAGTCCCCTCTCAATATACTCTCTGACAACCTTTTCCACCGCCTTAGGCTCGTAAACCTTCCCGATAGGTTTTATCCTGATTGCCATCTCTTGGCTGTCCCAACGTAAAGATACACACTGCCATTAAAGTCATACTGAGGCTTCAGGAAAGTTATCTCAAAGTGCTCGCCGTCTATTTCTACCCTGTCTCCGGGCTGTGGGTCCCATCCCGCATTCTGTACTAAGGCATAACTTATAACCACAAAAAGATCCTCCTTCCTGTCTATACCGAACTTTGTAAGGGTTTTCTCATCCACGTCAAATCTGAAGTAGATAGGAATTGTTATAGGTGTGGTATAAACTCTGTCTTTAGCCTCTCCGTATAGACTGTCCACCTGAGTGGTTGTCCTGTCAAGGGGATACACGTTGACAGGTCTGTAATAAAGAGAAAAGTACTCAGCTATGTAGGGAGAAGGGTTGTAATCGTTAATCATTTAAGATTTTCTTCCCAACACGCAAAGTTTTGTTTATGTAAGTAGCCTCGCTGTCCCTGAGGTTCTTCTCTATCTCCTCAACAGCTCTGTCAATCATCCTGTAAAGGTTTTCCCTGAACCTGTCAATACCGAGGGAACAAACCTGTGCCTCGGAAGTCTTCAGCTTAATCACCCCCAGGGAACCGTCCACCACACTAACTTGAAGCTTCATGAAACGCCTCCTTAAGTTCCTCTTCTATGCTTTTTGATCCTTCAAGCTCTTCCATCAGGAGTTCACAGAACTCTCTATCCGCATACAAAAGAATGCGCCAGTCATAAAGCTCCTTGAACCTGGGATGATTTCTCAAGCGTTCTTTAAGTTCAAAAAGTTCCTCACGCTCAGCCACACACCTGCTTATAAGCGAGCTTATGTCCACCCCCATCTCCTCAACGATTTCTGCAAACCTTGCCACTCCTATTTCTTCAACCAGCTGGACAAGAAACTTCTTCTGCTTCTCAGTCATTAATGTCTCCCGCAAGCGTACCTGTCACCTGACCTGCACTTAGCCCTTGCTATAGCAGCACATATGCCTTTAGCTCTCTCCTCTCCCTTGCCAAGACATTTAAAGTAATCCACGCAGTTCCTGAACCTGATTCCCTTCCCGGGAGGACCCTTGAAGTGTTTTATGTTCCCGGAGTCATCAAGAACCGCATACTTCTGAGCACACTTGAGACTCTTCCCTTCAAGCCCTTCAAGAAAGGATAAAGCCTCAACAATCTCCCCGTATTCAATCACAACATCTGAAACAGCCCGTCTGTATCCCGCATCTGTCTTGAGAATGTCAGGATAAACTACCTTTGCCCTGACAAGTCTTTTCAGTTTCCTCCTGTTCTTTCTCTTCAGTTTACGGATCAGCTTTCTTATTTCGGATTTCTCAGCCTCGGTAAGCATACTTACCCTCCTTATCCAACAGCAAACCCGGCGGAGGGAATTCTTCTCAGGAGTTCCTGCGTTGCTGTCTCCTTCTCCTGCTGTGCCTCCGAAAGCAGATCGGAATAATCAAGCTCTACGGTTCCCTCAGGAGCAGGCACTCCTCTGTACTTCCCCCTGATCCTTGCAAGGATTTCCTTAGCACAAGCCTTGGTGTACTCCACAAAAGGGTGAAGAAGGTCATACGGCACTTCCGAGGGGTCCGTAAAAGGGATAACGTACACAACCCTTATGGTCTCATTTCCGGAAGATGGAGGGTCTATATAGAGGAAAGGTGGTTCATACTTCCAGACGGGATCCTTTCCCAGAAGCTTCCTAACACTCTCCGCATAGTTAGCCCTTATAGCGTAATCGCTAACATCGGAAATGTCTTCATAAAAAAAGGGAGAAAAGGGGGAGGAGAGGGAGGGGGAAGGAGCTCTTCTAACGTCCACAACCTTTGCGTGCAAGGGAAGTCCGGAAAGATCAAACTTGCTCTGACCCACCCTCCCGCTCAGGGTAACAGCGCCCTCTTTCTTTATATACCCGGAAAGCCAGTGAAGAGCTGAGTCTATGGCTGTGTCAAGATGCTGGTCTGTCAGCTCAACACCTACAACCCCATCCCCAAGATACCTGCGTAAAAACAACCGAAGGTCATCTCTTGTCATTTCTTACTTCCGCCCTGTTTACCCTTCACTGGAGCCACGCTTCCCTTCAGGTAGTCAAGGTACTTGGTCGGTATCTCCTTCTCCTCCCCGGGAGCTATGGTTATCGTGCCCCCCTTTCCGTCGGGCACACCTATCGTTGTCTGGGTAACGTTTTTAACCTTGATGGTATTCATCTTATACCCTCCTTCTGAAGTTTCTTGACAAGATAATCAATAAACTGGGCTACCTTCCTGTGAAACTCGCCCCTCTCATCATACTCTTCTCCGAACCTTTCAAGATCACGCAGGTTTTTAACCTCATACCAAGGGAAGTAAGATTTGGCCGGAAAATTCAAAGTTATGCTCCCTGCCAGCTGATTCTCGGACTTGAAATACGTTGAATCTATCATCACCACGTTCTGCCCATCCTCAAAAGGAATGTAAAGTCTGGCTGTTATCACCTCTCCCCCTTTCGTTTCAGAGTATTCATCAACAACTTCAAGCCCCAAGGACTTCGCCTTCTTGGCAAGGTCTTTTATAAGAGAGGGGGGAACCACAACCCCCTTTCCCTTCTCGCGAGAAATCTTAGAAGATCGCTCAAGAAGCCTCCTGTACATACCGCACCCCCACTATCAGGTGACCGTAACGAGGCCGTAGAACTTGGGATTCACCACAACAAAGGCGTCTCTGCTGAGTATCCCTTTCACGTAGAGGAAAGGATGTGTCTGTCCGTTAACAACAGCAGGAACAGCAGGAGAAACCTCCAGCCTGTAAGGAGCGTATACATACCCACCGGTTACCGCATCGTTACCCTTGAGTCCAACGATTATGCTGTTTGCAGGAACGAGAGGAGAATAGTAGACATTTATGTCCCCGCCGAGCTTGCCGTTTTCCAGCTTACCACTCGTCTGAACGTAATGCCACGCATCAGCGCCACAAACAGCAAAGGCGGTAGAATTAGCAGGTTTCCTGCCTATGGCATCTATTATCTTCGTGTAAACCTTCCTGATGGCAAAGGCTATCGTCTGCCTGTAAAGAACGGGATCTGTACCGGCGGGAGGAGCGGAGTCCCATATCTCCTTATAGACACCCGCATTAGCCAGTGCATACAAGTCGGAAAGTACATGAGAGTCTATCTCTGTAGCGACTTCTTCAACAAGGGTGGTAGCAACATCGTCCTCTATAGCTATCTGGTGGTATGCAAGAAGATCCTGCTGAGCTTCAGCCTCCCACTGAAAACCGAGAATCCTGGACTGAGCGGAAACGGTTTTCTTCTCCAGCTTCATCTTCACGGTCATGAATTTGTTACCGTGGTTCTCATACCTGTAGGTAACAGTTATGTTTGCACCGTTAGCAGGAGCTGTGTTGAAGGTTACAGCAACGGCTCCGGTTTCGTAGTTTATCGTCCCGCTTCCATCTCCCGTAAGCCCGCCGTTTCCGTCGTCGGTGATTATCTGAGTTCCGTCAGTTATGGTAACGGTAGATGGAACAACGGGTGTCCACGCAAGTGTACCGTTAAAGGAAGTATTTATTCCGTCCCCGGTTCCTATTTTCTCGTCAACTACAAGATCTCCGGCTATACCCTGCTCAGCAGCTCCCCGGCTTGTCTGGTCGCTCCTCGTCAGCTCCGTTCCCGCCGCAACCTTACCCTTCGCCTGCTCGGTGATGTACCTCTTGTAAAAGATAACCCCCGTAGGACCTTCAAGGGGCTGTATGTTCACTATTTCAGAAGCAAGGGTGGTCGGGAACAGGAAGGACACAACCCCGAGATAGTTCGCATCATACCCGGCTATGTCGTTTACGGAAGTAGCCTCGGAAAGAACGCTTCTCCCTTCTACCAGTATCTTCTTAATGCTCTCCGGGGATTCCCTCAGGACCTCGGACATCCTCCCGACCGTGTTGTCAAATATGAATCCGAGAAGAGCAAGCTTGTACCTGTCCTTGCTCTCAAGCACCCTCTTAAACCTTGGGTGTATCTCCGCCAGTCCCTCAAAAAACGGCAGGTTCTCCTCCACCACCCTCAGTCCATACTCAACCTTATCCTCGTAAGAGTTGAAAACAGGTCTCGTCATAAGCATTACTGTCCACCTCCAACATGGAATTTTCTGAGCTTACTAAAGAGAGGTTTCTTTTCTTCTTTTTTCTCTTCTGCAGTCACCCTTACCCTCTTCCTTCTCTTAAAGTCCTCCACAAGCCTATCAACTTCCTCTATGGTTCTGGCTTCAGAAAGAACTTCCTTTAACTCATCCGGATAGGCGGATTCGCTAATCTTCTGGTACTTGTAATTCTCAAGTGTCAGCCTCCTAATTTCTTCATCCCTCCTCTTCAGTTCTTCCTCAAGCTTCTCCTTTTCCTCACAGTTTGCCTCCGCTATCCACTCCGCTATTTCAGGGACTATAGGAGCAAGTATCCTCGCTATAGCCTCAACAGCCACAACAGCTTTGATGTCAGGTCTGTTTTCCAGTTCCCCCTCCACAACCCCGGGTACCTCCTCAATGACAGCCCGCGCAAACTCCTCAAACTTCTCCGCGAAAGCCTCTATAAGTTCTTCAACGAGCTTCTCAACATCTTCCTTCCTGACAAGCCCGGCTTCGTTCAGTGACTCCTTCAGAAGCACCCATCCGCCGGGCGTAGAAGGGTTGTATACAACGTCAAAAGCCTCAAACCTGAAGTCTTCCTGCACCTCTTCTATCTCCTTATCGCCGTCCCTGATCTTCTTGGTTGAACCGAACCCCCTGGAACTAATCCCTATCTTTACCCCCGCTTCAAGAAGAGCTCTGAGATCCTTCCCCTTAGAAGTATCCAGAACCTCAAACTCTCCCACAACCTCGCCGTTCTCCTTCAGCTCCACACTGACTATCTTGTGGCTGATAGCATCAAGCCTCGTGATGCCATCAAGGGGGTGTTCAAGAGTACCTACAGCCCTTCCTTCTTTAATCTTTTTCTCAAATTCCTTAATAGCCTTCTCAAGAACTTTCCTCGGGTACCTCCTGCCGTTCTCATTGACCACGTCCGCCCTCTGGAAAACCCCCCTGAACCTTACAACCTCTTTCCCGCCCTTGTTTTCTTTGATAACCTCCGGCTGGAGGTACGTGGTCTCTACAAGAACACCCATGATCAATCCTCCTCAACCGCAAGTATCGCTTTCTCTATCTCGTCCAACATCTCCTCTATCTCTCCAACCTCTTCCTCGTCAAGCTCTTCAACCTCATCAAGCATCTCCGCCAGCTCTTCAAGTGTAGAAAGGAGTTCTTCCGTACCGTCCGCCTCTATCTCCTCCACAAAAGAGATCAACTCCTCTACCCTGTCCCTGAGCATGTCTACGTCCTCCACAAGATCAACTCCCTCCTTCTTTCCGAACATCTGCCTGTACTTCTTCGCATACTGCTTGAGGACCGCCTTGTTCTTCCTCGCCCACTGCTTGACCCTTCTCAGGATCTTCGCTCTGTTCTTTCTGTAGTACTCTTTCCACTTCCTCCTCTGTCCGGGATCTACCTTCCTTTTTCTCTTCCTTACACCCACCCTGATGGCTTCAGAAAGGGCTTCCGAATCTATCCTCCCTTCCTTGAGAAAAGAGTCCACTACAGCCTGAACATGTTCTTTCATCTGAACACCTCCTAATAATAACATATTAAATGTGATTGAACCTGCAACTTACCACCGAAAACTGTTTTCGGTAAAAACGTCAGCCCTGTTTTATCTTCCTAAGTTGCAGGAGAATGCTCTTCCTGCTCTTCCTGTTCGCTCTCACATACTCTTCCCTGCTTTTAGGGAGTCTTACTCTCAACCTGCACCTGCAGTTTGATAGGCAGGGGGTAGCTCCAGCCTTCGGAACGGTCGGTAGGCTGTTCCTTGTATACGGTGAATTCTTCCTCAAAAACTCACACCCTCCACAGTGTTCAGCGGACCTGTTCATCACCCAGTCTATAACGTACCCCTCCGGAACAGACACCATCTTTCCGGAGAAAAACACATGCTCAAGGGTCTCAACATACATCTCCCACCTCTTCCTGTAGTCCACTTTTCCGTTCCCGCTCTCAATATCATCCAAGAACCTGACAAGGTACCTGACTTCTTCCTTGTAAGAGGAATTGACCCACTCATGATCTCTATCGCTCAGCTCTACCCAGTCAGCCATTCCCGAACTCTCGTGCCCGAGTTCAAAAGCCTTTCTATAATACTCTCTCATGAGCTTCCTGAGACCCGCTTCAGCTTCCGCTCTTCCCAACCTCCCCTCTATAAAATCGCTCAAAACAGCCCATCCTTTCTTTCTGAACTCTTCTTTTATTTTCAAAAACTTTGCCCTTGCATTCCTGGCTTTCCTTCTCCTGATGTCTCTCAGGAACCCCCCGAGTTTAACAGCCATTCCGAGAAGCTGTATCCGTTTCAATTCATCCCACTTGTTCTTCCATCCGATAGACTTGGCTTCAGCAAGAACCTCGGAAGACACATCCATAAAATCAAACACAGGAAGCTCTGCCCACTTACCGTACATCCCCCTCCCCCTTCCAGAACTTTATGAGCTCATCCTTGCTGAAGATGGAATTCCCCTCACCGTCCCTGAGACCTGACATCCTGTCCAGAAGATCCACTTTGTTCATCAGGTACTCCATCCTCATAGCGTCGTCTATGTTCGGGAAAAACATCTTCACCTTTACCCTCGGCGAGCTTATCCCGTGAACTCTGGCAAACTTGAAGAAAAAGTCCTCAAGCCAGCTCTGGACAAACTTCTGCAGTCTCTTTATGGTTCTCGCAAATCTCGTATCCTGCATGACAAGCGTTGCCCTGTTCACGTCATACTCATTTCCCATGTATGCCTTGGGTATCCTTAAAGCCCCGAAAAACTGGGAGAGAAAATACTCCACATCCGCTATGTCCGATACGTTGGAAGCTCCCGACAAAACATCCACCCTCGTCTCCTTCCCCTCCTCTCCAAAAGGTATCCAGAAATCGTCGTCTATAGAGAGAAACCCTGGCTCTCTCCTGAGTTCCCCTGTTCTTTCATCTACCAGCCTTCTCCTCTTGATGTCCATTCTGAGCTGGTTCACATAGTCCAGTGCTTCCTTCGGATTCATGTTCCCCGTATAAACGTAAAAAACGTACCTCTGAGGAGCTCTCGTTAGCCTGTACACGAGAAGCGCTTCCTCCAGAAGTTTCAAGTTCCTCCATACCCGCCTCGCAGGTTTAAGGATAGAGGTCCCGTACGGGAAATCCCTGTAGTCCGTCAAGAAAGCAAGCCTTGAGTACCTGTCATCCGGTATCTCTTCCGCCTTACCCCCGTTCTTAACCATCAGCTTTATCTCACCCTTTTCCTCTCTAATGTCATACATAGTTGGAGGAAGGAAATCCAGAATGTCTTTATCAAAGCGGAGAGTGAACTCTCCATACTGGCACGCACTGAAAACCGCTATGCTGAGAATATTCTCAAAACCCGACTTCTCAAGAGTTTCTATAACATCCCTGGTCCTCGAATCAGCTTCAACCTCATATATCCTTCCGGTGTCAGGATTTACCTGAAGTATCTCTTCCGTATACAGAAGAAGGGCGGAGTAAACATAAGGATATTCAGCCATATGTTCATACTCAGAATGTCTCGGTTTTTTCAGCTTCCTCTGCAGTCTCTTTATTTCCTTACCCCAGTCCATGAGACCCCCATTTAATAACATACAATACGCTATTGACTTTACAACTCACGTAACCTCTCCCACCACGGAGACTCTCCCACATGGGGATACCCTCTCTCTATACGGGAGGGAAAAGAAGCCTTACTCTTTATCATGCAGTGATAGACCACACCGGCTACAGCATCAGCCACATCCTTGGATCCGCCCGGCGGGTGATCCACCTTCCCCTTCACATCATCAAACTCAAGTTCAAGAAGCTCCGATATGAAGGGTTTATAGTGGTAATACCTGATCCTCCCTTCATATATAGCGCTCCTTAAGAACTCGTAAGGTTGCGTATTTCTGTCAACCGACAGAAGCTCAACTTCAGGGAACCTCCTCTTCAGTATCTGTATGCTGTCCGCACTCTGAAACCCGTCAAAGCTGATCGTGTGAATATTGAATCCCCTTGATTGCAGGTAGTAAAGAACGTTCCTCACCTCCGATATCTCTATCTCCCCTTCCTCCGGAGGCACTATCCTCACCATCAGGTCTATCCTCACAACAGGAAGGGTCTCGGAATAAGAGTTGCCTTCCTCGTCTATCCTCTCCACGGTGACGAACTCCTCCACATGCCCCATGGCTATACCGCAGGCATCCCTCCTGAGCCCGAGATCAACGTGGATAAACCTCTTAGCCTGCGGATTGATGACCTTGATCTTGGCTGGAAGCGGTATCTTCCACCTCTGCACCTCCTGAACAATAGAAACGTAAGGAACAACCTCCTCATCCTCCCATGGATGTGAAAGAACTTCATCAATACAGTTGAAAACCCGCTCCCTGTCCGCTATAAAGGGGGAGCTCGCATACTGGGGGTATCCGAGATAATCCCTAACACTCCTGACTATATCCCTCTCAAAATCCACCCTGTAATCCGCAGGGACTTCCTCTATCTTATGTCCGCAGTTTTTAAAGGTCCTCCCCAGAGCAATCTTGCATCCCCTGCAACTCTCTTCTGAGTCTATGATTCTCGGAAGCTGCTGACGGTTTCCTATGCACACCCTGAAAGTTTCCTCAGCGTGCCACCCGTACGGGTGGGTGTCCCATGACCTCATGTGAAGGTACAGAAAATTCGGAGACCCACCGTACTCCTTGGCAAGCTGGGAGGTAAGATCCTTTTCTTTATGGTTGGAGGAAACAACGAAGAACTTGGGGATGAATGGAAGCTGTCTGATTTCAAAGTTCCCGTACCTCGACACGAACCTCCTGTGAAGCTTGTCAAAGGTCTCCCTTGCGGTATCGTAGTTCCTTCCCAACTTACTGTTTACGAGCACGCTCCAAAAGTTAACCTCCTCCATCACGACCCCTATGAGGTTTAATCCCAGTATCCCCGTATCATCTATCCCACGAGGCACTATCACAACATTCTTACCAACATGCCTTACCTCACCCCCGTCCTTAGCTTCGTACATCAAGATCTCCCTGCTCTTTATCTTCTCCGCAAAATATGGAGAGTTCTGCATAATGGTCTTCACATCGTTGAAAAGGGTATGTTTCGCTTGTTTCTGGCTTTCCCCAACAAGAAGTATGGGAAGCTCAGTCCCCTCAACAAACCCGAGAAACCTCTGAGGACTTTTCAGGATAATGGCGTTGTAAAACAGATACAGAAGGTTTATCTTCGCAAAGGTTGATTTCCCCCATCCTATACCCCCGTCAAGAACCACAAGAAAATACTCTCCCTCATGCCAGACCTTAATCAAGAGATCCATCAACTTAGGGAACACCTGCCCCTTCAGCCCGAGGTAATAGTTGACAAACTCTTCAATATCTACAGGCTTCTCCTCAAAAACGTCGGAAACGAGGATCTCAAGGTATTCCTCGTTCACCTGACCGTCCCCATCAGCCTGTCTTTAAACTCTTGGAGTCTCCTCAAACCGTGTTTATAGCTTGCGCTGTCGGTATACCTGTGCTTTATGCGAAAGTATTCTTCAACCGCTCGTAGCTCCTCCTCCAGCATCCCGAAGCGATACATAAGCTCAAGCTCTATATCCCTGCACAGCTCAAAAAACGCTTCCTTGTTACTCATGATGTCTCCCCTTCTTAGTTAAAGCCTTTTTGTTTATAACCTGTCTGACAGCGGTTATTATTGCTATCGCAGTTTCTCTGTCCTTGATAACTTGCTTCACATCTTTATCAAAGCTCTGAACAATATGCGTAGGTTTACCGAGGAGCAAATTAGTTGCCTGCTGTATTCGAGAAAATATACGAACTATCGTCTCTATTTCAGACAAGGAAAAGTCTTCCCCTCTGTTTGCTCTGTCCGCTATGTGTTTTGTCAGCTGAGCGGTAGCGAATTTGAGTCCCTGTGTAACCCTGTCCTCTATCTGACTTAAATCCTTGGATACCTTTTCTATTCTCTTCCTCTTGTGCTCTTCCTCCAGCTTCCTTAAAAACAATTCTCTCTCAAAGGTCCACTTCTCCTTGGCAGCCCTCCTGTAAACAAGACCCACATGACAGCCAAGCTCCTTAGCTATTTCCTCAAGCGTGGGAAAAACCCTCTTACCCTCTTCATTTACAATACCCTGCACATACTTAAGCTTAGCCGCTTCCCAGTTATACTTACGGCGTCCCATGTACGAACTTCCTAAACCTTTTGATAGCCTTCCTGACCGCCCTGTCTTTCCCCAAAGTTCTCAAATCAATGTCTTTATCCCGAAGCAGAGCTATAGCCTTAGTCCTTCCACCACGAAGTCCGGGTTTGTCCCTTATACACAGAAGAAGAAGCCTACCCGGCTTCCTGAGTCTTATATACCTGAAGTCCTTACACCCGTGCTTCGTCGCCAGCTTCTGCCTGACATACTCACCGCCCGTGTAAGCATAAAACCCCTTACCGAGCCTTATCTTTGCCTCAGCAACCTGTTCATTCACATAGTCCAAGTATTTAAGTACCTTCATACCCTATCCTTACACATCCTTACAGATAATAACATACAAAGTGTGATTAATAGCATCAACTTTTTAAGCGGAGTAAACGTACGTAACCACCTCAATGTAAGGAAACTTCTTCTTGTACTCTTCTATCCCTCTGTCCTGCACATAGCCTACATTCACATACTCGTAGCCCTCCTCCAGAAGTTTTCTCATCTGATACAGGAAAACTCCGTCTCCTATATGGGAATACTCCCAGTACCTGCTTATCCCTATAAGGGAGTAAACCATTCCCTTCCAAAAAAGGAAAAGACTCAGAGATACGGGTTCATTGCCTATATAACCGATCAGGGCTTTATATGGGAAGAGCTTGGAGTTTACACAGGAAACGAGCATAGAAAGGTACCTGTTCTTTGGGAACATAACCCTGTATGTATCGTGTCTGGAGAGTTTGTACTCCACCCATTCATCATGGAGTCTCTTAGCATCAGATAACCTGTCCGGTGTAACCAAGTACTCTCTGTATCCGATCTTCTGAAGCTTCTTAAGGTGTTTAATTCTACTCCTGTATGACTCGGAGTTCCTGTACATGCTCCTGTCAAAAATATCAGGAAGTCTGTACAGAATCTCGGTCAGCTTCTTCCTGTCTTTGTAAGGGAAATTGAAAAGGGTCTTTATCCGAGTGCCCGGCGGAAATTCATAATCAACTTCCTTATAAAGCACAGCTGTAGCGCTGCTGAGATAAAAAACAGCTCCGTCCAGAAAGACAACACTCCTCTCTCTCATAGATGACACAAGGTCGTGGTACAGGGAACTCACCGGAAAAGAGCAGGCGTGTTCATGGAAAGGCGGAAAATCTTCCATGACTTTTCTGAGGGACACAACCTTGTCCCTGTATCGGGAGAGAAACTCCTTCAGATCCTGTACTGATAACTTACCCGAGATTCGTGAACCCATTTCTCCTTAAACTCCCTCACCGTCTTGTCCGTTGAGAAACCTACGTTAAGTCGCCGATGCCCCCTCTCATGCAAAAAGGCGCACTCCAGAAGAAACGCCTCGTTCCCGAAGCTCCTGTCAAAATCAAAGGAAAGGGAAAACCCAGCAACCCCGTAAACCGTTTCCGGAGACAGAAAAACATCTATCCCGATATAGTAGGGCTTCTCTTTAACAAAAACGCCGAACATGTACCCGTTCACAATCCCGAGCTTCCTGAGAAGGAAAAACCTCTCAGCCATCCTCCTGAACTCCCCCTTCGGAAAACCTCTAACGTAAACCTTTCCCGAACTTACCTTGTACTCCTCCCACCTCTCCGAAAGTTCTACAGCCTTAACAAGCCACTCCTCCCCGAGATCCCTGATCTCCACTCCTTCTCTCTCAGCTCTTCTCAAAGGATAAAGAAGTTTCTTTTTCCTGTGCTTTCTCTTAGGGTAAGAAGAAGGATCAAGAACCTGATCAAGGCAATAGAGGGTTTCCACGTACTTGCGACCGCCTTTAAAAGGTAACCGCTGAGCACTTTTAACGGTCCACCCCTCAAACCCGGAAAGGTCGTACTCCCCTCCGTACAACAGGAGGGTCTTCTTTTCAAGAAGGCACACAAGCCCATCAAAAAATACAACGCTCCTCCTTTCAAGAAAACGCAGGAGATCGTAATAAAGAGCTATAACAGGAAAGGATACGAGGTAATTCGTTTCGGGAAATGACTTAACAACTTCCCTGAGAGATAGGGGCCTGTATCTATCAAGAAAACTCTTCAAGATCTGGAAAGACGGGTCTGTCAAGGTTCTCATCTATAACGCTCCTTGCCTCATACTCCTCAAGAATCCTGACTATCTCATCAAGCCCGTATCTATCTATCAACTTCTTGAGCTTTCGGGCGGTTCTCACATCAACAACTCCCTTCGTCCCCCCGACCCTCCAGTTGACCATGCCCTCAACGTCCACATCCCCTCTGTAAAGGTCATCCAGTTCAGCTTCTTTTTTCATAAACTTCTCAAAACCTTCAATCAATATGCGGAAAACAGTAGCG
Source organism: Aquificaceae bacterium (assembly GCA_026981975.1). Lineage (GTDB taxonomy): Bacteria > Aquificota > Aquificia > Aquificales > Aquificaceae > Hydrogenivirga. The sequence continues at coordinate 47,764 of JALSHV010000011.1, read as the reverse complement.
GTGTTGAAAACGTCATACTCTTCCCTGAGCTTAGCAACGATCTGGTTGAACTTCTCATACTGGTCCTCATGAGCAAGTAGCACCGTGTCTCCTTCATACTTCTCAAGGATCTCCCTTATCCTCTGAAATTCGGGTTCGGTAAATACAAGCACTATAGTTCTGTCCGGAAGATCAGGAGTAGATATAAGATCCGTGTTAACCTCCTCCTCTTCTTCCAGATCCAAAAGATCGTAGGCTATGTCCACAGCGGCGTACTCCTTCAGTTCAACATCCTGTATCTTGGAGTAAAGCTCTTTCAGTATCTGGAGATCGTCCATACCCTGTATAGCGTTGTGAGAAAGCTGTATAGCAAGTCTCTCGTCTTCGGTCATAGGTTCCACATTCCACATAACGGGTATGACCTCAAGTCCGGCGGCAAGAGCAGCTTTAACCCTGTGGTTTCCCGAAAGAACAGTCATCTCCCCGGTTTCGGGGTCAAGGTAACAGAAAGGAACCGAACTCAGCTGTTTGTCCTTCTTGATGTTCTGAACAAGCCTGTCAAACATCTCTGCAGGCATGTATCTTGCGTTCTTCTCCAGAAGTTTCAGCTCCTTAGGATCAACAAACCCTATCTTAAACTTGCCTATCTGAGCTACTTCTCTCAAACTTTTCAAAGACATCTTTCAGACCTCCTACACACGCCAGATCTACCACATCTTTGATTTCTAACACTGCCCTGAACATCCCCAACAAAAGCCTTTTACATTTCGGACAGATTTCCGCATCCGAAAACTCCACACATACTGTCTCATCCCTTACATGAAATCCGCAAAGAGACCTGTCTCCTTTGCCTCTGATATACAAAAACTTACCCGTCCAGCTGTTAGAGACACGAACCTTTAACCCAGACAAAAATGTTTCTTCAACCAAAGCAGGTACTCCTCTTTCAAGCTCTTGTTTCCAAACGAAGCCTTATACGTCAGGTAATAAAACGTCTCCTCACCGATCCTTTTTTTCTTTCTGGCTATAAGGCTGTATTCTCCTCTGTACTTCATTGAAACTGGTTTTTCCGTATAAACAGCTGTTACAAGCTCATCAACAACAACACCGTACCTGTGTTCGTAAAGCCTTTTCATCTCCTTACTTCTCGCCAGCATAATCACAAGCTTGGACAACCTACGAATCTCGGATGGAACCCTGAAGTCCGAAACCAGAAAAGCATAAGGCCTTTTGCCGAGCTTGTATGAAAACCTGTCCCTGGCAAAGAGCAGAAATCCGAAAAACTTTGAGTCAGCAAAGAGGAGAACCGGGATAGAGTCGGAAGGGTTGCTGTAGAATCTAACCTTGTCCTTTCCTATAAAGAGCTCCCTGTAGTAGTTAAAAGTCTTCCTGTCAACGACCCGAAACCCTATATCCGTTTCCTCAGTAAATACAAACTCGTCGGAGAGCATAGGGTAGTTACCGGGTGCGGTAGCCGGTGCCCATCTCTTAGCCCAATAAACCCTTTCATCAAAATTCCCGTAAACGTAAACGATGTCGTTGTTCTTATACTTGAACTTGGCAAGTATATAATCCCTGCAATCGTCAACATAGTGAGATGTAAAGAACAAGAAGTCATATCCTTCAGAGATAAACTTCCTCAAGTGAGAAATGTTTCTCTCTGTAGTCATCTTCCTGTATTCAGGAGCGTCCCATCCGAAGACAGCATTAACAAGCCTGTAGTCCCTGAGATAGCCGTCTCCCTCAGAGAAAGGCAGATGCCATATGTAAAGCCTGCTTTTGTCTCCGATTACCTCCACCCCGTCCCTGACCACAAGGTCGTCCAGTCTGACCTTTTCCTTGAATTCCTTCAGAAACTCAACGCATCCTTCGTAAACCCTGTCAAATCTCTTAAGCTCCTGGTTAAAGAGCCTCACCTTGTGCAGGTTATTGAGAGGGTAGTAAGAGGTATAGTGATAAACACTGAGAACGGAGGCAGCCTTGCCTAAAGTTCCATCCATCCTATCCTCAAGTAATGGTCTGAATATCTCCCCTTCCCTTGTGTCCTTTATCCATATATCCCTTTCCCTGCCGAGTATATAATCCCCAACAACAACAGTAAGCAAACTAATATCATTTCCGAAAACTGTTTTCGGAGAAAAGTGTTTCAGTATCTGCTCAAAAGTAAAACTCCCGCTCCCTATTATCTGAACATCCCTTCCGTCAAAGACCCCTTCCTTTCCGAGCTTCCAGATAAACTGTTGTTCGGGTTTTCGGAGTCGTCCGAAGAAAATCATTTCGCCACCTTCCTGACCTCTATCTCCTTGCCGAGATACTCTTCAACCGCATACATATGCTTACACTTGATCCACCTGTTCTGAAAGAAAGGACATGTACAGGTACCTTTTCCTACGTCCACCTCGTAAATATTGCCCGAACTCCCTTTAACCCTGCATACACCGTTTTCGCATCCAAGTATCTTCACATACCTGGCTCTCGCCTTTACTCTTTTCTCCATATCACTGAATAAATCTGTTTGTTCCTTCGGAAAAGAAATATTTAAGTTCTTCTGCTGAGCTATCCATCTATCAATCCATCGCGGATATCCGAACTCTTCAACCTCTATACCGGCTTCTTTAAACCACTCAGCCACGAGCCACCTGTGGCAGTTATATCCTTCCTTGGGAGGCTCATAACACAGAAGAACGGGTATATAAGGATCGGCAAGCCTGCGAAGATCTTCAAACACTTTCCTGGGATTGAGTTTCCCCAGCACCCTTGAAAAGTACAACTCTCTGTACTTACTCCAGTCTTCCTCCCCCAAAACTCCATAGGGAGCAAGGGCAAGGTACTCTTCCTCTACCTTATCCCCACACCAAGCGGGCTTGCCGACGGTAATCCTGACCCCAAGGAGTCTCTTGCTCTTAAAATACCCGGTTTTGAAACAGTAGAGACTGTAGTAGGAAGTGTAAAGCTTTCTCATCTTTTGCCTCTCCTTAATATAATAACAAACTAAACGTTATCAAAAATCAAAAAGCAAAATCAACCTCCATCTCTATTCCGGATTCTGCGATGCTCTTAAGGTGTTCAAGTAGAGTTCTGAGCTCGGATAACTGGGCTTCAATGCTGTCTATCCTCTTTTCTATATGCTCTATAGCTTTAGTTACGCTGACCCTGTATCGGGGTAGGCCATCTTCTGGGATGAGCAGGTCTATCCCCCTTTCCGCAAACCACTTGCTCAGAGGTATGATAAAGGCGTCTTCACCGTAGTAATAGACAAAAGCGTAAACAGTCCACTTGAACAGCTCCTCCCCGAGAGACACCCTCTTGTAAATCCACTCTTTGGGCAAGTACTCGGGAAAAGTATCCGAAATATCGTCCCTGTAATCTCTGTTTATAAGCTTTTCCCTGTTAATCTCAAAGGTTCTCCGAATGAATCTTTTAACTCTTGCGCTCGGCATACCAAACCTCCTTATTGCCTCACCTCCACGCCAAGTTCTTTGAGAAATTCAATTCCTTGACTAATAGTCTCAAAAACAATTAACCTGCTCCCATTCCTGGTGGGAATCGTAGGAGTCTCAATAACTTCCCCCGAGATAAAGAAAAAACACCACAAGCTTTCACCTGTGCGCTGGAAGACTATGCCCCTGTTTCTCTTCCACCATTCCCACCACTCTGTATTGCCATCTTTCCCGTAGCGGAGCTTCACCCCATCTTTAATAGCCACATCTAACACATCTTGGGTCCTAGAGGGCTCCCATTTCATGTCCCACCTCCAATGTTGCAATAATTCCTACCTCATGACTGCACCTTCTTCCTGATATCTTCCATCCCTAAAACCTTCAACGGAGAGGAAAGAAAATACTCTTTACAGCATGCGGTCGCTGTAATACGCTCTATCTTTCTCCATTCCATCCCGCCAACAAATCTGAGTATGACTGTCCCATCCACCCTGAAAGATACAAATTCCCTGTAAAAGTCCAAATCAAGCCTAACAATGCCCCCTTGTTCCTTAAAGACAAGAACCTCTTTCATCACATATCCTCCTCACAATTTTTCAATAACGTTCTGAACGTTATTAATTATCAGCGGGTATTCAACCCGAATATCACCTTCTTCATGGTATATCTCCGCTGAAGTAATCCCGTATTCCTTCATCAGTGCGACAGCGAGATACAGGTCGTCTGGATTCATTTCTCCGTGTTTATAAGGCACATGCACGCCCGCATCCCTACCTATATAGAATCTTCCGCTAATGGATATCTTGCTTGCCTCGGAAGCAAACCTCACGAGAGGATAGACGAGGGTCAACATCTCCAAATCATGTACACTTACAACCCACCTTTCACTTTTTACTTCAAGCCATGGATCCCCAACACCCCCACCATGTATTAATACCGTATACCCCATTTTTATCATCTCCTCAGCTACCCTCAGTAATCTGTAGAGCTTCTTGTCCGCAAACCTCTTCGGTTTAGACCCGATCCAGTAAGTTTCCAGGGTTTTAAAAAGCTTCATGTTCTCCTCCATAAGCTCAAACATTTGCTGTGCCTGGTAACTTGGTATGCCCTCAACTTCCATAGTTGACTGGTCTCTGAAAATCCTCAAGTCTCCTTCATACCCACCGTATATCCTGTATCCTCTCTCTGTAGCTACTTCTACAGCCTGCTTCATCCTCACAAGAATGTTCTTCAGGGTTTTCTCTGTTGTGTCTTCATGGAGGGTAAAAAACCAGACAAAACCACCAAAATCAATGGACACCTTCTTGAATGATCCTTCTGACTTAACATGTGAAGGTCGTCCGAGCACTTCCTTGATGATTTTCTTAATGTCTCTTGTCTCCATCACTCTACCTCCTCAAGATTTATGATCTGTTATCCACATCCCAATCACCATCTTCCTTCACCTCCTTTGAGGTTTGTTAATTGTCAATAATATTGTATAGCTCTAATTAGACATACGCAATATTAAAAACTTATGATTTATATAAGCTAACTTTATGAAACCACTTGACTGTTCAAGTTTATAACTCTATTATATAGCTATGCACAATATTGAAGGTTTGATCAAAGAGCTTAAAGAAGCTATCAAGGCCAGGTGTGTTAAGCTTGAGTTGACAGACAGTCAAATAAAAACTATACTACGGGGTATTTACTCCAAACTCTATACAAGCACAACTTCTAAGCCAAACAGAGGGAAAAAGCCTTCAGTAGCAATACGAGCTTATTATGCGGGCAAATATATAAACCTCAAAAGAACCACCCGTGAAGAACTCTTTCCGGTGATGAAAGAACTGGCAATTCTATACAGGGTTTACAAACCTCTCTTAGAGCACAAAAAAGAAATCTCGGAGTGGTTGAAATGAGATTTGGTATGCTTTGTATAATCACTTTCTCAACTTCTCCAAGAACTCCTTCATGAGCTTCGGATCAGGGGGCTCATCTTTGGCACCTTCTTCAAGGGTAAAAGTTATTTTCTCAGGATTTTCCGCAGTAAACACCACAAGCCTCACCTGAACCTTCCTGCATAAGCTTTTTAACCTCATCAGAGTCTCCTCTTCCACATCCGCAGGAATCACAAGGTATTGCATATGAGAAAAGAGCTTATATGCACAAGCTTGACCGAAACCTTCAAATACAAGCCTTGTGCTGATTGTGTTCTTGACCTCCGCCGCTATAACATAAGAAGGTTTTCCCTCCAATTTTCTTACACCCACAACGTCAGGATTCCCCCACTTGAGCGGTGAGTGTATATTCCCGTAATAGACCTCATCTTCTTCGCTCAGACCAATATCTTTAGCAATCCATTGAGCAACTTTTTCATAAAGCTGGCTTTCGTTTTCTACAACATTGTCCTTGGGTTCAAAGGAAGCCTCAAACTTCTTAATATCTTCCCAAACAGCAGCGGGAATTTTCTCCCCGTGATTCTCCAGCCACTCAACCGCTCTCCTGTAACAATTCCTCCAAGCCTCATCGCTTGTCCCATACATAACGTGCATTGCTCTGAGAAGCATCTTCAAAAAAGTCTGCCCCCTTTCAAAAACCTTAGGGCTATCCAAACCACTCACCCATATATTGCCTGCAGAAGGTTTTATCTCCCGCTCGTAAGCGTCCATCAGTTTGTTGAGCCTGTTTCCATAACCGAGAAGTCCTCTGCCTCCTTGCCGGGGACCGATGTAACCTTTCTCAATGAGCCTTTTGAAGATCGTATCCGTTCTATTGATTATACGATTCCTCGCCTTCTGATCCAACTCCTCCCACCTCATTAACGGATATTATAGCAATCGCTCAGCTAATGCCGAAAATCTCCTTCAGCTCCTCATAGCTGAAGCTTTCTTTGAGGTTTTGTTAATTGTCAGTTGCAATAATCCCTAAAAAATGAGGGATTGCGACAAATCAGATGACCCTCTCTGGAGACAGTTCAAAGGCAAAGCTGTGATGGAAGGCAAAACGGTTGCGGAAGCTCTAAGAGAGGCTATAAAGTTGTGGTTGGAAACGGACAAGAATAAAACTCAAGACAAGTAACTTCTCAGTTGAAAGAAAACCCGCTATTTATAATACCAATACCTTCAAGGGCTATGCGCTCAACCAGAGTGACAACTATACCAACTAAATCATTCTTGAATCTCTCAGTTCCTGAGACCGTAATGTCCACCGTTCCATAAGCAAGATTCATCTTAATAGCCGCAACACCTTCTCCTTTTTGGGAAACTGCTATAGCGTCAACCTCCACAAACTCTTTGCTGTCAAACCTTACAAGAGTTACATTAATACCACTAACAGAAAGTTCAATATACTGACTACCCATATTTCAGATCCTCATCGGCATAACAACATATGTAGCCTCCCCGCTCTCTAACACGGCTGCTGTGTCAGGAGAAGTAAACTTGACCCTAACAGTCTCAGCTTTTGTCCCTTTCAGAAAATCAAGCAAATACTTAGGGTTAAAGCCTACCTCCATTTCTCCATGAGCGCTAACAACTTCTACCCTTTCCTCCCCGGAACCTTCTTCCTGATCCTCAAAGAAGATCCTTAACGTACCTTGAGATTGAGATACAGAAAACTTGACACCAAGATTAACAGACATAAAAGAAATAATCCTCTTCAGCACGTTGCTTAGCTTGCTGACAGACACCTCAGCTTCGCACTCAAAGCTTGTAGGGATCACACTGAGGTAATCCGGGTATTCGCCTTCTACTTCCCTGATCCAAAGAGTACCTGTTGTTGCACCGATCTTTATGAAGTTCAAAGCCTGTTCTACAATAACAGTTCCTCCCTCAGCCATCTTCTCTATATACCTGGTACTCTTGGGTGGCAGGTTTACGCTAAATCCATCTTCAAGACCCTGAAGATCTCTGTACTTCTTTAAAACAAGTCTGTGCCCATCAGATCCTACAAAATGGAGCTCGTCTCCAATCACTCTTATGTGGACTGTTTGAAGAGATAACCTTGAATCATCCTTGGCAACAGCATAGGCAACCGATTTTACTCCCTCTATGAAAACAGGTACGGGGATCTCAAGTTTCTTCTTCCGAATAACAGCAGGATTAGGGAAGGCTGGAAAATCTGAAATTGAAACCGTGGGAATCTTGTACTCGCCTTCTTCCCATCTCACAACAAGGGAGTCTCCTTCTTGTTTTAACTCAACTTCCTCAACATCAAGGTTCTTCAAAACGCCGATCAGCTTCGTGTAACTAACACAGACGGAACCGCCGGAGTGTACATCACACTTCGGAAAGAGAACTTTCCCAAACAGCTCAAGATCTGTACCCCAGAGCTGCAACGATCCGAAATAAGAACCAGCAATACCCTCTATAACTATGCAGGAAAGAATAGGGAGAGCTGTCTTCTTCTCATAGGGAAGTCCAGCCAGTGTGTCTATAAAAGCTTCTCTGTTAACTGTGACATGAAAAGGTGTTTTCTGTTCGGCAACCAGCTCCTCCGATTCCGCTGGATTTAAAGTTCCCTCCCTGCGACAGTAATCTATTGCTTCCCCCAGAAGCGACCAAGCTGTCTCCTCTCCAACCGCATCAGCAAGTTTATCATATATTTCCTGGGGTGTGCCTCCAAGATTTTTGAAAAGCTCTTCCTTAACTTCCATCTTCCTTACCTCCGTTGGTTTATTGGAAAATATAATAACGCTTTATACGTTATTAGTCAAGGTTATAGTATCCTCCTGTTGGTCTCTCTGTCTATTACCACAAGAACAACATCTTCAAAGGTCTTTTCTATTAAACCCTTGACCTGTCTAAGCTTGAACTCCTTAAGAGCTTCGTTGTTTCGCAGTTCTTCCTTTTGATATATGATGCTGTAATATCCAACCCAGTCCTCAAGGATCTTTACAAGAAAATCACCTCTCCTCTTCTTGATCTCCTCCTGTTCTTCTACCCCTTCAATCTGAGCCATCACGTTTATAGCTTCCTCTATGCTCTCCTCATACCCCGGGGGAATCCTGAAGCTGACAGTCTTCCAGTTCAACTCTTCCTCTGAGGGTGGTTCCTTTCCAAGAGCTTCGTCTACAAAAAGCTTGAACTTTCTGTATGTGTTTTCTTTGGCTTTCTGTATCCAGTCATTCAAGTTTTCTTTGGTGAGCACTCCTTCCTCATACAGTCTGGTGAGCAGATAGCTCTTGGCGTATCCGACCTCCGCAAGCGTATTCGTGGATATGGGAAACTTCCCTCCCTCGCCAAAAAACCTCCAGATCCTCATCAACATTTCAGCGGTTCGTCTTTCAAAGTTCAGATTGGGGTTAGCATCTATAAACTCCCATATGGACTTATACCCGAGGTCTCTGTAAAGCTCTCTGTCGTACATCTTGCATAGGTATTTCCCTATTGCAATAAACTTTGACTCAATCTCCTTGGCGGCCTGCTCAATGAACTGAACTATACTCCTGGCATCTTCAGCTTCCCTAACGATGGCGGGTCTGAGCTGGTTAAAAGCTGTAATCTCATTCATTTGTGCTACCTCCTGCTTTATTCCTCAAAATCCGCTCTGTTTTTACAACAAGAATATCCAATGCTCTTTCCATAGCTTCATTAAGGGACATGCCGGTGAACTCCCCATATGTAAATTCGTTTTCCACCCTTACGTTCCAATACGTTCCAAACGCCATCTTTACCACTTATCCGCCATTCGAGGCCGGGAATTATATCGGGAGTGCTCTTTTTGACAGCGGGAACAGGAACTCTGTCTAATCTGGGCTTATCCTTGGGAGGATCTCCTTCATAAACCCAGAGCCGTCCGCCCGCCCATCTGAACTCACCCATCTTGCTGAACCTCCTTATATTCTGCAAATTTCACAGCTTTCCTCACAAAACATGTCCAGCTGTAGATCCTGTTGTTCAAGCCTCTTTATCAATTGCTTAGCAGTCATACCGTCTTTTAGTCTTGCCATGTAGCCTCTGGACCTCAATCTGTTCTCTACCTCCGCAAACCGAATAATGTTTCTTTTCCCTTCCTCGTCTTTCCAGCAAAGCCTGAACTCATTCAAACTTCCCAAGACACATGGGTAACACCCAACCCTCCTGTGTCCCCGCAAATATAACGGATTAAGGGTTATTCCTCTCCTTGCAAGAAAGGTAAGGACATCCTCCGAGCTCCAGTCTAAAATGGGAAATCTGATTTTGATGTTCTTTTCCTTTATTCTCTCAATAATTGCCTTCCTGACATCACCACCGGAAACAGAAGAAAGCCACTCATGGTAATCATAAGTCGCATCACTTAAATACGCTGAGTACCTTTTTTTCCTTGAACGGCTTTCATCCCGTCTTATACCGATCCAAATTTCTTTTATCGGTATGTCTGTGTTTGCAAGAAATTCCGCAACAGGAACTATTTTAAAGTGGGCAGTGCAGAACCGGAAAAGAGCTGAAGGAAACCTTTTTTTCTTTTCAATTAGATCCAGCAGTCCGTTCCATCGTTCATTCCTGAGCCTGAGGATCCTAACTCCGAGCTTATTCTCTAAGTAATCCAGATACCTGTAAGTACATTCCGCCTCCCAACCCGTGTCGGTAAATATACCAATAACCTCTCTATTACCAAATTCTTCTAACGCTAATACAAGTGAGGCGGTGCTATCCTTTCCGCCGCTGACCAACACCACTATCATCCAACAACCCCCGCATTGAAAGGCATATCGTTCCACTCTTTACCATCCAAAAGCCTTCCGCCTTTCGTGTTGCAAGCATCCTATCCCTCCTGAGCTATACCCTTAGTGGGTTCCGGCTTCGTCGCTGGCGGTCTCTTGATTTTAGTTATCGGACTGCACACGTTAGGAAAGGTTTTCTTTACCCACTCCTGAGCTTCTTCCATTGTTTCAAAGTATCTATCGCAAAGTATAGATGGTGTTACGGAAAGTCCAATAGGAAATACCAAAACCTCAACTCTGACCCCACTCCCTCCAGTGCTATAGAATCTAAACCCATATACAAACTCCTCTGGTATAAAAAGCCATTCCACTCCACTTTCAGTAGCGTTAAAAGGATTAACAATTGCTTTACTTTCTAAAAACACCCTCTCCATCTTCCTTCACTCCTCATAAGTAGCCTCAAAAATCTCTTTATCTACAGCGTAGAATTCGTTGCGTATCCCTCTGACCACATAATGCTTACCGGCATACGCCCTCATAACCCCTTCCAAGGTCTTTATCATCAGCAACCCTTCAGATTCCTTAACAGCTGCGCTTCCACCCTCCGCACCAAGCCTGTCGTAAGGAACCTCTACAAGGCAACCGTCAAAGTACTTTCTGAGGATGTTGTTCACAAGCTCAAAGGCTTCACATCTGCTGAGCTGGAGCTTGTCCAGTTCCTCTGAGACGTCTTTTCTGAGAGCTACGTAGTCCCCGTCGTAAAGGTTCCTGAGAGCATCTACAACAAGCGATGACAGTGACTCCGCATTTTCCTCCGCAACCCTCTTGAGATCCAGATACAGATCCTCCGGGAAGACAAGGCTAACTCTTACTTTCTTCATTGCTGTCAATCCTCCCCTCCTTAGACAGGAGCTCAGCAAACTTCCTTGCGGTATTTATATCAACCACAAAACAAACCAACTTCTTATTTCCCTTCTCTCGCTCCACATGGACAAATCCTCTTCCATACCTTTTAGCAAGCTTTGCAGTTTCTTTTGCCCTCCTGATAGGAGCTACAGCCTTGAGAAGTTTGCACTCTATAACAAGTCCATCAACGCCAATGATGTCACCGATTCTCTCTCTGCCCTTATCGTCTCTGTTGTTCCTCCCACTTAGAGGATTCCTGTATCCTCCAAACCAGGAGGCAACTTCCCTCTCCCACTGTTTCCAGCTTTTGTCTCCCACGGCTACCCCTCCACCAGAGTAGGGTGCTTGTGCCTCCAGTACCACCTTTCCAAAAGTTTGCGGATTACATAACCAACCAGAAACCCATGACGACTTGCGTACTCCCTGAGAAAGTCATACATCTCAGGAGAAACGCTGATGCTTGTGGGTGAACCAGTGTTCTTTATCTCCTCAGGCGACACCTCTTCTAAACCCTCTTTTACTATCTCCATCACCACCTGACTGAAGCTTTTCCCTTTTCTTTCCGCAACCCTCTTTAACTCTTCCTTCACAGCAGGCGAAAGATAAATACCCAGGCTTGTGCTCCTCATATGCTAACCTCCATAGATATAATAACAGATAAAACGTTATTGTCAAGTTTAAAAAGGTATTTCCTCCCAATCATTGGAAAACTCTCCATTATGATAGGTTTCGTTTTTCAACACAGATTCTCGTCCTTTGATCCGGTAGCTGTGAGTGCTCTTATCAAATTCAAGCTCAAACTTGACCGTCTTCCCCAGAAGCCTGTTCTTTGCAAGTCTAACGTTCACCACCTCTTCATTCTTATCATTCCTCCACATCAGGAATATCTGATCAGCATCCTGTTCAAGCTGTCCAGTTTCCTTCAAGTCTCCTATCGTCGGAGGTTTGTCTTTCTTCTCCGCTTCCCTCTTCAGCTGAGAAGCTACGATGATAGGAATGTCCAGCTGTTTTGCCAGGTTCTTAAGATCTGTACTGAGCTTTGAATATGCATCCTTCATACTCTCTCCCCTGCCGGGTTTCACATCTACAAGCTGGAAGTAATCAATCATCACGATATCAATATCCGCCTTTTTCTTGAGGAAATAAAGAGCCGCAAGGAGACTGCGATGATTGTGTTTCCGGAAATCTATGTATACAGGAGTTTCATCCTTGGCGTATGCTACAAGCTTCTCAAGAAAAGAATCATACTCTTCATCCGTAAAGTACCCGGACAAAAGCTTCTCAAAAGAAATCCCTGTTACCATAGAAGCGATCTTCAAACCCAAAGCTATAGGAGGCATCTCCAAAGAGAAAAACGCCACCTTCTTTCCCTGTAACCTGAAATTTTCAAGAAGAGTCACAAGGAATGTGGTTTTCCCAACCCCTGGTCTTGCTCCCACGACAATCATCTCCCCTCCCCTAAAACCGTTCGTCGCTTCATCTATCACATCAAAACCAGAAGGGATTCCCGTGTAAAAGGAAGTTCTGTTCCTTGCCTCCTCAACGTACTCAGATACAAGCCTCACTATCTTAGCCTTATCATATATTGATTCAAGGTCTCCTGCAACCTTCAGAAAGCTGTCAAGTACACTTCTGATAATTTCCGCAGACGGCACTCCCTTCTTTAGGCTGGCAACTGACTTGAGAATAATGTCTCCAAGCTTCCTCTTATCAGAATGCTCCTTCACAACATTACACGCTGTTTCTAAAGTTTTCAAAGGGGCTGCCTCTTCAAATACACCTATTATCCAATCAAAAGGAAGCCTTTCCTCTAAACCTTCCTTCTTTAAGCGATCGCGCAGGACTATTTCATCCCAATTGGTACCGTGCTCCTGCCAGAGCTTAAGTATTATGCTGAAAAGAAGCCTGTGTTCCTCTAAGTAAAAGTCTTCTTCAGAAAGGTATTCAACAACGGTGGGTATACTCTCAGGATCTGCAAGCATCGTTCCGAGAACAGCTCTCTCAGCTGACTCATCATAAGAAGGCTTCAGCTCTATCATCTCCAGCACACCTCACAATCTGCAAAAAGGTGCTGTTGTTCAACCTGTACTCCATCCTCTATCTGGATCTCAAGACTCATCCAATTAAAAGCCGTAAGAGCAGCGAACATATACTTGTTCTTCCTTTTCAGTTTGAGTATTTTCCGTTGCCCTCCTACATCTATAAAACGAAACATTCCAGCCGCATAGGTCCCTGTTGCACTGTCAACAGAATTAACTCCAAATCTCCCGAGCTCCAGAACCCACACGGGGTTAGCTATACCATAGCAGTGGACATGATACTCATCAGGAATGCTTGCCCTCACAAATTCAACTATCCTGTAAAGCTCAGGAGGCTTTCTCATACAAACGCTACCAATCGCAAACCAGTACTTTGCAGGATCCAGATCAAAAAAGCCGAAATTCCGATACTGCTCTAAGCAACGCCCGTAATCTTCCTTCGTATATCCCTGAACTCCAATAACAACTATTCGGTTCTTTAATCTTTCGTCTCCAGACTCTTTCTTCTCAACTATCCAGAGAGCATTGTAGACAGTCTGGGAGATAGCAGTCGGTCTATTCGTTCCGAGTCTACGGAGTATTTCTATCTCGCAGGGTATATCAACGTGAGCTATCACATCAGGATCTATCTGCAGCTGGATTTCAAGGACCTTTTCAGGATTTAGAGCATACTCCCACGCCCTGCTACCATACATCTCGTTTCGCTCTCAAGCATGGACGCTGCTACTAAAAGGTTCAGAGCTTTGTCATCAAAAAACCGGAAGGCTCTATGCTCAGCACCACCCATACACACATGGAAAAGCGTTACCTTCCCAGCATTCCTGTCTCTCATATCAGTTCCCTTGACTTGCTTTTCTACTTTTTTCTCCCTCGCTTTTTTCTAACATTCTTATGTAATTCTCATATCTTCTTCGCCAAATCCGTTGCTGTGCAGTAAAGTCCCAGTTTTTTGGTAACGCTTCCCAGATCCTCTTAAGCGTTTTGATCAATTTCTTGAATTCAAGTTTCCCCATCTTTCTTTACCTCCTTAAAAATCCTTTGAACATACTCAGGTCTGTAAAACACTTCAAGAAATCGCTCAACACTGCCAGCCTTGTCCAAAGCTTGCACTAAAGGAGAGGGCTTCCACGCAGACAGCAAAAGACCATCCCCGTTCTTTGAGTAGCTGGCCACGCTGGCAAACATGTCCTTTTTCAATACTTCAAGAACCTGCTCCTCAAGACGTTCTTTAAGGTCGTTGATGAACTTCTCACCCAGCTTAATAGTCACAATCGCAAATTCCTTTCTCGTATCAGCTTCTATCCACTCAAAAACCTTGTCGTTCAGTATCCAGAAGAGATCCCTCGTTTGCTCCCCTTTCTTCCGCTCACTCAAATAAGCTACATAATCGCGGGCTTTTCTGAAAAGCTTTTCCCAAAAACCAATATCCCTGAACCTCGCTGACCTCTTCATTATCTCCAGGATCCGCCTCCTGAGGGTCTCTGACCACGGGATAGGGCGGAATTCCGGAAACCTCTCCACAGCTGCAACATACACGTCGTACACCACCTTAGGGTCAAGCTCAAGCTTCCTGTGGTTCTTGAGAGTTAACTCTCCTATAAGGGTTTTCGTTTTCCTGTCCCCGGACTCAACAGCTGTATTAACCCTGTCAAGAATAAGCTTCAGACAGTGATGCGTTCCATACTTCTTCGCTATCTCCCCGGACCTGCCGTTCAGAACAGAAAGCAGACGCTTAGGGGTAATAAAGGTTTTCTCTATAAGCTCTCCGAGATACCGGTTAGCTCTCTCATCCCATCCCACCTTACTGTGAATCTCTTCAACAGCTTCAACCCACTCAGTAAGCCTTGAGGTTTTTCCCTGGAGCACTTCAATGAGTCCGTCGAAAACCGGGTCCCGCACCCCGCCCCCTTCTTTACTGGTTGTCTCCTCTACATAGGAGGAACTACTTTGTGAGTCTGTATGGTTGCCGGGGGTGGGAGGGTGGGTATTATTGGATGATACCCTTTCAAGGGTATCGGAAGATACGTAAGTATCTTCCCTTTCTATATTCTCTTTCTCTGTATGTAATCTCTGTATAGTAATCTCTGGTATTGCTGGGTCGGTTTTGACCTTTCCATAGGACGAATTCAACCCTTCCATAGGACGATTTCTGCTTTCCGATAGGACGAATTCGTTCTTACGATAGGTCGCTGACGACCTATCATGTGTTTCAAGGGTTTGAACCACCTCTTCAAGTTTCCTATTCAGAGCATCAACGTTCAGACGGTACTGGTGCGTCTTATCCCACCGATACTTCGGATTTCTGCGTATAGATACAAACCCGAGTTCCTGGGCGTGTCTGATAGCTTTTTTCAAAGAGTGCCGTGTCAGAAGTCCGAGGCTCTCCTCAATCCATTCTTCGTATGTTTTATACACCCACTCAAAGTCTTCTTCATCAAGAGGAAGGGGGGGAAGACCTTCCTGCTCCCGGGCTTTGTTTTCATGCTCTATCTGATTTTTCATCCTTCGCTTGACGGTGGTCCAGTACTCAAGAAGGGATATAAAAACGGCTGTTTCCAAAGCCCCATCGCAAGCACTAATAAGATCCTCCCTAAGAACCACAACCCGACTGTTAGGCACACGAATTACAGGACTGTTTCTCATACTCTGACCCTCCTGAAAACAGCCTTAAGGATCTCTTGCTGAAGATCCCTGTCCAGAATTTCCCCGTCAACTACCTTCCTGAAAAGATCTTCCTTAGAAGAGAGGACTTCCCAGACTTTCTTTTCTATCCCTTCGCTGACGAGGAAATAGACGTATTTAGTTTTTGTGGACGAAACCCTATAGATCCTGTCTGTTCTCTGGATAACCTTTCCCAGACTCCATGGAACATCAAAGTGAACCACCACATTAACCTCATCAAGAGATACCCCGTAGCTCATGGTATCCGTAGCAACGAGAAGATTGGTCTCGGGATCCGTTTTGAACCTTCCTATCCTTGAAGCTTTTACATTTGCGGGCAGATCTCCGGTTACAGAGACAGCACCGAATTTCCTGGCTATCCTCTTAGCCATCTTTGCGAAATCTGTAAATACAAGAACTTTCTGTCCTTTGTGAGTTTCAAGTATGTCCTCAAGCTCACCGAACTTGGGAGGATCGGACTTTATAGCCCGGATCTTTTCCCCGAACTTCCCTACCACCTCAAGAGCTGAAGGAGAATCGGATTCTAAAAGGAGCCTCGGATCATCGCACACTTCTCTCAAGAGGGTCAGGGCGGACAAAGCCTGTACTCCCGACTTGTCTTCAGCCAGGGAAACTATGAATCGCTCCAACTCAGCCTGAAGATTACTCTGGGGAATCTCCCTTACATACCTTATAAGCTCGGGCATGTCCTTGACGTCGCTTTTCTTTCTCCTGATGTAAAAAGGGCTGATACGAAGGACGAACTCTCTCAAATTTTTGAACCGCTTGACTTTTTTGATAGGAAAGGGGACATTAGACAGGTTGAGCATGAAGTATTCAAGGTGCCTTTCCTCAAACTCCTCAACGGTCATAAAATCTTCTCTCAGAAGTTTAGCTATGTTAAAGAACTCAACAAGAGAGTTCTCTATGGGTGTCCCCGTTAGTGCAAGCTTCCACTGGGTTCTTTTAGTTAACTTCTTGATAGCTTGATACGTTTTGGAACCTCTGTTCTTAAGCCTTGAAGCCTCATCTATCACGATGGCAAACCTGTTGGGAGGAAGCTCCTTAAAAGTGGAGATAACATCCTTGGAAAGCAAAAGTTCAAAGTTGACGACAAAAACAGGTATGAAACTCGGATGCTTTACAAGGGTGAACTGCTTCCTCCTCTGGTGCCTGTCTCCTTCCAGAACTATTACGGAACTGTTAACCCACTTGGAGAACTCCGACCTCCACTGGTGCTTTATAGAAGCGGGGCATATAACGAGACCGTAGTCTATCTTTCCTGTGTAGAGCAGATAGTCAAGGTAGATAATAGCGGTGTAGGTCTTCCCCACTCCGGGTTCATCCCCTATAAGAAAGCTTTTCTCCTGAATAGCGAGTCCGGCAGCAAGGATCTGATGATCAAGAGCTGTCGGATACATCTCTTTCAAAGCTTGTTCAAGAGCTGGCTTGAGCTTCTTGTTTCCGTTGGAATAAATCCTGAACCCGAGACTTTCCACTATGCTCCTGTGCTCCTCCGTATAGGGAGCGTACCAGGACTTGGTCTCGGGGTTGAACCTGAAACCGTACGATTTAAGCACGTCCTTAACATCGTAAGCGTTGTAGCAGTGTATTTCTTCCCCTCTTACCTCCGCAAACATTTACGCACTCCTCACTGACCTGCTTCGCAATTCTCAAACTGTTCAAACTCTTCGGGGGGTTCTGCTTCGGAAGCCTTTTTAAGTGTCTGAAGGTTTGTAAGTCTTTCTATACAGTCAGAAGCTTCCTCCTTAGAGAGGATTAAGGACGAACTGACTCCATATGTATTCTTTAGAAAGGTCCTGTATGTTTCTTTTTCCCAGCCGAGCTTGTTTACTTCAACTTTGATTTTTTTCCTCTGTTTGCCAGTGGCAAAGTCAGGAAGAAGATCGTTGGCTATACCTTTGCTTTCTTCCCATATACTATAAGCATCTTCAACACTTTCTACAACAACGTCTTCTCCAGCCACATATTTCTGGATAACTTCCTTGGCGAGCTCCGGATATTTATTGAAAAGACTTTCCACAAACCTAACCTTGCTGGTATCTTCGCTTTCTGTGTTGATATCTTCGCTTTCTGTAATCACGTTCAAAACGTTATTATCTGAAGTATTACCGCTGCTGTCATTGTCAATACCAAGAAGCTCTTCCCTTGTATAGGGAAGCCCGGCTATCACTTCGGGGAATGCTAACCTGAACGCCTGCGAGATAGCAACCTTTCTCAGCATAAACTTGGGCATCTGCTCCCACGTTTTAGTGTCTCTTTTGACCTCATCAGCAAAGACAATCCACTCAAAGGGGTGGTCCCAGTTCTTCCTGTATATAGTTACTTTTGCCCACTGTCCTTTGGAGTCTACATCTACCTTAAATCCGTTCAGCAACCCAGACGCAGAAGCTCTTGATATATAAACCGTGTAAGAAGTTACGATCTCTATCTTCCTGTCTATTATCTCCCCCTTCTTGTTCCGTAATGTGTAGGGAATAAAATACACCTCTCGCTTCCATGGATTGAGATTATTCACCTTAGCTACCTGTAAAGCGGCTAAAATCTGCTCTTTTGGGAAGCCTTTGAGTTGCGGTCCAAGAGTGAGCTCAATAAACCTCTGAAGCTCCTCCTCCCTTATGCTTCCGTTCGTTTCCAGCCTTTCAATAGCCTTCATAACTTCCACCTCCTTTAGTTTGTTAGATAATATAATAACGATTTATCCGTTATCTGTCAATAGGAAAAGTAAGGGAGGATCAGGAAAGCAAGTCTATCACCTCATCTACAGTCCGGACTATCTTAGAGAGGGGCCTGTTATCAGCATCTATCATAGAGTCGGAGGTTATTTTATACCCGCCACTTTCAAGCACCTCTATTACGGTCCACCTTGCTGAATGTGTCCTTTGGAAATCATGATCTTCCGTTATTTCTATGGTTTTGATCCCATCAACATGTATGTAAGTAGCCCAAGGAGTATAGCCGAATATAAAGACAAGCTGAGCGTCGGAAAGACATTCTGCGATCAGCTTACGGGTAGAGTTAAGCATGGTCTATCTCCTCCAACTAAATTTGGTTTATAACAAGCCTGACCCTGCCTACTACCCAGACCTCGTCGCCCCTCTTTATAACAGGAGGAAAAGAGGAGTTCATACTTTCGAGAATGAGATGTTTACCATTCCTGTAAACTTTCTTAACTACATTCCCCTCATCCTTAAGAGAAAGGACATAGATTTTTCCGTTTTCTACGACCTTATCCTCGGTGTCTATTCCTACTACAGCACCGTCCATTATTGCGGGCGACATGGAATTTCCTCTAACTTTGAAATAGAGATATTTCGGTCTACCGAAATCAACAGGAACAGGGACCTGCCCGACGATATCTTCAACATTCACCCCATCCCCGGCTCCTATCCTGCCGTAAACCGGCTTTACCACAACATCCACACGTTCGCCAAGAATGACGGGTTCATACTCTATAACTTCTTTTCTGAAGGAGTAACCGAGCTTTTCAAGAGCCTCGTATATAAGAAGAAATTTCTCCACAGTTATGTTATTTCCCGCTATAAATCTCTGAATGGTATATCTTTGAACACCGCTTATCTTAGCGAGCTTCGTAGAGCCTACCTCCCTTGCAATAAGCCTTACTCTTTCAACTATCTCCCTCACCAGAATTAGAATATTACCCCTTGAAAATAAATTGTCAATACGCCAAAATATTGGCACACTCTCTCAAAGAGAGAACTTTAGAAACGAGCTCTAAGCACTTACCTTCAATTTCCGAGAACTCTTTATCGGTAATGGAGCCATCTTCAATAGCTTTCAGGTAAGTATCTATAAGGTCGCTTACTTGATAGAGAAGATTTTTGACTTCTACAAGGGAGTCTTTCAAGGGTTCTCCGTTTATATCAGAAACCTTTACAAAGACTCCGCCACAAAGCATACATAAAACCTCAACCACATCAGTCCTGCCCGTTAACTCTGTCAGGTTCGGGACATACAGAAGAGGAAACTTGGGCTTACCCTTTTCAAGGCTTCTGGGTGAACACATGGTAGACAAGTTACCAAGGTCAACCCCAAGCTCATGAGCCACCTTCTTAGCGGGAACTTCACCTTTGAAAACGGTATCGTGGAGAGCTTTAAGGATTACAAAACTTTCTTCTGGATTTTGTAGCACGTGTTCAATATACTTCATAGTGGCACCTCCTAATAACGGATATTCTGTTAATATTTAAGGAGGAGAGCGGTATGAGCAGAAGGAGAGTGGAAAAGAGATGTGAGTTTGGAGAGGTTCTCACAACGCTTTTGGAAAAGCATAATGAAACCACGTATTCTCTTGCTGAAAAACTCGGCATACAGCAGGCAGCGGTTGCCCAGTACACTACATGCAAAAGATTTCCTAACGTCCAAATCCTTGAAAAGATAGCAAGAGGTCTGAACCTTTCCACAGAAGAAAAAAGAAAACTGTACACAGCATACCTGAAAATTGCCTTCTCAGGCGAAGCGGTGCGAATGCTGAAGAAAGTTGATAAGAACATAACAGCAGAGAATGTGTCGGAAAAACTAAAGAGCATTGTGGATAAACTCGGCAAGGCATACCAGATATCCCAGAGGGCAAAAGTAAACGCTGAGTTTGTAAGAAAAGTTATGAATCTGAAATTTGAGAATATGAGGGTTATAGAACATAAGGGGAGCTTCGCAAGTGTTATAAGGACTTTAAATCTGTCTCCGTCCTTAGAAGCCCAGGTGCTGTATTTGTTCCTCAAAAGCAGAAAGGCGGAAGACATCATATCCACCCTCACAAAGGGAAATCTATAGAAGGCTTCCTGCCCCTGCCTTTTCTTCGCTTCCCTGCTAAAAACAATTCTGCTTCCGACAACGGTATCCTGATAACCTTTCTGTTCAATCTGTAAGCTTTTATCTTGCCTTCTTTGATGTAGCGAAGAACGGTATTTTTATGCAAACCCACCACCTCCGCAAACGCTTTCGGAGATAAGTACTTAGTTTCCATAGTCTTTATAATAACGATTTATCCGTTATCTTGTCAAGTGGGTATAATAAATACCATGGCTACCATATACAGGGACACGAAGTCCGGCTACTGGTATATCAACTATATAACTGTTGACGGGAAGAGGGTAAGGCGCTCCCTCGGCACAAGAGATAGGAAGCTTGCGGAGCTGAAGCTCAAGGAGATAGAGCTTGAACTCGCCAAGGGGAGACTCGGGTTCACATCCGATATAGAGCTGGGGGCTTTTTTGGAGAAGTTTCTGGAATGGTCTAAGGCAGTAAAAGCTCGGGAGACCTACAGAACTGATCTGAAGACAGCCGAAAATCTAACCGCATACTTTGGATCCCGAACGAGACTCTCAAGGATCAACACAGCCAAGGCGGAGGGGTTTAAGCTTTTTCTTGTGGAGCATAAAGGTTACTCCAAAACAACCGCAAACATCAGATTAAGACACGCCAAGGCTATGTTTTCAAAAGCTGTGGAATGGGGACACCTGCAAACAAACCCATTTTCTAGGGTCAAGCCTTTCAAAGAAAGCGAGAAGCTCAAATACCTAACACCGCAAGAGCTAAAAGCGCTTTTCTCCGTTATAGAGGATGAACTGCACAAGGCTTATTTTGTATTAATCTTCTACACGGGCATGAGAGCATCAGAGGCTGTAAACCTTGGGTGGGAAGATGTTGATTTGGATAAAAACATAATCATCGTCAGAAACAAGGCCAACTTTCACACAAAAACTTATAGAGAACGAGTTATACCAATACATCCGGATTTAAAACCATGGCTGGAGAAGCTAAAAAGGATTAATAGGAACAAAGTCATTCATTACGCTCATCCGTCAAACGTAAATAAGCTCTTTAGAATGTATTCAAAGAAGGCGGGCGTCTACTGCACCCCCCATAAGCTAAGACACACATTCGCAACCTTACTTGCTTCTAAAGGCGTGAGCATACGAGCCATACAGGAGCTGCTGGGGCACACTCGCATATCAACAACCGAGATATATGCCAAAATGGCAAGCGACTACCTGAGCGAAAGTGTTAAACAGCTTAACCTGGATGTGTAAATATGCAATACTGCTGGTCTGACATTTTTCTGACATCTTATGTTTAATAATTGCTTACAATCCGTTATTATCATTGGTTAGGTTTTACACCGGACACAGCATACCAGCTTTGGTAATCAAAGAATTTATTGTTTTTCAATGGCGGGCCCGGGAGGACTCGAACCTCCGACCTGGGGATTAGAAATCCCCTGCTCTGTCCAGCTGAGCTACGGGCCCTTCCGCTAACATTTCTCGGGGTGGCAGGACTTGAACCTGCGACCTTCGGCTCCCAAAGCCGACGCTCTACCACCTGAGCTACACCCCGACGGAGTAAGTAGTATATATTTTATTAAAATACGATTTTCAAGGGATTTTTAAAGTTAAGGAGGTTTTTAATGCTTCCCAGAGAACTTGTAGATCTTATGAGAGAACTGGCAGTCTTTCCCGTAGTAGTGGGAACTTCTGACAAAGAAGGAAATCTTCATATGACTTTTTTAACATGGATCTATCCCTTAGATGAAAGAACCCTAAGGGTGGCGCTCTCTTCCTCTTCAAGAACAGCGGAAAACATAAGAAATGCGAAAAGAGTAGTTGTTCAAATTTTTGCTCCTTACAGATCCCTTACGTGTTATGGAGTAGGGAAGGAGATAATAGATCGTATAGAGGGTATTCCTTTTGAAGTTTCCGTTTTTGAAATTGAAGTAGAAAGGGTAGAAAATACCCTATTTCCAGGATCAACTATAACGGGAATAATTCCCTTTGCTCATAGCGGTGCTGTTAAGGAAATGGTTGAGTTGGACTCAGCAGTTATGACAGTTCTGAGAAATTGGGAATGAATGCTTTTGAAAATTCTACTACCAAACAGCAGGCTTGAGTTGTTTAAAGGTAACTGGGAAAGGGAGGAATCCCCCTTAGGATGGAGAGTTTTAGTCCGACAAAAGGGACAGGGAATTACCGGTATTGTGGTGGGTTTTTCAAAAGGAGAAAGTGAAAAAGAAGTAATCAGCTTTCCTGATAAAGCTCCTCTTGTAAAAGAACCTCAACTGCGCACCGTAGAAGAAATTTCCCGTTACTACGAAATTCCTCAGGGAAAACTTATTTTCAGCTTGATTCCTGCCGTTTTTCTATGGAAAGAGGAAAAATGGATAAAACCTGCTTTTAGGAAGTTAGAAGCTTTGGAACCCAAAAGCCGTGAACTCTTAGAGTATGTGCTAAGAAGAAAAAGAGTTAAACCCGAAAGTCTTATGAAAAGATTTAAGCCGGATCTTGTAAAACTTATGATAAGAAAAGGTTTCCTCAGAGAAGAACAACTATGGAAAGTTCCAGAAGTTAAAGTTATCTACTACAAACTGAACATTCCCTTAAAGGAAGCATTAAAAAGGGTTAAAAGTCAAACAAAAAAAAAGCTCATTCTCCTGCTAAGCGCTGATAGATGGGTAAGTGAAGAGGAAATTCTCCTTTGGGGAATAAAGAAGAGTGTGATAAGAGATATGTTGAAAAAGGGGATACTTAAAGCTAGCGAAGAAATACCACAAGCGGAGCAGAAACTTAACTCTGAACCCTTTTTAAAAAGGATACCAATGAATAGAACACTCCTATGGGGAGATTTTGAAAGAACTGCAAAGGAAATACAGAATCTGTGTTTGAAAAATCTTGAAAAGGAAGGATCTACTCTCATAGTTGCCTCCGAGTTGGAAGACCTTAAGAAACTAAAGGAACTTTTAAAACCTTCTCTTGGTGGTGTTCTTTATGAAATTCACTCCCGTATTTCACCACGCACTGTTTTTGAAAACTGGTTTTCCCTTCAAGAAAAAGCAGGTGTTCTCTTAGGCACTTTTACATCTATTCTGTGTCCTGTAAAAAATTTAAAATCTTTAATTCTCCTCAATGAAAGCTCACCTGCTGTAAAGTTGAAAAGTGCAGGGGAAATTGATCTCAGACGTTTGTGTTTTGTTTTGAGCGAAAAAACCGGAGCTTCCGTTGTTTTTGCAACACCTGCTCCTTCGGTAGCTTCCTACTATTTGATAAACAAAGGAAAGATGAAAATGCTGAAGTTAAAAACTCCTTTACCGAATGTTAAGGTTTTTGAAAAAAAAACTTACAGAATACTAACCGATGAACTAATAAGAGAAATAAAAAGAAATATTTTTAAAAAAATTCTTTTCCTTATTCCTAAGGAAGGGTATAGCCACGCAATATGCCCGCGATGTGAAGATTTAGTTCAGTGTAGCTTATGCGGTGCTTTTATGGGGTATTCTCATAAAATCGGTGTTTTGTTTTGCCCTTTATGTTCTCATAAGAGGGAAGATCTAAGCTGTCCCATTTGCGGAGGGGAACTTGAGGAAATCGGTATGGGAATAGAGAAGATTGTATCAGAAGTTGAAGAGTATATAGGATTAAGAAAGAACTTTTACTTTTCAACTTACGTAAGATGGAGTGAGTCTTACGATATTACTGTTGTTGTAACAGCGGATAATCTTCTGTCTTTTCCCACTTACAGAGCAAAAGAAGATACATTCCTTTATCTGCTGAAAGCTCTAATTTCAGCTAAGGAAAAGCTCTTCATACAAACTCTATATCCACAGGAACTTATGTTTAAGTGTTTGGCTTCTCAGAAGATAGAAGATTTCTACACTGTGGAGCTTGAAGAAAGGAGAAAAAGAAAATTACCTCCCTTCTTTAGACTTGTCCTTGTAAAAAGTTCAAGGGAAGATCTTGTAGCTTATATAAGGAAAACCGTTTCACCCTATGTAAGGGTAAATTACAGTTTACAGGAGTATTGCTACCGCTTCTTAATAAGTTTCAAGGATACTTTCACTTTAAAAAAACTAAAAAATCTCAGCAAGAAGTTCCCAAGGGATATAATTGAGATCAAAGTGGATCCTTTTTGATGAAACTTATTCGCTTTGCTTTCAGTTTTGCCGTTGGAACTTTTCTAAGTAGGATTTTAGGCTTTTTAAGAGATGCAGCTATAGCTTATTACTTCGGAGCTTCTCACATATCCGATGCTTTCTTCGTAGCTTTCAGAGTTCCCAACAGTTTCAGAAGACTACTCGGAGAAGGAGGGTTTAACGCTGCTTTTGTCCCTTTATACTCTCAAGCTGTTGAAGAGGGTAGAGAAAGAGAATTTCTCGGGAAAATTTTTACCCTCTACCTTGTAGTAACCTCGCTTATAACTTTCTCAGGGGTTTTGCTTTCTGAATATATAGTGAGCCTAATAGCTCCAGGACTTAGGAAAACGGAAACTTTTTCCTTGGCAGTGTTTATGGCAAGGTTTCTCTTCCTTTATCTACTTCTAGTAGGAATAAATGCCTTCTTTATGGGTGTTCTAAACGTAAAGGGAAGATTTTTTATACCCGCTATTACACAGGGTGTTTTTAACGCTGTTTTTTTAACTGTTTTAATAATTTTGGCGGACAACGCGGGATATAAAGCTTTAATAGTAGGAGTTCTTGTTGGAGGAATAGCTCAGGTTCTTATAAATTTTCCTTCTATAATAAGGGCAGATGTTAAATTTTCCTTTGTTTTTAAAATTGACAAAGATGTAAGGCTTTTACTAAGCCGCATTATTCCAGCACTGGGAGGATTCGGAGTCAATCAACTTTCACTCCTAATAGATACCTTCTTAGCTTCCTTCCTGAAAACAGGAGCAATTTCCTATTTGTATTACGCTAACAGGCTGTATCAGCTTCCTTTCGGAATAATCGCAGTTGGGGTAGCTAACTCCTTACTTTCTCTTTTATCAAAAAGCGAATCTCATAAGGAAAGGGAAATTACAACAGCTCTTAAGATTACTGTATTGCTTATAGTTCCAGCATCAACAGGTTTAATTGTTCTTTCGGAGGAAATAGTTAGAACCATTTACGGAAGAGGCTTCTTTTCGGAAAGAGATACTCTCATAACCGCTGGAGTTCTCAGCCTTTACTCCCTGGGACTTTTACCTTATTCTCTCCAAAAAGTTATATCCGCAGAGTTTTTTTCAAGAGGAGATACAGCAACTCCTGTAAAGGTGTTCTTAATAACAGTTCTATTTGAAGGACTCTTAGGAGGAATATTAGCTTTCGGTATGAAAATGGGTATATACGGTTTGCCAGCGGGAACTGCTCTTTCTTCTTTAATAGGTTTATACTTTCTGATGCGAAAAATTTCCATTTCTTTTAACAGAAAAGAAGTAGGGTTAGTCTTTCTCAGAAGTTTTGGTGCTGCTTTTGTTATGGGAGTGGTTTTGCTTTACTTAAAGAGAGAAATTAATAATACACTAACTATCCTTTTTCTTGGAATAGGAGTCGGTTCTACTCTTTACTTTTCAATTCTTTTTCTAAGCGGAGAGATTCTGCTTCTCCACTTTTTTAAGAGCCTTGTTCAGAAGAAGCGTAACTCTGGAGGCTCTACGTGAAGCTTCTCTTTTGTGAATAACTCCCTTGCTTGCGGTATGGTATATCACGCTTATAACTTCGGGTAAGAGATTCTTGGCTTCTTCCAGTTTACCTTCTTCTACCATTTTTCTAAATTTCTTTATATAGGTTCTCATACGC
This sequence comes from Aquificaceae bacterium, assembly GCA_026981975.1. Lineage (GTDB taxonomy): Bacteria > Aquificota > Aquificia > Aquificales > Aquificaceae > Hydrogenivirga. The sequence continues at coordinate 21,523 of JALSHV010000011.1, read as the reverse complement.
GACAGATGGTATCTGTTTCTTTCCCTTCTACGAGCATCTCTGCGAACTCTTTTCTTTGCCTGTCTTGTATTCGCCACCTCTACTGTTCCTCAAACCCGAACCTTCTGTTCGGGGCGGGGGTATTTGTATCCCGCCTCTCTAAGGGTGTCCTACCCCCGCAGGCGGTATTTGGACACCAAACAATTATTATAACAATACTTGAATAAGGAGAGGAGTCGGAGATATATTCTGTATCTGTGGAAAAGTTTAAAGGATTAAAGGATCTTTTGAAAACCCTTATTTCCATAAAAAGCGTCTCTGGGTTTGAGCAAAGTATTCAGGATTTCATAGAAAAGTGGTTGCGTAAACAGTGCCTTTATCCTATAAAACAGTATGTAGAGGGAAAAAGATATAATCTCTTCCTAAGAGGGGAAAGTCCCTACCTTATTTCCTGCCATGTTGATACTGTGCCTCCCTTAGGAATGAAAGATCCCTATTTACCTAAGGAAGTGGGAAATCGTATATACGGCAGAGGATCTGCCGATGTTAAAGGAAGTATTGCCGCTCTTTTGAAGGCAATTGAAATTTTTAAAAATAAATACCCCCATAAAAATCTGCCTTTTTCCTTAGCTTTTGTTGTGGACGAAGAAAACAATTCCGCCTTAGGTTCTGAGAAGATTATTGAACTACTCAAAAAAGAAAAATTCTGTCTTGTTCTTGAACCTACCTATGGAATGCTGTGCACTTCTCAGATGGGAAGTTTAGAGTTTAGCTTAACAGTTGAAGGACCAAGTGCTCACGCTTCGGAATTTGAGAAGGTAAAAAATCCTATTAAAGTTTTAATTGGCTTAGTAAACAAACTGGAAAAACTCTTCAACCGGCAGGTTAATTTCATAATGATAAAAGGCGGATCTCTTCATTACATTGTTCCGAAGAAGTGTTTCGCTTTGTTGGAGATTAAAATAAAAAAAGGAGAAAGCTGGAAGGAAATGGAAACACTTATTAGGGAAATAGTGAAAGATTTTGACAAGGAGTGCAAAATAACATTCAGAGCGGAAGATGGTGAAGACTTTATAAGCTTCTCAGATGAGGATTTTATAAGCTTTCTTGAAGAAACACATTTTGAAGCTCTGGGAAGAAAACCTGTCCGTGGAACTATGCCTTCGTGGACAGACGCTGCTAACTACCACAAAGCAGGTCTTTCCTGTGCGATCTTCGGATACGGCAGTCTTAAGGACAGTCATACGGAAAGGGAGAATATATCTCTTGAAGATTTGGAATGTATGACTTCTTTCCTTCTGGCTCTTTTTGAAAAACTCAGATGAGAATAGTGTTCAAGATAGGTTCAAATCTTTTGCAAACATCTAAGGGAGACATAGATCTTAACTTTATAGCTAAGTTAGCTCAAGCAATTAAGGATCTTGTGGAGATGGGGGATTGCATAGCGGTAGTTTCATCGGGAGCTGTTCTGTGTGGTGCGAAAAAAATGGGACTTAAAGAAAAACCCACCGATCTGGTTTCCAGACAGGCGTTAGCAGGAATAGGACAGGCTTATCTGATGCATCTATACGATACCATTTTCTCCAATTACGGTCTGACAGTGGCGCAAGTTTTGTTGACAGGGGATATCTTCAGAAAAGAGAATGAAAGCAGATTCAGGAATGCAAAAGATACGCTTGAGAAGATGTTTCAGCTGGGGGTTATTCCTATAATAAACGAGAACGATACTGTTGCAGTAGAAGAACTGGTGTTCGGTGATAACGATTTTCTATCTCTTTACGTAAGCTATATGATAGGTGCAGATCTACTTGTTATGCTTTCCTCAGCAGGAGGGCTTATTGATGAAAAGGGTGATGTTATCAAGGAAGTGGTAAGTGTAGAAAGTGTATTACACCTTGTAAAGGGAAGCGGGACAACTTTCGGAAGTGGTGGAATGAGAAGTAAAATTGAAGCCACGCGACTTGCTCTTTCCATAGGGATACCCGTTATAGTAACGGGAAAAGAAGATGATTTTGTAAAACTAAGAGAACTCAAGACAAAAGGAACACTTTTTAAACCCCTTCAAAGAAGAGTAAGGAGAAAACATCGGCTACTGGCTATGGTTGAAGAACCGAAGGGAATAATATCCGTAGATAGCGGAGCTGTTAAAGCTCTCAGAGAAGGAAGAAGCTTACTTCCTGCGGGAATAACAGAAGTAGAAGGAAATTTCCTGCGAGGAGATGTTGTAAGCGTAGTAGGTCCTGAGAAAATCCCCTTAGGTAGAGGTAAGGTAAACTTTTCCAGTGATGAAATAAGGCGAATTAAGGGACTTAAAGGTTATCAGGTAAGAGAGCTTTTGAATACTTCTAAGGAAGAAGTTATTCACAGGGATAATCTGGTTATATTTCAATAGAAATCCTTCCGGAAGTTTACGATCAGACGAACTATTTCTTCGGGAGAATTTTCATCAACTACAAGGTGTGCTTGTTTGTATGTTTCTTCCCTTTTCCTGAACAGGTTTTTTATTTCTTTCTCTTCTCTTTTCAAAAGAGGTCTGTTATCATCTTTTCCACATCTTTTTTTAAAACTCTCGTAAGAGATTTTTAACCAAACTGTTAAGGATTTTTTCTTTAAAAGATTCATAATTTCAGGATCAGCTCCAAGCCCTCCACCGGTGGATATGATTATTTTTTCTCTGTTAAGAAAGTCTAAAAGAACCTCCTTTTCCTTTTTTCTAAAATAAGTTTCACCTTTTAATTGGAAGATGTAAGGAATGCTCATTCCTTCTATCCGTTCCACCTCATTGTCTACGTCTATAAAATCCCAACCTAATTTTTTTGCAAGCATTTTCCCAATAGTTGTTTTACCACTGCACATGAATCCTACAAGACTTATTCTTAGTAACCTCTTATTTCGGTTATTCCCTTGTGACATATACCGCAACCTTCTTTTTTAAGAAGTCCAAAGTCTTCAGCTATTTTCTGATGCTTTGAATGTATGTTTTCATTAGGGATAAATCTTCTGAGACGTTTTATACCTAGTCCTTGATGACAGCGATAGCAGGTAATCATTGCTTTTCTCCAAAGCTTTATTGCTTTTTCTTTATCTTTTGTCCTTAGAACTTGCGGTATCTTCTTGTAAAGAATAATGTTTCTTTCCTTTACTATCTTTTTAACTTCGGGAGGGAATCTCAGCATCATCGGTGCTGCAAGAGACATGTTCTTTCCACAAGCGGAAAGTCCTGAAGGATCTTTTATAAGATTAAGTGCGGAGGAAAAGTCTTCTTTTTCTATCATAGCCCGTAACTTAACAAAGCTAAAAAATGTCTTATAAGCTCCTGCTTTGAAACCTACAATTCTATAAGCTAAAAAGCGAGCTGCGCCTTTTATTTCTGTAGGATTCCTTCCTCCTACCAGAAGAATCTTTCTACCTTGCCAGCTAATAACTTTCAAAGTAGGACCTCTGAAAGCAATGTTTAAGTTTTTTACAATTTTATTTCTTGTTCCTATTAAAATTAAGTTTTTATCGGTTTTAAGTGCTTTTGAGAGTGGAAGTATAAGGGAAGGAAGCTTTCCCTTTCTTACCATACGGGGAGTTATTCCTACGTCTTCTGTCCATTGCCCTAAGAAGTAAGCTATGTTAACGGCTTCCTCCACGAGTTCCTTTTTTTCCTTTTCACCATAGGTTATTACTACAGCTGGAACAGCTACTTCTCTTGACTGAGCGGGTGTTCCCGTCCACGCTTCTTTGTAAGTTATAAAGGGAAACCTCTTAATTTGACTGAAGGACTCCAGTATAGGTTTACTAAAGGAAAATCCTACTATTATTAGCAGTAAGAAGAACCTCATATGAACCTCCCTTTTATCTGTATTTGACTAACTTTTTCCCGAAATCGTTTCCGAAAAAGTAACGAACAATTGCTCTGTATATAGACCAAGCTACCTTTCTCTGAAATTCCGGATTCCTGAGCTTTTTAGATTCTGAAGGATTTGTAATAAATCCCGTTTCCACAAGCACAGATGGGATTCCCGGTGTTTTTAAAACTGCAAAACCCGCTCTGTTTATTCCTTTAAAGTAAACTCCTTTCCCTATAACCCTTTTCATTTCCCCCGAAAGCAACTTTGCAAAGTAAACACTTTCAGAAAGAGTAACGTCCAAGGCAAGATCTGCTAAAACTTTTTTCACAACCCCTGATTTTATATCCGCAGCTTCGCCTAACACAAGACGGGCGTATTTTCTGTTTTTTAAAATTTGACTTTTCTTTTCAACCGCTCTTCTATAAGAGAGAGCAAAAATCTGAGTTCCTCTTGCACGTGGATTTCTATGAGGAGCAGCGTCTGCATGAACACTTATAAACAAATCCGCCTTATTTCTTAAAGCTATCTCTGCTCTTTTATGAAGAGGAATAAAGTAATCACCTTTCCTTGTCAGTATTACTTTAAACCTTCCGTCCCTTTTAAGGTAATAGGCTACTTTCTTAGCAATTGCCAGATTTATGTCTTTTTCCCTTATCCCACCGTGACCTATAGCACCGGGATCCTTCCCTCCATGCCCTGGATCTATTACTACAACTCTATCCTCGTAAACCATAGGTTGTGATCTTACTTTCTTTATAAGTTGAGCAATAGGATCTTCCGAAATCCTTGGAGGAGAATCTTCCTTGTTCAGAATTTTGACTATTTCTCTGTAAAGTTCATTGTCTTCTTTGTATATATCTATAACTATTCTGAAAGGTTTTTCTAAGGAAAAGTATTTAAGGGAAAACTTTTTTTTATAGATGAGAACTATACGGATACCCCACAGATGCTTTCCTATTCTATGTTTTATATAGGAAGGGAAGCTAAGCTTAGAAACTTTTTTTTCACCGTAAATATCTATAACTATCCGCCGGGGATTTTCAAGGGTAAACACTTTAAAGTCTCTTTTAACGCTTAGATTTAAAACAATTCTTATCTTTCCTTCATAAATACCGTATTTGCTACCCTTTACTTTTGCAAAAGAGGTAATAGGTATAAAAAATATGAGTATAAAACTAAAAGTGATCAAATTCTTCGGGGACATGGATTTCCTCCTTAGCTTCTTCCTTCTTGGTAGCCCAAGGAGCAAGTGGGAAACTGATTATAACGGGATTCGGTATATCAGGTTGGTATAAAATCATACTTCCTTTTTTCAACATTATTGCCCTTTGTTTAAAGCCACCAGTAAGAAATTCGTATTCCTTGCTGAGAACTTCACTGCTGTCTAATCTTCCTGTAACTTTAATAGCCGCGTTGGCAATTATTCTCTTCTCCACTTCACTAGCAGTTTGTTGAGCGCCTATAAGTATCACTCCTAAGCTCCTTCCTCTTTCCGCTATATCAAGAAGTATGTCCTTTATAGGACTCCATCTATCCTTCGGAGCGTATTTGTTTAATTCGTCCAGAACTACGAATATTTTAGGGTAGGCTTGAGATTTTTCTTCCTTTTCTTTGAAGATTTTTCTGAGAATAGAACCTACTACAAACATCTTCGCTATTCCGTGAAGATCGGAAATATCTATAACAGTGAGTTGATTGGCTTTCCAGTCTATAGGTTTAGATTCAGAACCGTATATCAAGCTCTTACAATGAGTTGCTGCATGATGAAATCTTCTTAGGAAAGCGTAAGCTGTTGCAGTAGCTGCTGTTCCGAACCATTCCCTATATCTATCGGGATCTGTTTTGTTTTCTCTGTCTTCTATGACTTCTTGCAATAATTTCAAAAGACTATCTAAGCTTTCTATTTCCCTTCCGTTTTCATCTATCAGAACTTCAGGTGGACTATTTCTTGCTAAGTGCTGTAGCTTTTCGGTAACTCTGTCTATGACATAATGAAGGGAAGAAGTCCCTTCATCTCCTTCGGCAAACAAGAATTTTAAAAGACCTTCTTGAGCGAATTCTTTCATACTCCAACAGTAAGGTTTTATTCCTTCAAGACGATCTCCAGTTGCTGGCACTGGACTTCCTGGTTTTTCAGGAGGAGCAAAGAATCCAACATTAGTAAAGGGCTTGGGATCTAATCCCATTTTGCGAAAGTCAATTTCATGTTTTTCCGTAAACCTTTTACTTTTTTTGTCTATCCACAGTAGATCTTTACCTTTTACATTAAAGATAAGACCGTGTATTCTGTTTCTATCCTCCGCTTTTTGAAATATTGAATACAAAAGAAATAGGGCGTAGGAAGTTTTAGTAGCTATCCCTGACATTCCCGATATAGAAACATGAGCACCTTCCCTGCCGTTCAGGAAATCGTAGTTTAAGTAAATCACTTCCCCGCTTCGGGAAAGCCCAGCAGGTATTTTGCATCGCATACTGTCGTAGTAAAGTGCTTTGCTTAAATCTTCACTCTGAGCTTTGAAAACTGGATCTCCAGGTGAAGGGGGTATGAAGATCTCCGGTTCTATGCGGGTTACCATTATCCTTGCTGTGTAAGCTATATTTACAGGAACTATTCCATTTGTAGCCAAGTGAGCTTCATAAGCTAATTCTATTCCTTCTAAGTATTTTTGAACTTCATGAACCAAACCGTAAAATTTCACACCACGGGAAGTTCCGTCTATTACGGATTGAACAACAATTACATCGTCAAGTTGAAGAAAATTCCCTTTCTCTATACCTACCCAAAACTCCAGAGGGCTTGAAGGTTTTGTTCCTAACACAATACCGATAGGATCCATGGTTTACCCTCCGTAGATCTCTTTCAGAATCTCCTTTCCTCCCCTTTTAAGGAGATCTTCAGCAAGCTCTTCTCCAATTTTCTCTGCATTTTTAACGTTTCCTTCCTTCTTACCTTCAATAAATTTAATACCTTCTAAATCGGATATGAAACCTCTTATGGAAATTTTGTTTTCTTTAATCTCCGCATGCGCTCCCATAGGCACTTGACAACCACCTTCTAACTTTTTCAAAAAAGCTCTTTCACAAATAGCCCTGAGAAAGCTTTCTCTGTGATTTAAAGGTTCTAAAAGCTTCCTTGTTCTTTCATCTTCTTCTCTTGTTTCTAAAGCGAGACTTCCCTGTCCTACCGCGGGTATGAATTGAGAAAGCACCTGTGTAACTTCACCTTCATATCCCATTCTCTTAACACCTGCCATTGCTAACACTATAGCGTCATAATATCCCTCTTTGAGTTTTCTCATTCTGGTATCTACATTCCCTCTTAGGATTTCCACTTTCAGATCCCTTCGCACCCTTTTGATTTGAACTTGTCTTCTTAAAGAGGAAGTTCCCACTACCGCACCGGCAGGTAGCTCTTCCAGCCCTTTTCCAGTTCGGGAGATCAATACGTCATAGGGTTCTTCCCTTTTTGTAATAGCCGTGATAGTAAGCCCCTTAGGTATAATCATAGGAACATCTTTTAAAGAGTGAACAGCTAAGTCTATCTTTCCTTCAAGAAGAGCCTGTTCTATTTCTTTAACGAATAGTCCTTTACCGCCTATTTTAGCAAGAGGAGCGTCCAGTATTTTGTCACCAGTTGTGGTAATTTTCACAAGTTCAACTTCAATTCCCCAGTGTTTTTGCAAAAAATTCTTAACAAAATTAGCTTGCCACAGAGCAAGTTTACTTTTACGGGTTCCGATTTTAATACGCATAAGTTCAATTATATGATCCTCAACGTATTGTCTTTGTCCGAAAAAGCTGTATCATAATAATTGATGTTTCAGTTTACAGAAGAACAAATAAAGAGATACGCGCGTCACATTATCCTTCCCGAAGTGGGAGGAAAGGGTCAGGAAAAACTACTAAAATCACGTGTTCTCGTAATAGGTGCTGGTGGTCTTGGCTCTCCTGCTCTTTTCTACTTAGCGGCTGCCGGTGTAGGAACACTGGGTATAGTGGACTACGATGTAGTGGATTTTTCAAACCTTCAAAGACAGATACTCCATACTACACAACGTGTAGGTATTTCTAAAGTTGAATCTGCCAGTGAAACCCTTAAAGCTTTAAATCCGGACGTAAAAGTAATTACATACAATACTATGATTAATAAGGATAACATTGTAGATATCATTAAAGACTACGATCTTGTCCTTGATGGAACAGATAACTTCCCTACCCGCTTTTTAATTAACGATGCTTGCTATTTTGAAAGGATACCTCTTGTTTCCGCTGCGATGTTGAGATTTGAAGGACAGTGCACTGTTTTTGATTTTCGCCACAGGGATTTATCCCCTTGCTACAGGTGTTTATTCCCAGAACCTCCCCCACCCGGACTTATTCCTTCCTGCCAAGAAGCTGGGATACTGGGATCCATAGGTGGTATCATGGGTTGTATTCAAGCTACGGAAGCTATAAAGATGATTCTCGGTATAGGGGAGCCTCTTGTAGGAAAGCTTTTGATAATGGACGCTCTTTCTATGGAGTTTAAAAAGGTAAAACTCAGAAAAGATCCTTCCTGTCCGCTATGCGGAGATGAGCCTAAGATTACAGGATTAATAGAATACGATCAAAGTTGTGAAGCGAGGTTCTGAGAAGAAAGGTGGTTGAGATAAAAGGTATAACCCTTCCGGTAATAGCTATAAGAGTGCAAAAAACCAAAGATATTTCCAAGATAAAAGAGGAAATTAAGAAAAAAGTAAAAGGAAAATTGTTTCAAGGAGGACACTTTATACTGGAAAATCCGGAAGATCTTCCTCCTTCTTGGCTTAGTGAACTTGAGGAATTTCTAAAAAGTCTTCATCTTGAGAGTATAAAAAAAATAGCTTTGGGAACACGGCGCCGAGAAGGGGAAAAGCGTCTTATGGTAGTGGATCGCTCCCTCAGATCTGGGCAGAAGGTAGAACACAGTGGAGACGTTCTTGTTCTTGGAGATGTGAATAAAGATGCTGAAATAATAGCGGTAGGGAATATAATAGTTATGGGAACTTTAAGGGGAATAGCTATAGCGGGAGCTTTGGGAGATGAGTCTGCGGTTGTAGTAGCTTTGAGAATGGAGCCTCAGCAGATAAGGATAGGGAAAAAAATAGCAATTTCAGACGAATCGGAAAGGGTGTCTCCGGGTTATCCTGAAGTTGCACGTATTGAAGATGGTATGATAGTTTTAGAGAAGGTATAAAGAGGTGAACCGCTAATGAGTGAAGTAATAGTTGTTACTTCTGGTAAGGGAGGTGTGGGGAAAACTACTATTACTGCTAATCTCGGTGTAGCTCTGGCTAAGCTGGGGAAAAAAATTCTGCTTATAGATGCGGATATAGGTTTAAGAAATCTGGATATGATACTCGGTCTGGAAAACAGGATAGTCTACGATATTCTAGATGTTCTGGAAGGGAGAGTTTCTGCGGAGAAAGCCTTGGTGAAAGATAAAAGAGGATTGAGTCTTTTTCTCTTACCTGCTAATCAAACAAAGAATAAAGATGCGGTTAATACAGAGAAGTGGTTAGCATTAGTGAAGGATATAAAGACAAGAGGTGAGTTTGATTACATTATTATAGACTCTCCCGCAGGTATTGAACAAGGGTTTAAAATAGCAGTATCCCCTGCGGATAAGGCTTTTATAGTGGTAAATCCGGAGGTTTCTTCTGTTAGAGATGCAGACAGAGTTATAGGCTTGCTGGAAAGCATGAATAAAGAAGACTATTGGGTAATAATTAACAGAATAAGGTGGAAAATGGTAAAAAGAGGAGAAATGTTATCCATGGAGGACATAGTGGATATCCTTAAAGCCCCCCTTATAGGGGTAATACCAGAAGAAGAAAAGTTGGTGGATTTTACTAACAGAGGAGAACCTATTGTGCTTAATATGAGATACAACGCTGCTAAAGCTATTATGGATCTTGCAAAAAGAACCTTAGGTGAAGAAGTTCCCTTTGAAAGATACGGTGAAAAGGAAGGATTTTTCAGTAGGCTTTTCGGAGGTTAAATCTTGTTATCCTTCTTTAAACGAAAAAGTAAAGATGTGGCGAAACAGAGATTGATGCTTGTTCTCAGTTATGAGAGACAAGGGCTACCTCCTAACATGGTTGAAAAGCTAAAGGAAGATTTAATATCCCTGTTTTCAAAGTATCCTCAATTTGATGCAGCGGGTATAGATGTTACCATAAAGAGAAACGAGGAAGAAAGAGAAGAGTTGTGGATAAGTATCCCCTTTAAAAGCAATTAAGTAGTAGGAGCTAACTTCAGCTTTTCTTCTAATTCCCTTGCCCTTAAAAGATCTATTATTTCGTCCAGTTTACCTTCTAAAATTTCCTGAAGTTTATAAAGGGTTAGATTTATTCTGTGATCAGTAACCCTGTTTTGGGGAAAGTTATAAGTTCTTATTTTTTCTGAGCGTTCGCCTGTTCCTACTTGTTCTTTCCTTTCACGGGCTATTTCCTGTTGTTTTTTTCTTTCGTAATAATCTTTGAGTTTTGCATAAAGGATTTTTAAAGCTTTCTGTTTGTTCTGAAATTGTGATCTTTCATCTTGACAAGAAACTACAATTCCAGTGGGTATATGGGTTATTCTTACAGCTGTTTCCGTAGTATTTACATACTGTCCGCCAGCGCCGGAGGCTCTGAAGGTTTCTATCCTTAAATCTTGTGGATTTATTTCCACATCAGTCTCATCAGCTTCCGGCAAAACAGCTACTGTGGCTGTTGAAGTGTGTATTCTACCTCCTGATTCTGTCACCGGAATCCGCTGGACTCTGTGAACTCCGCTTTCGTATTTCAATCTTGAGTATGCACCTTCGCCTTCTATAAGAGCTATAATTTCTTTAAAACCCCCCAGTCCTGTTCTGTTACTGTGCAGTATATTAACTTTCCAACCCTTTTCTTCAGCGTATTTCTGATACATTCTAAAAAGATCTGCTGCGAAAAGGGCTGCTTCCTCTCCACCGGTTCCCGCTCTGATTTCAAGAATTACATTTCTAGAATCGTTAGGATCCTTAGGAATAAGGAGAATTTTAAGTTTTTTCTCCAGGTTTTTTATCTTTTTTTGAAGATTTTCCAGTTCTTCCTGCGCTAACTGCTTTATATCTTCTTCTCCACTCCTGAGGAGTTTCTTTACATTTTCTATTTCCTCAAGAGTTTTCTTGTAATCTCTATAGGTCTCACAGACTTCCGTTAGCTCTTTGTGTTCACGTGATAGTTCTTTATATTTCTCTATATTCCGTAAAACTTCCGGCTTTGAAAGTTCCTTTTCTAATTCCCTATAGCGATCCGCCAGTTTGTTTAACTTTTCAACCAACTCCTTTTTGAGCATCAAGCTCCCTTCTTATTTCTGGCGGATTTTATTTCAAGGAAGAAGGGTTTTAACCTTAGTTTTCCTGTATAAAAAGGGTGGCAGTGATTACACACTTCTATGTGAACTGTTCCTTTTTTAGTGGAAAGTAGTGTAAAACTGTTGCCACAACCGCATACAAAATTTGTAAGATTAAGCTCCGGGTGTATGCCTTTTTTCATTTTTTACCTCCATAATGTAAAAGGTTATTATACTACGCATTCATCGCTTTTAGAAACTCAGTATTAGTTCTGAATCTTTTTAGCTTATCCAATAGGAATTCCATAGCTTCCACCGGATCCATAGTAGCAAGGAATTTTCTTAAAACCCACATTCTTTGAAGTTCCCACTCTTCCACCAATAGCTCCTCTTTTCTTGTTCCCGATTTTTCTATATTAATGGCGGGGAAGACTCTCCTTTCCATAAGTCTTCTATCAAGATGTATTTCCATATTTCCCGTTCCTTTGAACTCTTCGTATATTACATCGTCCATTCTGGAACCGGTCTCTATTAAAGCGGTAGCTATTATGGTTAAAGAGCCTCCTTCTTCTATATTTCTGGCAGCTCCGAAGAATTTCTTAGGTCTTTGTAAAGCGGTGGCTTCTATGCCTCCCGATAGAACTCTACCTGTTGGAGGGGTTACAGCATTTGAAGCTCTTGCAAACCTTGTCATGGAGTCAAGTAGTATAACTACATCTTGCTTGAGTTCTACGAGTCTTTTCGCTTTTTCTATAACCAATTCAGCTACCTGCATGTGCCTTTCTGGAGGTTCGTCAAAGGTGGAAGCTACTACTTCCGCACCGTCACCTACTATTCTTCTCATTTCTGTAACTTCTTCAGGCCTTTCGTCTATCAACAGTATTATCAGATGAACTTCAGGGTGATTTTCTATCAAAGCTCTTGAAATTTTCTGTAGAAGAACAGTTTTCCCAGCCTTTGGAGGTGCTACTATCATACCTCTCTGTCCTTTTCCTATAGGAGCTACTAAGCTTATAACTCTTGTTGAAAGTTCCTTAGGGCTGTATTCAAGTTTAAACTTTTCCGTGGGGTGAAAGGGTGTTAGTTTATCAAAAAGCGGACGGGATCTAAGAGTATCCGGATCAGCATTCAATCCGTTTACAGCTTCCATTTTTATTAGAGCCTTATACTTTTCGTTTTCCTTCGGAAGTCTTGCAAAGCCTACGATTGTGTCCCCTGTTCTCAGACCGAACTTCTTTATCTGAGAAGGAGCAACGTAAACATCTTCCCAACTGGGCATGTAGTTGTTTTGACTACTTCGCATAAAGCCGTAACCTTCCGGCAGTATCTCAAGGACTCCTTTAACAAATACAAGTCCACCGTCTTTCGCTTGGGCGTCTAAGATTCTCTCTATAAGTTCTTCTTTCTTAAGACCTGTAGTTCTTGTAAGTCCAATATCTTTTCCCAACTTTTGAAGTTCCTGAAGTGTAAGTCTTTTAAGTTCTTCAAGGGTATAGATCTTTTTTTCTTGCAATTCCTGCATCTTTTCCTCCCTGAGAATTACTTTCCTATACAGAATTTTGAGAATATTTTTTCTAAAATATCCTCAACAGCAACCGCTCCTATAATTTCTCCAAGATAATCAAAGGCTTCTCTTACATAAAGCATAGCTATTTCAGGACTTACTTCTTCCTTCTTAAGTCTGTCTTTAAGTTCCTCAAGAATTCCCTTGGACTTCTTGAGAAGCTCTTCATGCCTTACCGATATATATATGCTTGAACTTTCTTCCACCAACGCTCCAACTTTTTTTAGAATTTCTTCCTCTAAGTTCTTTAATCCATATCCCTTGACTGCACTCACCTTTATTATAGAATGTCCATCAAAAATTTCAAGAGGTATGCAAATTCCAAGATCGCATTTGTTTACCACCACTATACAGTTTTTGTTTCTAACTTCTTCATAAACGGTGAAATCTTCCTCCGTAAGGGTTGAAGACCCATCTACTACAAAAAGAATCACGTGGGCGTCTTGAATTTTCCTTTTACTTCTCTCCACTCCTAAGCGTTCTACTGGATCTGAAGATTTCCTTATTCCTGCTGTATCAGTAAGAATTACTGGAATACCTCTTAGATTGACAGTTTCCTCTATATAATCTCTTGTAGTTCCTTCCAAGTCCGTTACTATAGATCTTTCTTCTTTTAAAAGAGCGTTAAACAAGGAAGATTTTCCCACATTAGGTTTTCCTACTATAGCCAATTTTAAACCTTCTCTTATTAGCTTACCGGTTTTAGCTGTTTTAAGAAGTTCTCTTAGCGTTTTTAAGATTTCTTCAAGTCTGTTTATTATTTCTGAACTGCTTATAGAAGGTATATCTTCTTCAGAGAACTCTATATCTGCTTCAAGTAACGTGCACAGTTCAAGTAAATTTTCTCTTAAGGGTTTTATATAGGCACTAAGTTCTCCTTGAAGCTGTTTGATAGCTGTTTGCCTTGCAAGCTCCGTTTGCGCGGATATGAGTTCAGCAACCGCCTCCGCTTGGGTTAAATCCATCTTACCGTTGAGAAAAGCCCTTTTGGTAAATTCACCCGGTTCTGCTAATCTACAGCCCGCGGAGATAAAAACTTCCAAAGCTTTTTTAAGAATAAGAGGGTTTCCATGAAAAGAAATTTCTATCATATCTTCACCTGTGTAGCTGTTGGGAGCTTTGTAGTATACAAGAACAACTTCATCTAAGGTATTTCCTTTTTGATCTGTAAATATGCCGTAGTGAGCATAGCGGGGCTTTATCGTGGATTTTCCTTTGAAGAATTTCTTAGCTATGTTAAGAACGTTTTTCCCTGAAAGTCTTATTACACCTATGGCACTTCTACCGTAGGGAGTTGCTATTGCAACTATGGGATCTCTCATAGGTAGTTATTTAAAATATAAGCCTTGAGGTTATGAAGGAGGGAAAAATCGGTGTCATCTTACTGAGTATGGGAGGACCTGACAGTTTATTTGCTATACAACCTTTCCTTTACAATCTTTTTTCAGATCCTGATATATTCAGATTGCCTTTTCAAAAACTTATGGCGTGGGTTATTTCCAGAGTAAGAGAAAAGAAAGTAAGGGGCTACTATGAAATGATAGGAGGCAAATCGCCTCAGAGAGAGCAGACTGAAAAGCAAGCTAAGGCTCTTTCTGAATTGCTCGGCAGTGAATACAGAGTTATTGTAGCAATGAGATACTGGCATCCTCTAACGGAAGAAGCTTTAAAAGAGTTGTTTAAAGAAAAAATAAAGGAAATAATTCTTCTTCCAATGTATCCACAATTCAGCAAAACCACTACAGGATCTTCCTTAAGGGAGTTTTTCAGAGTTTACAGGAAAAGTAATTTCCCTAAAGTGCCTGTAAGGAAAATAGAAAGCTATCATAACTTTCTACTGTATATAAAGGCTATGGTGGAAAATATAAAAGAAAATCTTTCTAATTGGGAAGATTACTATTTTCTGTTTTCTGCTCATAGCTTACCTATGTATGTAATAAAAGAGGGAGATCCTTATCAAATTCAAACTGAAGAAACAGTTAAACTTATAATGAAACACTTTCCAAAAGTTCCTTACAGTCTTGGATATCAAAGCAAGCTCGGTCCTGTGAAATGGCTTCAGCCTACAACTGAAGATCTTATAAGGAGCTTGGCGCACAGACGTGTGAGAAAACTCGCTGTGATACCTGTTTCCTTCGTCTGTGAACACTTGGAAACTCTGTATGAACTTGACGTTCAATACAGAAAATTAGCAAAAGAACTCAGTGTGGAAGATTATGTGAGGATTCCCACTTTAAGAACACATCCTACTTTCATAAAAGCGTTAGCCGAATTAGTAAGAAATTCTGCTAAAAATCCTTCATAAGCTTTTTCAGTTTTTCTATCGCTTCCCCTTTTATTTGAGAAACACGAGAAATGGAACAGTTCAAGATTTCAGCTACGTGTTTTAAAGGCAACTCTTCGTAAAAAATCAACTGTATAACCAGCTTTTCTCTTTCATCAAGCTTTTCTATGGCTTTTTTTAGTTTTTCTATGAGATCTTTTTTTACAACCTGTTCCTCTACGTTTTCTCCTTTTGATCCTATGACTTCTTCATAGCTTCTTTTTTCTTCAGTGAAAATATCTTCAAGGTTCAGTATGTAGGAAAAGGATATTTTATTAAGATCGTGTTGAAGGCTGTCCACTTCTTCTCCTAAATACTCTGCAATTTCCTCATCAGTGGGTTCCCTTCCTAAGCTTTCTGTTAGATATTTGAGAGCTTCTTTTATCTTTTTTTCCTTCTCCCTTATTCTTCTACTACCAAAGTCAAGACTTCTTAGATAATCGTATATGGCACCACGTATTCTTATTCTAAGATAACTCTCCGGATTTCTCTGAGTGTCCAGCTTTTCAAGAGCTTTTATAAGTCCAATTATCCCGTGTCCCATTAAATCTCTTACATCTATTGTGGGAGGTAGATGTCTTTTAATAGTAAAAGCTATGCTCTTTACAAGAGGGAGGTATTTTAAAATGAGTTCTTCTCTTTCTTTTTCTGTGTAGGTATAAGGATTTTTCATCTCCTCAATAGCCTTGAGAGTAAACTGTCCCAAAAGCTAAGCTTGCGGGGTTTTACTTCAGTATCCATACTAGCAAGAATATTATACACATCTTCTATAAACCCTTTTTCAAAGGGATCCTGTTCTATGATCTTCCTAATAAGGTTCTTTCTATAACGAATTGATCCCACAAAGGTCAGGGTGGCTGTGGTGTATTTCTCTGTAAGTAGTTTTATACTCTCATAAACCTTTATCGCTTCATGATTGTTCTCTACTTTGTTAACAACAAGGTAGAATTTCTCAAGTTGATTTTCCTTGTTTATTATCTTTATAAGTGCGTAAGCGTCCGCTACCGCTGTGGGTTCTGGAGTTGTTACTACAAGAGGAAAGTCAACTGAGGATACAACGGTAAGGGTATCATCGTGTATACCCGGCGGGGTATCAAAGATAACGTAAGAGTAGTTGTCTTCTGCCAGCTCTTGTAATCTTTTTACAAGGGAAAGAATTTGATCCTTAGGCAGTTTAACTAACTCGTAAATGCCGTTACCACTTGAAACAAAAGACAGATTTTCGTTAACGCGAACCACAATATCTTCAAAAGTAGCTTCTCCTAAGAAGAAGTGAACGAGATTTTTTGAAGGAGTTATTCCCAGCATAAGATGAACGTTACTAAGCCCAAAATCAGCATCTATTATTAGTGTCTTTTTTCCACTGTCCGCAAGACACTTTCCTACGCTAAGGGAAAGAACAGTTTTACCCACACCTCCCTTCCCACTCGCTATAGCTATGTATCTGGTGCTTTCTGAAGCACCTTCCCTATGCTTCAGGTGAATTGCCTGCTGATTCAAATTCATGTTTCTCCTCTAACATCAGTTTTGTGATGTATCCGTAGTCCGCCATGACTATATCGTCGGGAACAGTTTGTCCTGTAGTGAAGCACAGTATAGGTAACTGTGTTCTGTAAGCTACGTTTATTACATTTCCGGGATAAGAAGTCTCGTCCAGCTTTGAAAATACGAGCCCTTTAATGGGAAAGATACTAAATTGCATTATAACTTCATACATAACCGGTTCCGATAGGTTAGCACTTAAAGTTAAATATATACTGGCTTCACAACTTTCCAGAAAGGGTTTAAGTTCATTGAGTTTTAATTTATCATGATGACTTCTGCCTGCTGTATCTACAAAGATAACATCTCTGTTGCTCATTTCTTTTATTCCTTTTAAAAACTCTTCAGGAGAATCTGCTATTTTAAAAGGTAATTCCATTATCTTTATAAAGGATCTGAGCTGTTCCACAGCTCCTACTCTGTAACTGTCAAGAGTTATAACTCCCACTTTCTTACCCGCTCTTTTAAAGAGATAAGAGAGCTTAGCTATCGTTGTAGTTTTCCCTACTCCTGTAGGTCCTACTAATACAATTACCTTAGGAGTTTGTTCTATAATTTTATTTCCTTCTACAGATATATTCTTCTCAAAGCTGTCTGTTAAAGATCTGTATACGTCTTCTTTGAAATCCAGTTTACCCAGTTCTATATCAAATCCGCAAGCTTCTTCTATGAGCTTTTTCGCTATTTCTTTTCTGACTCCTCTATAAACCATACGGGACAATATCCTTTGCGCTCTAAGTGAAAACTCTTCGCTGTGTTCTTGTTGATTTTGATCTTTCTCCTCTGCAGTTTGAATGTTCTTTATAACTTTACTGAGAGTATCCCTAAGATGTTGAAGTTCTTCGTAAACTTTTAACTTCTCACTTAACTCCTCTTTAAAATCCTTTTCATTTTCCGGAATTCCTATGGTTACTTCAAGTAATGTAGTGGTAAGAAAGGGGAAAAACCACCATTTTCTTCTTTTTATTACTCTTGAAGAAAGAACCACAGCATTCTCTCCGTAGGATCTTTTTAACTCCTCCACTGCCTCCTGCAAGGAGCTGACTATTATCTTCTCAGTCCTCATCTATCAATCCTAATATCTTCATATTTATCTGCTTTTCAAGTTCATTATAGGACAGAACAGCCAATTGGGGCAGATAGGGTTCAAGGGTTTTCCTTATATACCTTCTGAGATTAGCGGAAGTCAGGATAACAGGGTTAGCTTGAAATTGTGCAAATTTTTCTATTTCCGAAGATATTTTTCTGTAAAGTTTGTTAAGAACCGTATCTATAAACTCGTCCTCTTTGCCTTCGTTTATCATGTGCATAAGCTTAGCTTCTACCTTAGGAGAAAGAGCTAAGGCGTAAAGAATTCCATCTGTCAAATACATTCCTGTTATTCTTTTGGATAGGTTTTGACGCACGTATTCGGTGAGAGTATCTGGATCCTTTGTTTGTTCTATATAATCGGCAAGAGTTTCCAGAATTGTCAGCATATCGTTAACAGGAACGCTTTCCCTTAAAAGGTTTTGAAGAACCCTGTGAATTACTGAAATAGGAACTTGCTCTGGAACTATATCCTGCACTACCTTAGGATATTTTTTTGATAGTCTATCTATAAGTTCTATTACTTCATTTCTACCTAAGAGTTCATGAAGATTCCTCTTTATTACTTCTGAAATGTGAGTTATAATGACGGTGCTGATATCAACTACCATGTAACCCTTGCTTTGAGCTTCATCTTTCTTGTCAGAAGGTATCCAATAAGCTTTTAACTTAAAAGCAGGATCCTTTGTTTCTATACCTTCCAATTTTCCTTTAGCGGTCCCCAAATCCACCGCTAAATGGTAACCGGGCATGATTTCATAACTGTCAGTCTCTATACCTTTGATGAGTATTCTGTATTGATTCGGATTTAGTCTTAGGTTATCCCTAATGTGAACTAAAGGAACTATTATTCCGAATTCCTGAGCTATTTGTTTCCTCATTGTCCTTATTCTCTGAGGTATATCTCCTCCTTGGCTTTCATCTACGTAAGGGATTAATCCGTATCCTACTTCCATAGTAATAGGATCTGGCTGTGGTAGGAGTTCTTCTTCACTTTCCTCCCTTTTCTTCTGCTCTTCTTTTTGTTCCTCTACAAGCTTTTCAAGTTCTTTTATCTGTCTTTCCTTTAGGCTTTTATTCAGAAGATAGTAAAGACCTCCCAAAAGACTTGCCATTGCAAAAAAAGGGACTTTCGGAAGACCGGGAATAACTCCTATGAAAACCAAGAGAAGAGCGGAGAAAAGAAGAGCTTTCGGTTCTTTGGAAAACTCTTCCGCTATTGCACTTCCCACCTCTTCTGTTGAAGCTCCTTTTGTAGTAATAAGTCCCGCGGAAGTGGACAAAAGTAAAGCGGGAATCTGAGAAGCTAATCCTTCTCCTACTGTTAACAACGTATAGGTATTCAAGGCTGTGGTAAAGTCTAAGCCTTTAAACACTATTCCTACCAGTAGACCTCCTATTAAACTCAGGAAAAGTATTATCAAAGCTGCTACCGCGTCTCCTCTTATGAACTTACTGGCACCGTCCATAGCTCCGTAAAAGGAGGCTTCTCTTTCCAGTCTTTCTCTTCTCTTGCGAGCTTCTTCTTCTGTTATTAATCCCGCATTTAGATCTGCGTCTATACTCATCTGTTTACCGGGCATAGCGTCTAAGGTAAAGCGAGCTGCTACTTCGGATATCCTTTCAGCTCCTCTTGTTATCACAATGAAGTTAATGACTATAAATATTAGAAATACGATTATCCCTACTACAACATCTCCACCTACTACAAAAGTGCCGAAGCCTTCTATGATGTGCCCTGCTGCATGAGTTCCTTCGTGTCCGTGTAGGAGAATCCTCCGGGCTGCGGCAATGTTTAGGGAAAGTCTCAAAAGAGTTCCTATCAAAAGAATTGTGGGAAACGAACTCAGTTCAAGAGGTGTCCTTACAAAGAAAGTAAGCACTAAAACAGCTAAGGAAAACGTTATGCTCGTCGCAAGGAGAATGTCCAGTAGAAAAGCGGGTATGGGAATAATTATTGCACTGAGTATTATTATAAAAGCTAAGATTACCCAGCTTTCCTTAGTTCTCACAGAAGTTTCCTCCAGGATCTGGATAATTACAAATCAATAAGTCTTTCAATATCCGAGATTCTTTTTTTGTATTCCTCATGGGAGATTTCTCCTTTCATAAGGAGATCTGTAAGGAAGTTTATTTCTTTTTCAATCTTTTTTAGCTTTTCTGTTTTGTTCTTTTCTTTGCTGGCAAGTATTTTGTAAACAAAATGTTCTTCAAGTTCATAGTGTCTGAGGTTTTTCTTCAGAGCTGGTATATCCTTTAAAAGGATATATCTTTTGATTTTTTCAAGAAAGTCAAAAACTTCTTGGATATCTTTTCTTCTCTCAGCTTTTAGAAATATATGATTTGTATTTTCTACTTTACCAATTATAAAATAGCTGTTATGTTCTGGAGATCTGTAAAGTTCAAGAGCTAATCTTATTCCTTCCAGTTCAAATATATCGTGAAGAATTTTCTCTTCTCCTTTGAAAGTGCTTTTAAGTTTTTCTTTTTCTATATAATTTTTAAAAGAAAGTCCTCCGAAAACAGCTATTATTTCCTTGCAGTATTCGTTTGCAAGATTACCTATATTTATTGTTACATAACTCAAAAGCTCTTTATTTATAAAATCAAATTTTATTTTTGTTCCTAAAACTATATCAAGTAATCCTTTTTCAAATTCTACTGAAAAAGAACACATTGTAAGGGAATTGTTTTCCATAAGAAGGAATCTCATAAGTTCTTTCTCTGGTTTTACTTTTAAAGCTACAGGTGAACTTATACTTAAAAAACACTCACCTTTTTGAGATTGCACTTCAACGTTTATAACAGTAGATCCCCAAGGTATTAAAAATTCACTGTCTTCCCTGTAAACCCTTATGGATCCGAATATTTGATTCAGATACCTTTCTGTAAGAAGAACTATTCTGTTGAATTTGTCCTCCATGTGTTTATTTTAACAGTTCCCCTCTTTGAGGATTATACCCTCTGATAAAATCTTCACCTTTTATTTTCTTCCCTTTCGGTGATATAAGCTCAAGAATCTCTACTGCTCCTTTCCCACAGGCGACTGTAAATGTTTTATCTCCTAAAATCTCACCCGGATCTCCCATGCCTTTTACCACTCTAACTTTAAGAATTTTTATCCTGTTTCCTCTGAAGAACGTATAAGCATTAGGGTAAAGCCCTCTTATTCTATCACGAACACTTTCAGCGGAAGCTTTCCAGCAAATCTTAAATTCTTCGTTCCTTATAGGGGGAGCGTAGGTGGCTTTTTCCTCTTTTTGGGGTATTGGTTTAATTTTGCCCTTAAACCACAGGTCAAGAGCTTTTATCAGAAGAACCGCTCCCTGCAATGCCAACTTTTGCGAAAGACTTACAAAATTGTCTTCTTCTCTTACAGAAACGGTTTCTTGTAAGAGAATATCTCCCGAATCCATTTTTTCGTTAACCAGAAAAACTGTATTTCCCGTTATCTTTTCTCCAGCCATAAGAGCGCGTTGAATAGGTGCTGGACCTCTGTATTTGGGAAGAAGGGAAGCGTGAAGATTTAAAACTCCATAAGGAGGAACGGCGAGAATTTTAGGGGAAAGTATTCTGCCGTAAGCTACTGTAATTATACAGTCGGGGGAAAGATATTCAATCAAAGACTCCAGATCTTTTTTAGTTTCTGGTTGATACACGGGAGTGTTAAAGCGCAGAGCCACCTCCCTTAGAGGAGGGTGGACTTTTTTCATGCCTCTACCTGCGGGACGAGGTGGTTGGGTTATAACGGCGGATACACCGAATCTTTCTTTTACTTTAATAAAAGAAGGAAGTGCAAAATCCGGAGTTCCCATAAAAACTATATTCATGAATTACTCTTGGGGAGGGTGA
>JALSHV010000010.1 GCA_026981975.1 Aquificaceae bacterium | reverse complement strand
TTTATTAAGTGCCTATAAGGGATTGAAACATAATGTCCAGCAATACCTGCACCTCCCACCTATTGGGTTTATTAAGTGCCTATAAGGGATTGAAACCGGGTATTCTAACTCTACACTCGCCGTGGGAATACAAGTTTATTAAGTGCCTATAAGGGATTGAAACCCATCTCGGTATCCGAGCGGGGGAATTGTTTTTTCTCTGTTTATTAAGTGCCTATAAGGGATTGAAACAGCGTAGCATACTTTACAGGTAATTTACAAATATCGCGTTTATTAAGTGCCTATAAGGGATTGAAACACGCTTTCATCGGATATACACTCATGGGAAGCATAAGAGTTTATTAAGTGCCTATAAGGGATTGAAGAACGAATTCACTCACTTATAAGTGAATACCACAGCATAAGACCATCGTGACTACCAAGAATGTCTTCCGAGGCTCTTTCAGGGTGTGGCATCATACCGAAAACATTTTTGTCTTTATTCATAACACCTGCTATATGTGCTACAGAACCGTTAGGATTTGCAAGCTCGGAAGTAATACCCTTCTCGTCTGTGTAGCGAAACAGGATTTGATTTCTTTCTTCCATTTCCTTAAGAGTTTCCTGTGGAACGTAGTATCTCCCATCATGATGAGCTATGGGGATACGCAGAATTTCTCCCTCTTCAAGTTTCTTGGTAAGGGGTGTATTTGCGTTTTCAACTTTCAAGTAAACATCTCTACATATAAACTTTAAACTTGAATTAGGAAGCAAAGCTCCCGGCAGAAGTTCTAATTCCGTTAATATCTGAAAACCATTGCATATACCTAGAACTAATTTTCCTTTAAGTGCAAAATCTACTATTGCTTGAGCAAGTGGAGTTCTTGCCGCAAGAGCTCCGGGCCTGAGGTAGTCTCCAAAGGAAAATCCACCTGGTAGGACAACACAGTCATAAGATGAAAGATCTTTCTGATTGTAATAAACAAAATCTACTTTTTTTTCTAAAAGATCCCTTATAACATAGTAAGTATCATAATCACAATTAGAACCGGGAAAAACACAAACTGCAAATTTCATTTTTCTTTTCCTATCAACTTCAAAACATAGGAAATAGCATTACTTATAGGAATGTCCTGCTTATTTCCTGTATTTCTTTCCTGAATTTCTACCCTTCCTTCTTTTACTTTTTTCCCTACCACTATACGATACGGAATTCCAATAAGATCAGCATCGGCAAATTTAAAACCCGCAGTTTCCTCTCTATCATCAAAGAGAACTTCAATATTCTTTTCCAATGCTTCTTTGTATAAAGCTTCTGCTGTTTTTCTTATGGCTTCGTCAGACATATTAAGGCACAGTATCTCAAGTTCAAAGGGAGCTACACTCAAAGGCCATTTTATACCTTTTTCATCGTGATGCTGATCTACTAAAGCTGCCATTATGCGAGATATACCAATACCGTAACAACCCATTACAAAAGCCTTTTCCTTTCCATCACTATCGGTGAAATAAGCTCTCATGGGTTCTGAATAGCGTGTTCCTAATAAAAATATATGTCCTACTTCAAGTCCTTTTTTAACTTCTAAAGGTTTACTACACTGCGGGCAGGGATCTCCTGCTTTTACTTCTGCTATATCAACAAAATCACCGTAAGTGAAATCTCTGCCGGGGTTTACATTTATGTAATGATAGTCAGGTTCATTAAGGGCAACTACTAAATTCTTTACACCGTAAAGGGAATTGTCCCATAAAACTTCCACGTGAGGAGGTAGGTTAAAAATTCCTATGAATCCCTTTTCCGTTTTGAGTATATGCCTAACCTCATCGTCTTGAGCCAGACGAAATTCGTCTGTTCCTAAAACAGCTTCCAGTTTGTTTTCATCTACTTCTCTGTCTCCTCTTATAAGCACAAGTAAAGGCTTGTTTTCGTTTGTTATGTATAAAACAGCTTTCATTATTTTTTCCGGAGGAATACCAAGGAAGTTGGAAAGTTCTTCTATGGTTTTCACTCCTGGTGTTGGGACTTTTTTAATAGGTTTTTCTTTTTCAGCAGAATGAAGTATTTGTTTAAGGGGAATTATTTCGGCATTAGCAGCGTATCCGCACTCTTTGCAAAATCCCACTCTTGCTTCCCCGTATTCTGTAAAGGCTATGAATTCGTGGGAGTAGCTACCACCTATTTGTCCCACACTTGCCTGTGCGGTAACGGTTTCTAAGTTCAGTTTTTTAAATATTCTTTCGTAGGTGTATTTCATAGATTCATAAGACATTTTTGCACTTTCTTCGTCTCTGTCAAAAGAGTAAGCGTCTTTCATGAGAAATTCTCTGCCTCTTATCAAACCAAATCTGGGTCTTTTTTCATCTCTGAACTTTACTTGTATTTGATAGAGGATAAGGGGAAGCTGGCGATAAGAATGAACGTATTTTCTCACTAAATCAGTTATCTCTTCTTCATGAGTAGGTCCTAAGCAGTATTCTCGCTCGTTTCTGTCTTTTAGGCGAAAAAGTTCGCTTCCGTAAGTATCCCACCTTCCCGTTTCCTTCCATAACTCCGCGGGGTTTAAAACAGTCAGCAACAATTCCTGAGCACCACTTTTGTCCATCTCTTCTCTGACAGTGTTTTCTATTTTTTTCAAAACCCTCCAACCCGCTGGTAGGATTTCGTATATACCTGCGGAAACCTGTTTTATAAAACCCGCTTTGAGCAAAAGGCGATGGGAAGGAGCTTCCGCATCTGCAGGATCTTCCTTAGAAGTATAAAGAAAGTAACGACTCCATCTCATAGGAAAAATATTGTATAGTAACTTTCCTTAAAGACACGTCTTCTTACCGAATACTTTAACTTTTTCTCCCTTTCTGAGATTGAACAACTCTTTTGCATTTTCCATAGGAACAAAGAGTTCCATGAAACCGAAACTTCCGCAGGTTAGATTGAGTTTTCCCCTTTCACCTGCCTGAAAGTGGGATACTACTTTGATTATTTCCTCCCTGAACATTCCGCATCTGAAATTACCACAGGGAATATTGGTAACCGCGTTACCGAATCTGTCAAAGTAGATTATCTCTCCTAATATACGGTTTTCTTCAATCTGTGCGTCGGGAAATTTCAGTTTGAAGTTGTATCTATAAGAAGATCCTAAATTTTCTAACTTTTCACCCTTACTCAAAAACGCTGCTGCTGGTGCAAATATATCTCTTCCGTGAAAGGTATTGTTTATTCTCGGAAGAATTACACCTTTGTTTTCTATAACAACCGCCGAAGGCGGTTCTTTTATATCTTTAAGGACAAGATCCATAATACCGTTATCCGGACCTACAAAGAAATAAGAACCACACTTTATTGCCAGTGGTAATCTTTCCGAACCTACGCCGGGATCTACAACTGCTATGAAAATCGTTCCCTTGGGAAAGTATCTGTAATGAGCCTTGAGAATTAAAGCACCTTCCATTATATCAAAGGGTTGAACTTCATGGGATATGTCAACAATAGAGACGGAAGGATTTACTGAAAGAATAACCCCTTTCATAGCTGATACGAACCCATCTGCTGTTCCAAAGTCGGTTAAAATAGCTACAACCATTTAATTTTAGAATAGCAGGTGTAAGGAAGATGTCCAGTCCTAATTTTAGGAATGTTCTGATTTACTTCTGGAGAAGCATTATTTCTAATCCTGTTGTTCACGTTTTTTTCTTAATGTATTCCTTGGCTCTACTCTTGCTATCCGCTTTCCCAATTGTAGGTTTCTTCTTTGCTATGCTGTGGCAGATAAGTCTTTTTTCCGTAGGAGCTTACTTGAACAGAGCGATATTAGAAAATAAAGACGATTTACAATCTTTTGAGGATAGGATAAAAAGAACTTCCTTCTCTGAGCTTTTACTTTCTTATCCTGATACCGCTTTGGGAGCATTTGTGGGAACTTTTATACTTGCTTTTATTTTCCAATTCTGTATTATAATGATAGGTATCGCTTCCTTTGGAAGTGACTTTACGGAATTTATTCTGAAAGGTGAAAAACCTCCGCAAGTGGAAAGTCAAATAGATCCTGTTCTTTTTATAGGAATACTCTTGCTCTTAATCGTTTTCTTAGTGGTTATATGGGTTGCTCCTGTTGCTTACGGATATACACTGCAACAGGAGAATTTTCTTTCCGCTTTTAAAGGAGTTTTTAAGGTTTTCAATTACGATTTTTTCAAAGCAACCTTAAGGTTAGATTATGTGAAGATGTATTTTGCTTTTATGATAACCGCTTTCATACTTATAATAAGTGGAGGAATTCTCACCCTGCACCCTGTAACGTCTCCCTTTGGACTTGCTCTTATTTACGGATCTGCTCTGCTTTACTTTAGTTTTGCAACTCATGCTTATCTGCTTTGTAAACCCTTTGAAAAATAATATTCATAATGAAGAAAATTCTTCTTGAACCCTCTGCATCTAAGAAACAGAATGTCAAGATAATTCTCAAACTCGCATCACCCATTATTGTGGTTAATCTCCTTTACTCGGTGGAAAGTATGTTTGCTCTTATCCTTGTGTCGGGAATATCCCCTTCTGCAGTTGCTGCGGTGGGTTTTAGTATGAGTTTGTTGTGGTTCATATACTCTCTGATGGCTGTTTCCTATACCGGCACCAGTGTTTTAGTGGCTCAATATGTGGGAGCTGGAAAAGATCCTTCACCTGTTCTTCTTGCAGGAATTTTAATTTCCATTTTTATAGCGCTTCCCTTGATCTTTATCGGTAAGGATCTTGTTTTGCTACTGATGAGCATACTCGGAGCAAGTGAGGAAGTCTTAAAACTCTCAGAGGTTTATCTAACACCTCTTTTTTGGTTCATCGTTGTAGGTTTTATAACAAATACCTTTTACGCAAGCTTTAACGGTTCGGGAGACACGAAAACTCCCATGAAAGTAGCTCTTTTAATGAATGTGGTAAACGTAAGCACAGCTTACTGTTTGATATACGGTAAGTTAGGTTTGCCAGAATTGGGTATTCAGGGTGCATCGTGGGGTATAGTTGTAGCGGAGTCTGTTGCTTTTGTTATTTATTTATACGTTTTTTTAAAACTAAGAAAGCCTTTTCCTTTAAAAGAAAAGCCGAATCTTCATGTTTTTGTAAAACTCCTAAGAATAGGATTACCTACAGGTGTGGAGAGAGCCATTTCCAGTTTTTCCTTTAACGTCTTTGTGGGTTTTCTGGCAAGCTTTGGGGATAAAGTGCTTGCAGCTCATCAAGTAGGTTTGAGAGTTGAAAGTATATCCTTTATGGTAGGATTCGGCTTTATGGTTGCCAGCACTGTAATATCCGGTCAGAACTTCGGTGCAAGGAATATAAAAGGACTTGAATACGGTGTAAGGTTCACAGCGTTTTTAACTGCTGTTTTTATGGGAATTCTCGGTATTGTGCTTATAATTTTTGCTCCCTATCTTGTCCTTCCTTTTAGCAGAGATAAAGAGGTCATAAATTGGGCGGTTTACTATTTAATAATCGTGGGAGTTTCCCAGATCCCTATGGCTATTGCTGTAATTCACTCCGGAGCACTTAAGGGTATGGGTAGAACTACTATTCCTCTTGTGGTCAATACAGGTTCCTTTTGGCTTTTTAGGATAATACCTTCTTATATTCTTTTAAAGTTCTTTCCTTCCCCTTTAATTCCCTGGGGATTTATGACGGTGGAAATGTTTTTAAGAGCTGTCTTGCTCTATTTGGCTTTCAGAAGAGAAATCAAACGTCACTCATAGAATTACAGTATTATTTTGAAATTGAAATTGAAAAGGGAGGCAGTTCAAATGCGGGAAATGAAAATGATCATAGGAGGCTATCGGGAAGATAGAAAGGAGAAACTTCAAGTAGTATATCCCTATACAGGAGAGGTAATCGGTAAAGTCCCCAGAGGAACAGAAGAAGATGTTACTAAAGCGGTGGAGCTTGCTAAAGAAGGATTCAGGGAAATTTCAAGTTTAACCGCTTATCAGCGCTATGAAATTCTCAAAAGGACAGCTCAGATAATAGAAAACAAAGCAGAAGAATTTGCAAAAACGTTAGTCTTGGAAGTAGGAAAGACTATCAAAGAAGCACGGGCAGAAGTTTCAAGAGCTGTGCAAACTCTTCTCTTTTCTGCGGAAGAAGCAAGAAGAATAGGTGGTAAAACATTTCCCGTGGACGCTCACCCAAACGGTGTAGGAAAAACAGGTTTTTATATAAGAGTGCCTGTGGGTATAGTATCTGCCATAACTCCTTTTAACTTTCCCTTAAACCTTTCCATGCATAAAGTAGCACCCGCTTTAGCTTGCGGAAATGCGGTAATACTTAAACCTTCTGAAAGAACACCTCTTACACCTATTATGATGGCGGAAGCGTTTTTAGAAGCAGGTCTCCCGCCACGCGCTATTTCCGTTATACCCGGATACGGAGACGTAGGGAGGGCTATGACGATCCACCCTGATATAAGGGTTGTTTCCTTCACCGGCAGTAAGAAAATCGGGGAGATTATAACTAAGCAGGCGGGAATAAAAAGAGTAGTTCTTGAGCTGGGTTCAAATTCCGCAATAGTTCTTCACAAAGATGGTGATATTGATAGGGCGGTGGAAAAAACAGTTATAGGAGGTTACGCAATAGCCGGACAAGTTTGTATATCTGTTCAGAGAGTATTTGTTCATGAGGATTTATTTGAAGAGTTTAGAAAAAAACTTAAAGAAAGAATAAAAAAACTTAAAGTAGGAGATCCCATGAAAGAAGAAACAGATGTAGGACCAATGATAAGTAAGGAAGACACTTTAAGAATAAGAGAGTGGATAGAGGAAGCGGTTAACGCAGGTGCTAAGTTGGAAATAGGAGGTATAGCTTGTGCTGAAAAATCCGCTCTTTTTGAACCAACAGCTGTAAGTTTAGTGCCACCAGATACCAAGCTATTTAAGGAGGAAGCTTTTGCTCCTATTGTTTTAATTAATCCTTATAAGGAGATAGAAGAAGCTTTAAATTTGGTAAACAACACTGAATACGGGCTTCAGCTGGGAGTTTTTACAAGGGATATAAATGTAGCTTGGGAGTTTATTCTGAAAGCTGAAGTAGGAGGGGTTCTTATAAACGAAGGACCTACTTTCAGAGCGGATCATCAACCATACGGAGGCTTCAAGAACTCTGGAATAGGAAGAGAGGGACCTGCTTTTGCTGTTGAGGATTACACTGAAATAAAGACCGTTATATTTGACTTAAACCATGCCTAAGCTAAAAGCCCGTATAAGGCGTAAACTTAAGAAGAAAAGGGAACCAAGACTCATAGAAATTTACGAAACCCGCTTCATAGAAACTCTGAAGGAGTTCAGAATTCCTCTTATGATGCTTCACACAGCAATAACAGTAGGAACAATAGGATATATGATAATCTCCGGAGGAGACTTTATAAATTCCTTTTACATGACAGTAATAACCATAGGCACTATAGGATACGGGGAGGTTGTCGGTGGGAGTGATACTCTTATAGGGCGGATTTTTACTTCTTTCTTAGCTCTTATGGGAATAGGGGTTTTTACAACATCAGTTACGGTTATTGTTAGGATATTCTTTAAGGAAGATATAATTAACCTCTACAGGGCAATAAAAATGCTTAGAGAAATAGAGAATTTGGAAGGACATTATATTATTTGCGGTTACGATAAAACCTCCGCATGGCTTGCAAGCACTCTAAAAAAAAGAAAAATTGAATTTGTTGTTGTTGAAAGTAATCCGCAGGCTCTTAAATACTTACAAGAACACAACATTAAATACTTTATCACAGAAGAACCTTATAAAAGATCCGTTTTACTATCTGCAGGAATAAAAAACGCTCGCGGTATGATAGTAAATCTGGGTGAGGACACCAAGAATATAGCGGTGATAGTCACCGCACGCCTTATAAAACCCTCTAGAGAAGATTTTTACATATACTCCTTTGCTTCCACTGATGGAACTGCTGAAAAACTTGAGGAGCTGGGAGCTAATAAGGCTTTTATTCCCAGTAAACTGCTTGCTACTAGAGTCGCCGCATACATATTCCATACCGGCTCCGCTTTTATTTCTGATCTATTTGACAGAATCGCCTTCGGAGAAGAGACGGATATAGATATACTTGAACTTCATGTGGAACCCGGATCTCCTTTAATTGGTAAAAAACTCAAAGATATAGATCTCAGAAGAGCGCTTAAGGTAACTATAATAGCCATACGCAAACCCGATGGTTATTTAGATGTAACAGTTTCCGGAGAAACAGTTATAGAAGAAGAAGACACTCTTATAATTTTCGGACAACCTCGTAACTTAAAAAAGGCTCAGAAGATACTTCTGGAAGAAACTTATCGTATTTTAGGGTAGACTTTTTATTTGTAAAAGCATGAGATACAAGAAAATAGTGACAGATTTCTTCATTTTAATGGCTCTGACCACCAACATTAGCTTTATTACTAGCCCTAATCCTTACGAGTTAGTTATCACAGTAGCAACTAATCTTGCTGCAACTATTCTGAAAATAGGAGAAGGGAGAGTTCTCTCTACGGAGATGCTCGCTTCCAGTCTTGTAGCAGATCTTCACCTTATACCCGCTCTTTTCCTCTTCTTTTCAGGTGATCCAAAAGAAGCCATAGGATTGGCACAAGGCGCGCTTGCTGCGAATATAATATCTGTAATAATATCTATAATTGAAACCATCTTAAGCGCTTTCACAGAGGAAGAATAATTACAGATATTTTAAAATTGTCATATCCCTTGTATCCGCTATTATTTTCATAAGAGCATCGTAAGCCATTCTGTATCTTGTGTATTCCATTATACTCTCGGAAAGATCTGCGTCCTCATTATCAGATTTTTGTTTTCTGAGAATATCCATTTTGTTTTCCTGAATCTTTTCCTGAGCCTTTACCTGTGAAAGAATACTTCCTATTTCGGAACGTCTTGAGGTTATAATATCGTAACTTCTTTGAATAGCCATAATGTCTGATTCATCGGGGGAATAGGCTGATTTTAGTTTTTCCTTTACTTCTCCCAAAAGTTGAAAAATATTGAGAGTGTAAAAATCTCCCAAGGCTGATCCTGTAAAGGATATATTTATAAAGGTTTCTGCTTCTGAGGGTATAAGGCGTAGTGTATAACGCCCATCAGGAACTTGGTGCATGAAGGCGGTTAAATCTGGAGGGGAAAGGGCATTGAAAATCTTTACGAAATTTTTTAGAGTGTTGTTTTCAAGTATATTTTCTCCTGTATCGGTTATAAAGTTATTAGGCGGAACGTCTGTATCTTCTACTCTTAGTGTGTAGCTACCGTCGGGATTGTTTACAAGGGAAGCGGTTATATTTTCACCACCGAAGGTGGTATTTATCTGAGTTATAAGATCATTCAGGCTTATATTTCCGTAGTTGTTTATCCTTGAAATTTCGTTCATTCCACTGTCGTATAGAACAAGATCTCCGTCAAGCCCATAGGAAGAAAGAGGGACATCGGGATCAGTAACTTTTGCTGTAAGATACCATATTCCTCTACCGTAATCAGCTGTTACTGTGGTGGTATTGTAGGAAACTGTAATAGTTCCCGACACACCCAAATTAGATGACGGATTATCAAAGAGTGTATTGAGTTGGTAAACATTTGTATCAAAAACTCTATTACCGGGTAAAAAAACTTCAGTAAAGTTTGCTTCATCTATCTGGACGTTAAAACTCTCCGAGGAGCCTAAGTAGTTAAAGTTAGAGTCAAAGGGTTTTGTAGTAAGAGCAGATCCGGAAAATATATAGTTTTCTCCCAGTTTTTCATTAGCTCTGTCCAACAAAAAGTCTATAGCCTCTGTAAATTCAACTGCAAGGGATCTAAGAGAATCCGCTGTATGTATTTCATTCTTTGCCTGAACCGCTTTCACATACAACCACTTAACTTTATTGGACATTTTTTCTAAGGTAAGGTCTGCGTAGGTTAAATTTACATCAGCGAACAATCTGTTCTTGGAGAACTGTGAAAGCTGAGATATTTCCTGACGAAGATTGATAACGTTAAAAGTAGCAGGTGGATCATCGGATAAATTGTGTATCCTTCTCCCTGTTGATATTTCTATAGTTTTTCTGGCTATTTCTCTTCTTATCCTTTCGTCCTGCTGCTGGAAAATTGAGTAAAGTAAGTTATCCGGCACTTTCATCTTTAATACCTCACACCATTCTCAAGGTTGTTTGAAGAAGTTCATCTACAGCGGTTACTATTTTTGCAACAGCTTCATAAGTCCTTTGGATTTTCATAAGTTCCATGAATTCTTTGTCTATGGAAACACCTTGCATTTCTTTCAGTTTACGATCCAGAGCTTCTAAAAGAGCTGTTTCTATTCTGAGTTTGTCTTTAACATCTGCTTGAGTTGTTGATATGTCTTTTATAAGATCGTTCACCAAACCCTTTGTATCGTCCCACCATTTGTTACCGAATTCACTGAAAGTGTCTGTTAGGGAAAAATCAATATCCTCTAAATCGTCTCTGAGAGTATTAACAGGTTCTATGTCTGAGAGTCCACTGCCCGTAAATACTGGGGAACTTTCAAAGAAGTTACCGCCTGAATCCATCACTGAATATCTGGGATCGGAGTTTTCTATTCTCAAAGTGTATGTTCCGTCCGGATTGCTTATCACTGTTGCGGAGAATCCAACTGTATTCAAAGCGGGATCGGTGTTTATGGTTGTAGCCAAATCGTTAAGACTTAAACTCCCGTATGCATTGATGGAAGAAATCAAAGTAGGTGGATCGGTAGAGTTATCGTAAAATTCAAGATTACCGTCAAGTCCGTAAACAGAAAGTGGTTGAGTAGGATCTTCTACGTTTTTTATGAGATACCAAGTCCCGCTATTGGATCTGGGAATTTTTACAGTGGAAATAAGATAATTTGCTATACTTTCAATTTCTCCTTTAAATCTTTGAAGATCCTTTCTTGAATCCAGTAAAGCTTTTAACTTTCCTCCCTTTAGAATATCTGTAATATCTGTATTGTTGCCTTCCTTGGATTTCCAGTATACTTTCCCTGCTGCGTATTCTAAATTCCAATAGTTACTCTGAAAATCCACAAGAGCAAAACCTCCGGAAGTGATTATTTTCACCCTACCTATTTCATCTTCCCGAATGTCTATGTTTATGAGTTCAGACAGTTCCCTTATATATTTGTCCCTTGTGTCCAAGAAGTTTTTGTAATCTCTTCCACGGGCGTAGGTTTGAGCATACATAACAGTTATTTCTCTGTTAATGTTGTAAATTTTTCTTACCAGTTCATTTATACGGGAAGTAACCCTTCTAAGGCTGAAATCAACACTGTTGTCTAAGCTGTCTATGTCTTTGGCTTTGTTCTTCAAAAAATCAGAGAGACTGCGAGCTGAATAAAAGAGTTCTTCTTTCCCTCCTCTGTTAGTGGGATCTTTCATTAAGTCTAAATAGGCTTTGAAGAACCTGTTGGTGTAATCGTTTATACCTGTTCCTTCAAACAGCTCCTGAAATATGCCTTCAACGTTGGAAAGCATACTGCTTCTCTCTTCTAAGTAACTGGTTGTGGAAAGTTTTGAATTTCTCAAATTTAAGTAGTATATGTTCTGATCTCTCCTTACCTCTGAGAATTTTATCCCTACAGGAGCAAAACTTTCTATAACAGGATTTTCTTCTACGTAATCTGGATTGTTGGCATTAAGCACATTTCTGTTGTGTATATCAAGAGCTTTCCTGTATATATCAAGTGCTTGCGATATTATTCCAAAGGAAGCACCGAACATTATACCCTCCGAGAAAAAAGACTTCCTTTTTCTCTTTCTAAAAGAGGCTTAAGACCACCTGCTATAAGCGATAGATTCCTAAAAAGGAGTTTCCTTATTTCTTCAAATTCTTTTTTTATAAGATACGTATCCTCCGCAGGAGCTTTTTTTATCAGTTCATACAGTTCCTTGAAATCTTTTTCTAAGTATTCAACGTTAAAGGGATCCATTAACCTTTCCCTGATTTCTCCAAGCTTTTGTTTTAGATGCTCATTCATCTCTTTTATTACTTTCGTCTAATTCGGGAAATTTTTCATAAGATTATGATATTCATCATAAAACTTTTACTTTTTAACTTCATTATCTTAATAGACTGACATGTCAGTTCAAACTAGAGGTAGGCTTCTTGAAGCAGCAAAAAGAGTTTTTTCCGAAAAAGGATACCATGAAGCTCAAATCTCCCACATTATAAACAGAGCAGGTGTTGCCAGAGGAACATTTTACCTTTACTTTAGAAGTAAAGAAGAAATTTTCAAAGAACTTCTTAAAGAAGTTGTAGAGGAACTTAAAAAAAGGATAAAAGTGATAAATCTATCTGAAGATCCCCTTGAACAGATAACGGAAAACATAGCAAGAGTTTTAGACTTCACTCTTGAAGAAAGGGAACTTGCGCGCATAGTGCTTCAGAGAAATAGCGATCCTAATCTTTTCTTTGTCATAGATAAGTTTTTTGAGGATATTTTGGAAATGATAAAAGGTTCATTGAACAAAGGTATTCTGATAGGAGTTATAAGACCCTGTAATACAGAACTAATGGCAAGGGTAATTCTTGGAGCTGTGAAAGAAACTGTAAGTGGTTTCTTGGATAAAGAAGAAGATATAGATACCTACAAAATAGCAAAGGAACTGGTTGACTTCGGAGTAAGGGGGATTTGGAAAACAGGCAGGGGGGGCTGTTATGATAGGGACAACGGAGCATTATAGAGCGTATAGGCCAAGGCCTCTTAAGCCAGAGGAAAAGGAGAAAGTAACCCTTATTTTCGGTGGGCTTACATGGAAACACGAACGTCTGATGCAGGCAGTTCTTGAAAACGCTGGATACAGAGCAAAACCTCTTCCGCAGATAAAAAGAGAAGATCTTGACGTAGGTAAGGAGTTTATAGATCCCGGCGCTTGTTGCCCTGCAATATTTACAGCTGGAAATTTAGCTCGTTTTCTTAAGGACAGAGTTGAAAAAGAGGGTAGAGAAGTAGTAAAGGATAATTACGTCTTTGTAACAGCAGGAGCTTGTGGACCTTGTAGATTTGGACAGTATCACGAATCTTATGAAAGGGTTCTTGAAGGAACGGATCTTAGAGATTTCAGACTTTTCTTGGTGGATATTCTAAAAATGGAACAGGAAGAGGGGGGGCTTGAAATAACCACTTCCCTTACATTAGGACTTCTTTATGCTGTATTCATGGGAGATCTTCTTACAGACATGGAATACGCAACAAGGCCTTATGAAGTTAAAGAAGGAAATACGGAACGTGTTCTTAAAGAAAGTGTGGAGCTCGCTTATGAGAGTTTGAGAAAAAAGCCTGTTGTAGAGGGCAAGTGGAAATCCTTAGCATGGCATATTCTCACTTCTCATTTTGTAAAAACACTTAGAGATATTGCAGAACTGTGGAAGGAAATAGAAGTTGATAGGCTCAGAGTAAAACCTAAGGTAAAAATAACGGGAGAGTTCTGGCTTCAAACCCATGAAGGAGAAGGAAACTATAGGATAAAACAGTGGTTAGAGGAAGAAGGTGCAGAGGTTATTCCTCCACCGATTGCTGTCTGGATGGATTATCTGATGCACATGGAACTGTGGAAGATGGAAGAAAGCAAGGACTTTGTAAAGAGATACTACCTGAAGAAATACCTTCTTAAATTCCTTATCTGGCTTTATCACCTTACTTACAACAGACTTAGAAGATCTCTCGGAAACATTCCCAATCCACTCCCGCCGCAAGAAGAACTTAAAAGGCTCGCAGATCCTTTTTTTCACTTCAGGCTTGCGGGAGGAGAAGGACACATGCTCATAGGTAAAGCTCTTTACGTATATTTCAATAAACACGCTCATATGGTATGCGAACTCTCTCCTTACGGTTGCCTTCCCAATACTATGTCTGCGGGAGCTATGCAGGCGGTTCTCGGAAAGTATCCAGATCTTCTCTATGCACCCATAGAGATAAAGGGAGATGCAGAAGTTCACGCTCTTTCCAGATGTCAGATGATTTTAACAGAAGCTAAAAAAAGAGCTACTTTGGAATTTGAAGAAGTTTTGGAAAAAACAGGTTTAACTCCGGAGGATATAAAAAACTATGAGGAAGAAAATACAAACCTCAAAAGCGCTTTTCTGAAAATCCCCCACTACGGATATGCGGGAACTTCTGCAAATTATGTGATGTATATCGCCAAGAAAATGAGAAGAGTTTAAGCTATGTATATTTTAGGTCTTGATGTAGGAAGCACTACTTGTAAATACGTTCTTACAGATCTGAAAGGAAATATTATTGATAAAGCCTATGAAAGGCATAACACAAGACAGGCTGAAAAAGTTTACGAGTTTTTACTTAGATTGGAAAAGAAAGGATTTACACCCGGAAGGGACAGGGTTTTCATCACAGGTTCTGGAGCGGGTATTATCGGAACTCTAATAGGTGCGCGCTTTATTCAAGAAGTGGTGGCTGTGGCGGAAGCTGTGGAGAGATTAAACCCGGAAGTTAGATTTGTAAGCGAAATAGGCGGTGAAGACATGAAGAGTATATTCTTTAAAGGAGAAGGAAAAAACAAAACCAGACAAGTTTTTATGCAAAGTGTTTGTGCTGGTGGAACAGGTGCTTTCATAGAGAAATGTGCCCGTAAGATGGGGCTTTCTTTAGAAAGACTATCGGAGATGGGATACAAAGGTTTACAAATCCATAAAGTTAGTTCAAAATGCGGTATATTTGCAGAAGCGGATATAAATACTCTTCTAAAAGCAGGAGTTCCAGTAGAGGAGATAGTGGCAAGTTTATTTGAGGCAGTGGTAATTCAAAATTTATCCGTTTTGATTAAAGGAAATGTTCCGAAACCGGAAGTTTTACTCTTAGGAGGACCTAACCTTTTCTTTAAAGGTCTGAGAGAAGCATGGACATATCATTTAAGTAAACTCTGGAAGGAAAGAGGGATAAAACTACCCGAAGGTAAATCTCCGGAAGAACTTATTAAAGTTCCTTCCAATGCACTTTTCTACGCAGCCATGGGATGTAGCATTGCCGCTTCTTTTCAATCGGGTGGAGTTTACACAGGAAAAGAAAAGCTCAAATGGTGGATAGAAGAAGGGCAGTATAAACAGAAGGAAGCGGAAGGAGTAAAAGGTTTGTGGAAAACAAAAGATGAGCTTGAAGAGTTCATTAAAAAATACAAATCTCAAATAGCATCACTCCCTATTTGGTCTACAGAGGAAGTTAAAAAAGTAGTAATAGGTTGTGATTTTGGTTCAACAACCGCCAAAGCAGTGTGCTTATCAGAGAAAGGAGAAATAATTTTTAGCACTTATGCTCTAAGTAAAGGGAATCCTATAGAAGATGCCAAGAGGATATTTAGAGAAATAAAGGAGAGAACAAAAAAAGCAGAGATTTTAGCATTGGGAATCACAGGTTATGGAAAAGATCTTTTAAAGGATATACTAGGAGCGGATACAGCTATAGTGGAAACCGTAGCCCATGCCACCGCAGGACTGCATTTCTTTCCAGATGCTGACTGTATCTGTGATGTGGGAGGAGTTGATGTAAAGATAATCATTATTAAAAACGGTGCTGTTGTAGATTTCAGACTCAATTCCCAGTGTTCCTCAGGAAACGGTGCTTTTCTGCAGGGAGTTGCAGAGAGATTCGGGATAGCTCTTGAGGATATAGCCAACAGAGCATTTTCAGCCACCATGATGCCGAAGCTAACAATGGGTTGCGGTGTATTTCTGCAAAGTGATATAGTCAATCAGCAAAGAAAAGGTTGGAATGCGGAAGAAATATTAGCTGCTCTTTGTTATATACTTCCCTATAACGTTTGGATTTACGCAGGGAATATAACAAACTTCAATGATATAGGTAGAAAATTTATATTACAAGGAGGAACTCACAGAAATTTAGCGGTGGTTAAATCTCAGGTGGACTTTCTCAAATCAAAAGTCCCGGACGCAGAAATAGTTATACATCCCTATCCCGGAGAAGCGGGAGCTATAGGAGCTGCCTTGGTTGCTTTAGAACACACAAAAACCACAGGAGCAACACGGTTCAGAGGATTTGATGTAATAGAAAATCTTGAATACAGAACAACTACTTCTGAAGAAACTACCTGCAGGTGGTGTTCAGTTGAGTGCAGAAGAACATTTGTAGATGTAAAGCTTCCTGATGGTAAGGGTAGACCCTGGTCTAAAGTGCCACTTCCAGAAGGTTGGGTAAGGATTATAGTGGGAGCTTCTTGCCCTAAGGGTTTTGTAGAAGATAAGGAAGAACTAAAAAGAATAAGAAGTGAAATGGAGAAGATTAAAGGAAAATTTCCAAACATAGCTCAAATTGTTCAAAAAACCGCTTTCATCACCAAGACGGATATCAAAGCTCTTTGTTAAGCCCCGCCATGTATATCCTCTCCATTATAGCTCTTGCTATAGGAGCTGCCACCTTACCACCTGATTCTCCGTGTTCTACCAAAACTCCTATGATAAAAAGAGGATCCCTGTAAGGTGCAAATCCTATGAACCATGCATGATCTCTGTATTTCCAAGGGATTTTTTTCCTTTTTTTAATGCCTCTTTTTATTAAAGTAACCTGTGCTGTTCCTGTTTTTCCTGCTATATCCACTATTGTAGAAAAAGCGGGTGTGCCTGTTCCCCTGCGCACTACCTCCCTTAATCCCCTTCTTATAATTGCGAAATACTCTTGTTTTCCCTTTATCACTTTCCAAACTTTTCTTTTGTTTCTCCATAAAACCTTACCTGAAGGATCTCTTATTTCTCTGATAAGAGTGGGTTTATAAATAACACCGTTGTTAGCTATACCCATCATCATAAGACTTTGCTCTAAAAGAGTTGAAAGTATATATCCCTGTCCTATACTCAAGTTCACTGTATCACCGTCATACCAAGCTTCCTTGAAGCGTCTTCTCTTCCACTCAGGGGTAGGTAGGAATCCCCTTTTTACAGGAATTTCTAAGGGGATTTTCTCACCGTATCCGAACTTACGTGCGTAGCGAATCATTGTAGAAGGACCCAGATCGTAACCGTAAGTATAGTAGTAAACGTCACAGGAATCCTGTAGAGCTTTTATCAGATTAACTGATCCATGTCCGTAAGTATTCCAGCAGTAAAACCGACGATTTCCGAGAAAGTAACTTCCGTTGCAGATAACCCTGTCCCATGCGGAGGCGGTTTCCGTTTCAAGAATAGCATAGGACACTGGAACTTTAAGCACGGAAGCGGGAGGATACCTACCGCTGGTAACTCTGTTGAACATAGGTTTGAGTTTGTTTTTTCTAAGCTTTTCCCAATCACGGTAAACAGTGTTGGGATCAAATCCCGGAAAGCTTGCCAAAGCAAGGATTTCTCCTGTTTTAGCGTTTATAAGAACCACAGCACCTGCCGGTTGACCCGATTCATTAAAGACGTCTTCTACTATTCTTTGAATTCTCATATCTATTGTAAGAACAATACTTTTGCCTTTTATCGGTTCTCTTCTACTTAAGGTTTTTATTACTTTCCCGAGAGCATTTATCATTACCTCCTCTTTTCCTAAATCTCCCAGAAGTATATCGTCCATACTTTTCTCTATCCCTAACTTGCCTACAAAACTACGAGGTGCTATTCTGCCTTTCAACCTCTTTAACTCACGGCGAGATGGATATCCCACGTAACCTATTACATGGCACAGTCTTCTACCGTTGGGGTAGATTCTTTTCGGGATTACCTCCACAAACACACCGGGAAGTTTATAGCTGTTAGTGTAATACACATTGAGATCTTCGGGAGTAAGATCCTCCTTCAGTCTTAGTGGATCTGTTCCGTTAGAGTTTTTTTCAATTATTTCTTCAAGATCAATATTAAAGAGTTTCTTTAGATTTTTCTTTAAGGGTTCTAAATCCTTATCCTCTAACTTTTTATAATCAAGACTTAAAACATATTTGGGAATATCGTAAGCTACTTTTTCCTCGTTTCTATCGTATATATCTCCTCTGGGCGGGTATAAATTCCTGACTCTAAGATAGTTCTTTCTGGACAGTTCTTTGTATTTTTTGCTCTCAAAAAGCTGAAGTTGAGCCAACCTTGATGCTATAAGCATAAAAAGACCTATCAAAAGACCTAACAGGGAAAGAAATTTACGCCTGCTCATATCTTCTTAAGTAAATAAAATACATACTTATAAGAAGTATCAACTCTATAATCCATGAAGTTATTAAAAAACCAACTGAAAATTCAAAGGAGAATTTCATCTTCATAAGAAACAAAACTAAAATTTTTTTAAGTAGTAAAGTTAAACCAGCAGTTGCTAAAAAAGTTAATGCAGTCCTAAAGAGAAACCTCTCCATTACAAGAAGAAAAAAGTAAAGTGAAAATACTTGAGTTGTTATACCTAAACCTACCGTATCTGTTAGTAAATCTAATAATACTCCGCTAAAAACAGCCCAAAGAAGAGTTTGCCTTCCGTGAAAGTAAGCTTTTGTCAAGAGAAGGAAAAGGACAATATCCGGTGCTATAAACCCCGGTTTAAAGAAACTCTGAAGGAATATAACTTCTATTAAAACAGCACAAACAAGCAGGAAGAAAAAGACCAACACTACCTCCCTATAACAAAAATGTATTCTTGAGTTCTTGGATCAACCGCAGGTTTAACCTTCACTTTTCTAAAGAAGGGATTTTCCCCCCTTTCTACTTGAACAATTTGACCTATAAGAAAAGATGGGATTCTGCGTTTCGGATCTGAGAAGAAAACTTTATCCCCTTTTTTTACCTTATCTTCTACGTTTACATGAAGAAGATCACCTGTCGGATATCCACCCTTGTAGATGTATTTTTTTCTTTTACCAGAAATAACAACAGAAGAAGAAAAGTTTTCATTAAGCGGAGTTATTACCCTGCTTGTTGTTCCAAAAACAGCTTCTATTATTCCCACTACCGCTACTTCTGTAACTACTAAATCTCCTTCACGAAAACCTTTATCCTTCCCGCCGTTTATAATTATAAAAAGATCAAAACCTGAAGGATCGTAGTAAACTACACGGGATATACTGTATTTTAACTTTCTAAATTTATCTTTTAATTTGATTTTTTTACTCAACTTATTAAGTTCTGAAAGACAGGCTTCAAGCTCCTTTTCCGTAAGGAGAAGAGAGTTTATGCGTTTGCGCAGTTTTATATTTTCCTTTTCTACATCTACCCTGTGAAAATAAGCTCCTATTTCCTCTTTCAATTCGGAGGTTATTTGTTCTTTAAATTTAAGTATAGGAGATGTTAAAGTATTAACAGCGTTTGAGATTTTTTTTACATAGGAAATATCTGAAAAATCTAAAATAAATAGGATAAAGCCAAGCCCTATACTCAGAAGAGCAATTGTATGAAACTTTCTGTTAGTCATTCCATAGTGATTCTCCTGATAAGTTCTAAATTGTCTAAAACTTTACCCACACCACGAGCCACCGCTATAAGCGGTTCTTCACAGTAATAAGCTTTTATACCAGTTTCCAATTGAATACGGCTATCCATATTGTTAAGCAGTGAACCTCCACCTGCTAAGACTATTCCCTTATCTGCTATATCTGCTGCCAGTTCAGGAGGAGTTCTTTCCAAGGTAACCCTTATGGCGTTTATTATGGAATTTATAGTATCCTCTAAGGCTTCCGTTATATGATGATTTGTTATCTCTATTGTTTTCGGAAGACCAGTCATGTCTCTACCTCTTATTTCCATAGTTTTTTTCTCTTCTTCCATAACAGCACTTCCGAGTTCTATCTTTATTCTCTCCGCTGTCTGTTCCCCTATAAGGATATGGAACTGCCTTTTTATATACTGTATTATGGCTTCGTTCATTTCATCTCCTGCAATCCTTAAAGAGTTGGAAACTACTATACCTGCAAGAGAAATCACAGCTATCTCCGTTGTTCCTCCCCCTATATCTACAACCATATTTCCCAGAGGCTCATCAACAGGAAGATCCGCTCCTATGGCAGCAGCCATAGGCTCTGCTATAAGATACACTTCCCTTGCTCCCGCACTTTTAGCAGCGTCTATAACCGCTCTCTTTTCTACAGGTGTTATACCTGTTGGAACTGCTATAACAACACGGGGTTTTGGTTTGAAAAGGGTGCTTCCTAAGGCTCTTTTTATAAAGTAGGAAAGCATAACTTGGGTAATTTCAAAATCTGTGATTACACCGTCTCTGAGAGGTCTTATAGCCTGAATGTTTTCCGGAGTCTTACCTACCATTTCCTTAGCTTCTTTTCCTACTGCCAATACCTTTCTAGATTTCACATCAATAGCAACTATGGAAGGTTCATACATAACAATTCCCTTACCTTCCATGTAAACCGCTGTGTTAGCAGTTCCTAAATCTATTCCCACATTGTTGGAGAGGAAGCTGAAAATCCTGTCCAGTAACATCTTTTCCCCCTTGTGAAGTGCTTATATTTATTCTAATGGCTACAACAGAAGCTAAGCTAACTGAAATTCTTAAAGAAATAGTAAAGAACTATCCCGGCGAGGAAGATAGAATAATAAAAGCCTATGAGTATATGGCTTCAAAACACGGAAATCAGAAAAGAATATCGGGAGAACCCTATGTAGTTCACCCTCTTCTTGTGGCTCAAAAGCTTGCAAATCTTAACATGGATATAGTCACCGTTGTAGGGGGCTTTCTCCACGATGTTTTGGAGGATACTGATGCAACTTATGAAGAAATAGCGAAGCTCTTCGGAAAAGACGTAGCAGATATAGTAGAGGGAGTTACAAAAATAGGAAAAATAAAGTTTAAGAATATAAAAGAAGCTCAAGCGGAAAACTTTAGGAAGTTAATACTTGCTACTGCAAAAGATATAAGGGTTGTTATCGTTAAACTGGCGGATAGACTCCATAATATGAAAACCCTTGGTTACCTGAGATGGGAAAAAAGGATAAGGATAGCAGAGGAAACCCTTGAAATTTACGCTCCTATAGCTCACCGATTGGGAATTTGGGAAATTAAAAGAGAACTTGAAGATCTTTCCTTTAAATACCTTTATCCCAAAGAATACGAAAAAGTAAGGAATTTTGTCAGTCAATCCCTTGAGAACTTAGAAGAGTATTTGAAAAAATTCGTTATTCCCAAGGTGAAAGAAGAGCTTTCAAAAGCAAATATAAAAGCGGATATATCTTACAGACCCAAGCACCTTTACAGCACTTGGCAGAAAACCATAAGGAAAGGTATAAGTCTTGAAGAAGTTCACGACCTTTTGGGAGTAAGGATAGTAGTAAACAGCATAGGAGAATGCTACACTGTGCTTGGTATAATTCACAACATTTTCAAACCCGTTCCGGGTAAATTTAAAGATTACATTTCACTACCTAAGAGTAATCTCTATCAGTCCCTACATACTACGGTAGTAGCTCATAAGGGGAGAATGGTTGAATTCCAAATAAGAACAGAGGAAATGCACTTAAGAGCGGAAAAAGGTATAGCTGCCCACTGGGCTTATAAAGAAGGTAAGGATTTTAGCCGGAGTAGTGAAATCTTTTCTTGGCTGAGAGATCTTGTAGATAACATAAAAGGCAGTAAGAATCCTTCTGAGCTACTTGACAATTTGAAAAGGGATTTATTTTCGGAAGAGGTTTTTGTATTTACCCCTCACGGAGATCTGGTAGTTCTTCCGCGCGGAGCTACACCTGTTGATTTCGCTTATCATATACACACAGAAATAGGTAATCACTGTGCGGGTGCTAAGGTAAACGGCAGAATAGTTCCTCTTAACTACAGGCTAAGGAACGGTGATCAGGTAGAAATCATAACAAGTGTAGCGAAAAACCCGAGTCCTGATTGGCTTAAGTTCGTAGTTACATCCCGTGCTAAGACAAGAATAAAGCAGTATTTAAAGCAATTAGAAAAAGAGAGATACCTATCGGAAGGGAGAAGGATTTTTGAAAAGATCAGAGAAAGTTTAAACCTATCCTATGAAGAGCTGATAAACAGGATAAGACCTAACGTTAACTTTAAAAAGGAAGATGATCTCTTCATAGCTTTGGGAAGTGGCAGACTTTCCCCTAATAAACTAATATCCCTTATATCTTCAAGGAAAAAGGAAAAAACAGAAAAAATAAAAATAGAAGGAGGTGGTAAAGTATCAGTAGAAGGACTTTCTGGAATCATGTATGAAATAGGTAGATGTTGCAACCCGGTTCCCGGTGATGAAATATACGGAGTTATAACCCGTGGAAAAGGCATGACTCTTCATGAAAAAAACTGCTCCAATCTCAGATACGTAATGGAAAACTTCCCTGAAAAGGTATTGAAAGCGGATTGGAAACCTCAAGGTAAATTCAAAACAAGAATAAGAGTGAAGGCAAAAGATAGAATAGGTATTCTATCGGAGATAACCAAACATATAGCGGACGGTGGATCTAATATTTGGGA
The DNA here is from genome assembly GCA_026981975.1 of Aquificaceae bacterium. GTDB lineage: Bacteria > Aquificota > Aquificia > Aquificales > Aquificaceae > Hydrogenivirga. The sequence goes on along the minus strand of JALSHV010000010.1, from coordinate 191,008 downwards.
ATCTTTTACTAAAACTACCCGAGAAGGATTGGCTATTATGGATTTTACCGTTGATGTTACTGATAAAAAACATCTGGAAAAGCTTATAAAATCTATAGAAACAGTAGAGGGAGTAGAAAACTGCAGTAGGCTTTACATTTAAAAACTGTAAATCAAAAATTCTCTTTTCCCGTAAGGGATCTTTTTTAAAATCTTTCCCTCTGGAGATATTACCGCGGAAGGACCTGTATTGTTAACCCATACAACATACATTCTGTTTTCTAAAGCTCTGAGTTGAGCTTGTCTTAGATGTTGAAAGGTTCCATCAGAATCTCTAAACCAAGCGTCGTTGGTGACCACCACTAATAAGTCTGCACACCTTGCCGCTTTCTTTATAAAAGAAAAGTAAGAAATTTCAAAACATATGGGAGTTGCTAAATGAAGATCTCCTACTTTCATACACTTTATATCATCGCCCGGCACATAGTCTATACCTCCTATAGCACCGAAGATTTCCTTTGTAAATCCAAAAGGAAAAGGAACGTATTCTCCGAAAGGTAATAGTTTGACTTTATCGTAGAAGTCCACAACCCTGCCTTTATGTAAAAGAAAAACGGAATTGTAAGGTTGCAGACCCTCTTTTCCGTATCTTATATCTATAAGTCCTGTAATCACAAGAGCTTTTTCAGAGTATTTTAACAGCTTCTTACCCTCTGAATAAAGATAGCTTGCTGTAAAGGGAAAAGCGGACTCTGGTAATAGAATAATATCAGGATTTTTTTCAATTGCTCTTTCTATTAATTTCCAGTATTGAGGAAGAAGTTTGTAAAATTCTTCTTTTCTGAGCTTAATTTCTTCCGGAACAGCAGGTTGGATAACAGCAATTTTCAAAGAAGGAACATTTTTATAAGATGTATTTAAAAAAAACAAAGGTAATACAAAAATCACTACTACAGCGATTATTTTAAAATTAATTAAGAATCTCGGAAGGATAGCTAAATACCAACCTATTAAACTACCCAAGTAAACTCCACCTGCTGTTAGATAATACTTAAGTAAGGGAAAATCAATCAACATTTCTCCTATGAGAAACCAAGGGAAACCTCCGTAAGGGAAATGGGATCTTAAAATCTCTGCTACTACCCAAAAAAAGGGAAGTAAGAAAAGATTGAAAGAGGAAAATTTCCACAGTAACCAGCTTATACCGAACTGAAGGAAAACAAGAATAGCGGACAGAAGAGCTATAAGAAAGTAAGCTATAAGAGGGAAAACCCCACCGTAGTCTATCATGGCTATTCTTAACCAAAGAAGGGATAAGAAAAAGAAAGTAAATCCGCACAGAAACCAATACTTAAAATTCCTTATAAAGGAAAGTATAAAAAGAGCAGGAAAAGCTAAAAACCATAAGTTAAACTTGGAAAACGCGAAGTAAAGCAGAATAGCAGGAACTACGGATAGTATTATTGTCTCATATCTTTTAACAAACATAGGGCAAAGAGCAAACCTCCTATAAAGGCACTTATGTATTGGCTTATTAATCTCCAAAGAATAACGAAAACTCCGAGTTCAAATGGTTCCATAAAAGAACTAAAGACAGCAAGTCCACCGAGCTCTCCTACTCCACTCCCTCCCGGCGTGGGACTTATAAAAATAGCGTATAGAAGACTGATTTGAGTTAAAAATAACTCTGTAAAGCTTTCCTCTTTCCCGAAAGCGTGAATAAGAGCGGGTGCTATAAGAAGGAAACATATATAAAGAGCTATACTGGAGAAGACGGAAGCTATAAAGTAAGGACGTCTCTTATAGCCAAAGATTTTTAAATAGTATAGGTATTTTCTTAAACTGTCCTTGAGTCTCCTTACAACAGCTCTATCTTCGTGCTTTCTTAGGATAAAATTTCCTATCAGATAAAAAAGACCAAATAAAGCACTCACAATAGCAAATATTTCCAAAATAGGTATTATTTGCTGAGGATTTTTGTAAAGATGCCATATTAAAAGTGGGAAACCTAAGAGAAAAAAAGCCATACCGGAAATAGTTTTCATAGTAACAACACTCATTACCTTATGAATACTAGCTCCTTTTCTTAAAAGCATGTAAATAGCTGCAAGTTCTCCTCCTACATGAGCGGGAGTAACCGTAGCACCAAAGGTATTTATAAAGGACATCATATAACCGTAGCTAAAGGAGTAGCGCAGATTAACCGCTCGTGAAAGTATAAAAAGCCTTAAGTTGTCAAAGGTGTGATATAAGAACATAAGAAAAAGAGACATGAGTAGGTAGCGTCTCTTTAGGTTTAAAAGAGCGTATAAAGTTTCCTTTGAGAACGTTTTTAAAAAAATATAGGAAAAACTCAAGAAAAGGATCAGAACCAGCATAAAAGTGCCGTAAACGAAAGTCTTTCTCATTAAAGATCCCTGATCGCTTTTTCTATTCTTTCAAGAGCTTGTGAAATGTCTTCCTTTTTATGAGCAGTGCTTACAAACCAAGCTTCAAACTGAGAAGGAGGAATCAGAACCCCTTCCTTTAAAAGAGCTTTGAAAAATTTAGCAAAAAGCTTAGTGTCTGAACTCTTTGCACTTTCAAAATCTTCCACTTTCTTCTCTGTAAAGAACACTGTCATCATAGATCCTACATAATTAATCCTGTGTGCTATTCCTTTATCCGAAAGAAGTGTAGCAATACTTTCTGAAAGTGTCTTCGTATTTGTTTCAAGTTCTCTGTAGGGATTTTGATCTTTAAGTTGCTGTAAGGTTGCAACCCCCGCCGCCATGGCTACAGGGTTACCCGATAAAGTTCCCGCTTGATAAACAGGCCCCTCTGGAGCAATTTGGGACATGATTTCCCTTCTACCGCCGTAAGCACCTACGGGCATTCCTCCTCCCAGTATTTTTCCCAGACAGGTTATATCGGGATCTATTCCGAAAAGCTCTTGCGCTCCTCCTTCTGAAAGCCTGAAACCCGTTATAACTTCATCAAAGATAAGTAAGGAGCCGTGATTTTTCGTTATATCTCTTAGAAAGGAGAGAAATCCTTCTTTTGGAGGAACAACCCCCATATTTCCCGCCACAGGTTCAACTATTACACAAGCTATATCATTACCGTATTTTTCAAAGGCTGAGCGGACCGCTTCTTCACTGTTAAAGGGAACTACAATGGTAAGATTCGCTATTTCCTCTGGAATACCAGGTGTTCCAGGTATTCCAAAAGTTGCAACCCCAGAGCCTGCACTGACAAGAAGGCTATCGTAGTGTCCGTGATAACAACCTTCAAATTTTAAAACGTATTTCCTCCTCGTTATCCCCCTTGCTAAGCGAATAGCAGACATAGTAGCTTCTGTTCCTGAGTTTACAAAGCGCACCACTTCAACAGAAGGGATCATATCCACTACCAAACTTGCCAGTTGAACCTCATAGGGATTGGTAAGACCGAAAGAAAGACCCCTTTCCACAGCCTTCTTTACAGCTTCTATTACCACGGGAGAGCTGTGTCCGAGAATAAGAGGACCCCAAGAAGCTAAGAAGTCTATGTATTCATTTCCGTCCGCGTCCCAAACCCTACACCCTTTGCCTTTTACCAAGACAATTGGTTGACAGTCAACAGCCTTAAAAGCTCTCACTGGACTGTTTACCCCTCCGGGAAGAAGTTTAAGAGCTTCTTTATAAATTTCCCTATTACTCATGGAGAAAATTATAAACCTTCCGATCTTATAATTAACAGAAATGGTTAAAAAAATTTTAACGGGAGGAATACTTTTAATAAGTTTAGGTTGTACCCCTGCGGTTAAGGAGATAACACTAAAAAAGGAAGAGGTTGTTATTGTTAAAAAAGGAAGTTTTCTATTTTCTGAGGAAGAAAAGAGTTTTATAAAAAGAGAAGCTCAAAAGCTTGGTATTGTTGTTCCTGAAAATAAAGAAATAGAAAAACACTTAAGGCAATTACTTAAAGATAAAAGGAGTCTTGAACTGGCACTGCGAAGGGCGAATCTTTACATACCTTATATAAAGCCTATTTTAATAGAACACAACCTTCCCGAGGAGCTTGCTCTTTTACCTCTTATAGAGAGCAAATTCAATCCTTTTGCTGTCTCACCTTCTGGAGCAGCAGGGTTGTGGCAAATTATGCCTTCTACCGCAAGAAGATACGGACTAATAGTGAGTAAGGAAGTAGATGAACGCTTTGATCTTATAAAGTCAACACGCACTGCAGCCTTATATCTCAGAGATCTTTACTCTCTATTCAATAGCTGGGAACTTGCACTGGCAGCTTACAATTGCGGAGAAGGCTGTGTTAAAAGGCGCACTGGTGGAAAGGATTTTTGGAAAAAGAAGCACAGATTACCCCACCAAACCAGAAAATACGTTCCTAAGTTTTTTGCAGCTCTTCTTGTAGTAAGATCTCCCGAAAGATATGGGCTTAAGGTAAAGTTAGATACTTTTAAGATAAAAAGTTTTAAATTAAAAGAAAACAGAAAAGTAAAAAATCTTATTACAGATTTGAAGATAAAGGAAGCGGTTTTCAGAGATATGAACCCGCATCTGCGAGGAGATTATGTGCCTGCTGGCAGTTATGTGTATATACCGGAAAAACCCACACCTAAGGAAGGAAATGAATTTGTAAAAATTATAGTTCTTGACAACGGTGCAACTCTTTATATTAAAGAATGATGGAATGTTATATTCTTGCAGGTGGACAAAGCAAACGTTTTGGAGAAGACAAGCTCCTTTTTAAAATAGGATCTCTTAAAGTAATAGAATACGTTTTAAAAGCTGCTTCAGAGGTGTGTCCTTCGGTTTATATTGTGACGAAGAACAGAAGAAAGTTTGAAGATTTAAAAGTCCCGGTAATAGAGGATTTACTGCCTGATCAAACTCCTCTTGTAGGTCTTTATACTGCACTCAAGCATACACAGGAAGATAAAATACTCCTTTTAGGAGCGGATATACCTCTTATAAAACCAGAAGTTTTACAGCTACTTTTTGAAAAATTTGAAGAGCCAATAACTTTATTTTCAATAAACGGAAAACTGCAACCCCTTGTAGGAATTTACTCAAAGGCACTTTATCCTATTGTTGAGGAACATTTAAAGATAGGTAAAAGAAGTTTTTTATCTCTGTTGAGAAGTCTGAGATATAAAGTCCTTAAGGAAAATACTTTAAGGGAAGTTGATCCTGAACTTTGCAGTTTGATCAATATGAATACAAAAGAAGATCTAAGGCTGATTCTAAAAAAAATGGAGGAAATGCATGGATCTAAAACGTATTCTGAAGATTAAAGAGATTCAAGAAAAAACCAGCGTTAGGATCTTGAAGGAGATAGATAAGGAAATTGAAAAATTGCAAATAGAAAAGAGAAACTATGAAAAAGAACTGCAAGATTTTTCTCAGCAAATATCCAGTGCTGGAGATGCTCTTAGGATAATTTTTAAACAAAAAGCTTTTATCAGTAAAATAAAGAGTATAGAAAAGAAAGTGAAAGAGTTAGAAAAACTCAAAGAAAAAGAGACTGAAAATTTAAAAGAAATAAAAAGAGAAGAAAAAGTCGTGGAAATTTTAAAAGATAAAGAATCTTATGAAAATCATGCAAAGAATATAAGAAAAGAATTTCTCCAATTAGGTTTTGTTCATCTTATAAAAAAAGGATTTAAATTATTTCTCTTAATATCTTACTTAGCTTATGGAGGAAGTGCAGTTCAAGAAAAGCTATTGGAAATGGAGAAATCAAAAAGAGAAGAGAGACTAAAAGAAGTAGAAAAAATTATAGATATTAAATTGAAAAAACTAATAGAGGAAAGAAAAAAACTTGAAGCTCTTAAGAAGAAACCTCTTACTGAAGAGGAAGAAAGGGAAGTTAAAAAACTTATAAAAATTGTAAGCAAGACTCCCGCTGATGAGGCAGGTGCTATACTCAATGAGGTTAATCCTCGCATTGCTGCGGAGATACTGATAAAACTGAAAGATCGCCAAGCGGGTCAGATCCTTGCTTCCATGGATCCCCAAAAAGCAGCGCAGGTTGCTGAAATAATAATGGAATGGAGAAATAAAAGTAAATAGTTATAAAATTTAAAAAATGATAAACTATTAAACTATGGAAGCCTTTGGTGTGGAAATAAATCCCGTAGTAGCTTTTCTATGGAGTCTTCTTGTGGGCCTTGTGTTTTCAACAGTAGGCGCAGCAGGAGGAATACTCGCCGGGGTAGGACATATTTCAGTATTTGGTATAACCCAAGCCAACAGTATAAAACTTATGAATCAGATACTCATATTTACCTCTACTCTTATAGCGGTCCCTTCTTATTGGAGACAGAAAAGACTCATCATAATTCTTGGAATCCTTCTCGGTATGGGAAGTATAGTGGGTGCTATTATAGGTTCAACTGTTTCATATAAGTTCCTGCCGGATTTAAAAAGCTATAAACCTCTATTTGGTGTATTTACTCTTGTGGTTGCGATCAAGATAATCTACGATGTTTTTCATACAAAGAAAAAGAGAGAGATAAAGGAAATAGAGGATAAAATAACCTCTGTCGGGAAATCCGATTTAAGGACTATAACCTTAACTTTCCACAAAGTAGAATTTGAATTTACAGGAAAGATATACTCTTTTAATCCATTGATTCCTGCTACAGCGGGCTTTGTAGTAGCTATAGTTTCATCTGCTCTTGGTGTGGGGGGTGGTTTTTTGCTTGTTCCTTTTATAGTTTCAGTAATGGGAATACCCATGTTTTTAGTGCCGGGAACAAGTGCACTTTCAATCCTTATAACCATGGTAGTAAGTGCGGGGAATTATCTCAAGCTGGGTGCTCAGCTTGATATGAACCTGTTAGGTATTGAAATAGTCGGTATAGTTTTAGGCTCTTTTTTAGGTCCTTATCTCTCAAAGATTTTAAAAGAAAAAAAACTCCGCCTTCTTCTCGGAATTTTACTCCTTTACATAGGATTTGGATACACCTTTGGTGGAATAATAAGGGACATTTTCGGAATAAGGATCATATAAGGAGGTGAAATAATGGAAAAGTTGTGTATTCATATTATATCCAAGACACCACCCGGTGGTAGATGTGAAATATACAATAGATATCTCTTTGAAGTGGTCAAAGCTTATGAGAATGTCTATTATTGTTTAATACCTTCCAGTCTTTATGAGGGCAAAATTACACCTCCTGCAATTTTAGTTAACGGGAAAATTTTAGAACCTGAAGACGGTATTCTTCTTACACCACAGGAGATAGTAGATGCTCTTGAGTCAAGAGGTGCAATTGTAAGAAAAGGTGTGGAAGATTTAAAGAAAAAGTTAGAAAGTATTTACGAAAAGTTCATTGAAGGCTGACAGACCGATCAAGAAAACTCTTCGCCGGGAAAGCGTAGTAGCATTTCCCTAATGATCTTTTTTAAATCTTCTCCTTTAACTACTACTTTGTAAACTGCAGAAGTTATAGGTGCGTATATCTTTTCCTTTTTAGTTAGAAAATACAAAGCTTCTGCGGTTTTAACCCCTTCTACTACCTGACCTATTTTTTTAAGAGCTTGCGCGGGTTTATATCCTTTTCCCAGTAAAAGTCCAAAAGTTCTATTACGAGACAGATCGGAAGTAGCTGTCAGTATGAGATCCCCGGCTCCGGAAAGGCCGAAGAAAGTTTCCCTTTTTGCTCCTAACTTTACTCCTATGCGAGTCATTTCCATGAGTCCTCTTGTTATTAAAGCTGCCCGTGCGTTGTGTCCGAAGCCAAGACCGTCGGATATACCACAAGCTAAGGCTATTACGTTTTTCATGGCACCACCCAGTTCAACCCCTGTAATATCTGCGTTTATATACACCCTGAACTCTTCTGAAGTTATTTCTCTTCTTAATATTTCCGCTACTGTTTTGTTTTTTTCATAAGCTAAAACCACTGCGGTAGGCAGTCCCTTTGAAACTTCTTCGGCAAAGGAAGGACCTGAGAGAGCAAAAAGATCAACTTCTTGTTGAGTTTCTCTTATGATCTGTGTTACACGTTTTAAGGTTTTTATTTCTATCCCCTTTGAAGCGGAAATTACCTTGCTTTTCCCAAGTTTAAGTTTTGAAAAAACTTCCCTGACGGCTTGGGTAGGAAGTGCGCACACGATATTTTCAAATCCTTCTACATCTTTAAGATTTTCCGTGGCGTATATACTCTTTGGTAGGGTGAAATTCTGAATGTAAGGGTGCTTACCTTTTTTTATTTTATTAACAGCTTCGCTGTTTATATCGTATATAAGAACAGAATGGCCTCTGCGTGCTAAGTGAATTCCAAGAGCCACACCCCACCTTCCACCGCCGAGAATGGAAAACTCCATAGGTTAGGATTATACTATTTGAACAAAAATGTTAAAGGAAGCGGTAGAAGAAGTTTTATACTGGGGGATATCAATTGTTATAAACCTAATTCTGTTTTCTCTTCTTACAACGGTATTTATAGTTAAAGTGCAAGAGATTCCTGATATTTATCCAATCAAGGTTGAGATAAGGGAGATTAAAGTGGAGAAACCTAAAAGAGCGAAATCAGTTGTAAAAGCAAAAGTTACTGCAAAGAAAACCGTAATGCAAAAGACAAAAGGCACAGTCAAGAAAAGAAAGGCGGGTGCCACCCTTACTTCCGCTTCTGAAAAAGGAGATGTAAAAGTTCCCCTTCAGAAGGAAGAGGATATATCCCTTTTGGCAGAGTTGGAGAAGAAGATAGAAAGCAAACTTAAGAAAAAGGAAAAAGTCAAAAAGGAAGTAGGAGCTATATCAGCAGTTTTGACAGGAGGTAAGCTGAGAATAAAAGGCGGAACAAGGAAAATCGTCTATATTCCCCCTACTCCTGAACTTATTTCTCAAGAATTTCCCGGCGCTGTAAGGGTAAGGATATGGGTATCTGCTGCGGGAGATGTAGTAAAAGCTCTCTTACTCCAACGCAGTGGAGATGTTAATATAGATAATACTCTGCTTTCTTATGTCAGAGCTATAAAGTTTGAAAAGGTGGAAGACAAAGAGGTGCAGATAGGTGAGATAACCTTTAGTTTTCAAGGAGGATAAAAATGGGTATTGGTAAATTGGTTCGGCTTGAAAGAATAATGAACAGAACCACACGAAGGACGATAATTGTTCCTATGGATCACGGTGTAAGTTCAGGTCCCATAGAGGGTATAGTAGATATAAAGTGGGCTGTAGATGAAGTAGCTCAAGGCGGTGCTAATGCAGTGGTGCTTCATAAGGGAATGGTAAGAGCAGGCCACAGAGGTGGAGGAAAAGACATAGGATTAATAGTTCACCTTTCCGCTTCCACTGATCTATCTCCTTCAAAGAACGATAAAGTTTTAGTATGCTCTGTTGAAGAAGCTATAAAGTTAGGAGCAGATGCTGTATCTGTTCACGTTAACATAGGAGCGGACGGAGAAAGGGAAATGTTAAGAGATATGGGTATTGTTTCAAAAGCGTGTGAAGAGTGGCAAATGCCATTACTTGCCATGATATACGGTAGAGGACCGAAGATAGAAAACCAGTATGATCCTAAGGTGGTAGCTCACTGTGCGAGAATAGGAGCAGAGCTGGGAGCAGATGTAGTAAAAGTTCCTTATACGGGTGATCCTGAAAGCTTCAGCATAGTAGTTGATGGAACTCCCATTCCTGTGGTAATTGCAGGTGGTCCTAAAATGAAATCTGAAAGGGAAGTTTTAGAAATGGTGCTGGGAGCAGTAAAAGCCGGCGCTGCCGGACTTTCCATAGGTAGAAATATATTTCAAGCAAAAAAACCTTCTCTTATGGTAAAAGCTATGGCAACAATAGTTCACGAGGGCGGGACTGTAGAAGAAGCTCTTCAAATTCTGAGAGGAGGTAAATAGATGGGTTTATTGAAAGGGAAAAAAGCTCTTGTAACAGGAATTGCCAATGAGAAAAGTATAGCTTACGGTATAGCAAAAGCCTTGAACAGGGAAGGTGCTCAGCTTGCTTTTACCTATCCCAACGACAAGATAAGAAAAAGAGTTGAAGAAATAGCTCAAGAGTTAGGAGCTGAGCTTGTTATAAGATGTGATGTATCTTACGATGAGGATATAAACGAACTTGCTGAAGTTCTCAAAAGGAACTGGGAAAGTTTAGATATATTTATTCATTCCATAGCTTACGCTCCCAAGGAAGAGTTTAAAGGAGGAGTTATAGATACTTCCAGAGAAGGATTTAAAATAGCTATGGATATTTCCGTTTACTCCTTGATAGCATTAACAAAATCTTTACTTCCTTTAATGGAAGGAAGAAATGGAAGTGTAATAACCCTTTCTTATTACGGAGCTGAGAAGGTAGTTCCTCACTACAACGTGATGGGAATAGCAAAAGCTGCTCTTGAAAGCACCGTAAGGTATTTAGCCTACGATTTAGCAAAACACGGACATAGAATAAACGCCATTTCAGCGGGACCGATCAGAACCTTGGCAGCTTACAGTATAACAGGATTTCATCTTCTTATGGAACATACTGTAAGAGTTAATCCTTTTAGAAAAGCTATAACTATTGAAGAAGTAGGAGATACAGCAGTTTTCCTGTGTAGTGATTGGGCAAGAGCAATCACCGGAGAGGTTATACACGTGGACTACGGATATCACATAATGGGTGTTATGGACAGAGAAGAAGACGTTAAAAAATAGGCAAGTAGCGGTGAGTTATACCTCCATTCCCCTGACCGTAAAGGATTTTGACGATGTTCGTCGTGGTATATGTTTCGGTTGCGGTTGCAATTGTGGATATATAGCTTACTTAAAAGAAAAAAAAATAATAGATGTTTACGGAGATCCATTGAATCCCAATAATATAGGAAGTTTATGTTCAAAAGGGATAACGTTGTGTCAACAAATACCTTACAATCCTTTAAGAGTTAAGAATCCCTTATTAAGAAGAAATGGAAATGAATGGGAACAGGTAGGAAAGGAGCAAGTTATTGCATGGATAAAGGGAAACATAAAGGGTAGAGTAGGGATATTTCTTGATAGATTTACGGATCTTATAGATTACAAAGTAGCAAAACGTATAACGGAGAATATATACTCCGATGCGGTATATTTACCCTTTAGGGCTTCGTCTTTATCTCCTCAGCAATGGGTAAACAAAAAATTGATTCTGATGTTTGAATGTGAACCCGTATTTTCCGAAGTTATGGCAACACGGTGGCTTGTAGATGCTTTTGAAAAGGGATCTTATATAGTGACCGTATCTTCAAGATACACTACAGCACCTTCAAAGGCAAAAAAAAGAATTCTCCTTAAGCCTCCTCTTGTTATACGTTTTCTTGAAGATTTGACAAAAGCGGTTAGAGGAGAGATAGTAAATAACCCTTTAAAGGAAGAGATAGAAAAAATAGCTGAATTGCTACGGTTCATGGAAGGTAGTTCTCTGATTGTCATAGGAGATGTTTTGCTACACTCACCGTGGAAAAACAATGTATTTAAAGCTCTTAAAAAACTAAGGAGTATTCTAAAAGTAGATTACAGTATAGTAGGTGATGTTTCCAATCAGGAAATAATGGAACTTCCCCGTTTTTTGGAAGATGTTGAAAAACTGGACTCTTTAATAGTCTTTGGAAATCCTGCTGTTTATATGAACGAAAACCTTATTCAGGTTTTAAAAGAAAAACCTGTGTTACACTTTACCTTATTTCCCAATTTAACCTCTAATTGTGCTTCTCTTGTAGTGCCTACTCTTCTTTTTCAGGAAAGAGATTTTTTCGGTTACAGATCTTCCTTTGGATCTTCCTTTGCATCTAAGGTAATAGATCCTCCCGAAAATTCTTTTTGTCTTTCCGATATATTCCCTCTACCTCACGTAGAAGTTCCTGAAAATTCAAGCTTGCCTTTTATTGAACACTGGGAAGAAAACTTTTCATCGGCATTTGTAGAGGAAAAAGGCGTATATCTGTTATTTGACAGGGTTTTATCAGAAGAAATTGGTCACTGGAGTCTTTGGACGCACGAACTCAGTCCTCAGCAAGAAGCTATTATGAACGGTAAAACCGCTGAAAAATTGGGTGTAAAAGAAATACTTAATATAGGGGATATTAAGCTCTCCGTGAAGATAAGTTCCAATATAGCAGATGATACGGTTTTCATTCCTTTTTCCTTTGAGGAAACCCAACCTTTCGGTTCCGGTGTGAGAATAGGAAGACTGATAAAGAGAAAAGGTTACAGAATTGAGAAATTGTAAAATAGTAAATTTACGGAGGTCAAGAAGATGAATATAGAATTCAGAGGTGTAGATATTCAAATTACCGATGCAATGAAGAGTTTTATAGAAGGTAAACTGAATCGCTTTAAACGGTATTTAAAAGAAGCAGGGGAAGATCAGGTTGAGGTCATCGTCTCCATATCAAGTGTCCGTTCAAGACACAAGGGGTTTGCAGGAGATAGTCAGCCTACCGTTTACAGAGTAGATATGCACATGTATTTAAAAACATTGCCTCACGGATCTATACACGCCTGGGAAGAAGATGCTGATGTCTTCACAGCTCTTGATCAAGTTCTTGATGAAATAGAAAGGCAACTTATAAAACTCAAGCAGAGAAGACTGGAAAGGAGAAGGGAATCCGCTAAGGTAAAAGAACAAATGCATACCCCTGAAATACTGCCTCCTGAAGAGAGAGAAAAGCCTCTTATAGTAGAAGAAGAACTCGCCGTGGAAAAGCCGATGAGTGTTGAGGATGCACGCTTTGAACTTGAATCAACGGGAGCATTTTTCATTCCCTTTGTTGATATAGACACTGGGTATTTGAGAATTCTTTACAGAAAAAAAGGAGGAAATTTCGGACTCATAAACACTGGTTGTAGGTTGATGTGAGATGGAATTAAGATTTCGCTTTTTAAAGTATCGCTTTATAGCTTACGGAATTTCCTTTCTGCTTGTGGTGGGTAGTCTCCTATTACTTGCTTTCAGAGGACTTAACTTAGGGCTGGACTTCACAGGCGGGAGTGTAATGGAGGTTCGCTTTGACAATAAAGTCACCATATCTCATATAAGAAGTGAACTTTCTCAAAAGAAAATAGAATCTTTTTTAGTTCAGGAAACAGGAGATAACACTTACATAATAAAAATTAGAAAAGGAGAGGATATATCTCTTGTGAAGACAGCCTTAAAACAAATAGGAAAATACGAACTTATACGGGAAGAACGGATAGGGGGAGTTATAAGCGAAGAACTCAGACGTAAAGCTATCTTAGCAATACTAACCGCCTTGGGAGGAATTCTCCTTTATTTGGCTTTCAGATTCAAACCCTTATGGGGGGTGGGTGCACTACTTGCTCTTATACACGACGTTCTGGCGGTTGTAGGAGCTTACTCTTTAACATACAGGGAAGTAAATTTGGAAGTAGTTTCCGCTCTTTTAGTGGTTGCAGGTTATTCAGTGGCAGATACCGTTGTCATCTTTGACAGAATCAGGGAGAATCTCAGAATCAGAAAGAATCTACCTCTTGAAGAGATTATGGATCTCTCTATAAACCAGACACTTTCAAGAACGGTAATGACATCACTTACCACATTTGCCACTGCTACAACCTTGTTTTTACTGGGAGGATACGCTCTTTCCAACATAATGTTCGCCTTTGTTGTAGGAGTTATAGTGGGAACGTTTTCCTCCGTATTCGTAGCCAGTGCTTTTGTCCTTGATGCGGGAAGGTTTATAAAAGTCGGAAAAGAAGAAACTCAAGAAGAAACCGCTTAATGGAATACATTGCTCTCTTTCTTTTCGGTCTTGTGATGGGTAGTTTTTACAATGTTCTTATTTACAGACTTCCGAGAAGTATATCTGTAATAGTCCCTTCCTCTCATTGCCCTTCTTGTAGAAAACCGATTAAATGGTATGACAATATACCCTTACTATCCTTTGTAATCCTTAAAGGAAAGTGCAGAAATTGCAAAACAAAAATACCCATTCAGTATCCCTTTGTAGAACTTGTATCCGGCTTGATTGCTGTCTATTCCTATCTCAGATGGGGGGCGACTTCCGATGCGCTGGTATATTATATGTTCTTTTCCGCACTTCTTGTTCTATCTTTTATAGATCTGAAGTTCTTTATTATTCCAGATATAATAACTCTACCGGGTATAGCACTTGGACTGCTTTTTTCCTTTTTCCGAAAAACCATTGATCCCGTCCAAAGTATTACAGGACTCGCTTTAGGATTTGGAATCTCATTCTTTATATATCTTTTTTACATAAAGGTTAGGAAAATTGAAGGTCTTGGCTTTGGAGATGTAAAACTTCTCGCAATGATAGGTTCAGTTACAGGAGTATACGGTGTTCTTTCCGCACTGTTCTTGGGTAGTCTATTAGGACTTATCTTTGCTTTACCTTCCGTTGTGAAGAACAGAAATATTCAGTTTGCCATACCTTTTGGTCCCTTTCTATCCCTTGGTTGTTTTTTGGGAATTCTTTTAGAAGACTATTTGTTTAACTCCGCAAGCTTTTTTTCCACAAGGTAAATATCGTCAGGTGTATCTACTCCGTGGTAATAATTCTCCGTAATGAGAACCTTTATTTTAAAACCCGCTTCCAAAAGTCTAAGTTGTTCAAGTTTTTCCACTTCTTCAAGTTTACCCTTTTTCAGTCTTACAAATTCAAGGAGAGTATCTCGCTTGAAGCCGTAGATTCCCACATGTTTTAAGGGATAGGGATACTGGAGTTTCCCTGCAGGAATAGGAGATCGGGAAAAATAAAGAGCGTAACCTTTTTTGTCTAATACGACTTTTACATCGGAAGCCTTTTCATAACACTCCGGATCGTGGAAAGCAAGAGTAACTACAGATTCTCCCTTTTCAAGCTCTTTAAAAATACGTTCTACGTCTTGTTTATATACAAAAGGCTCATCTCCCTGATAGTTTATTATGTAGGGAATTTCCCTACTACTTACCACCTTTGCTACCCGATCTGTTCCAGAAGGAAGATCCGAAGGAGTAAGAATAACTTCAATTCCCGTATCTTTCACTTCTTGTGCTACCTCTATGCTGTCAGTAGCCAAGATGACTTCTACATTTGCCCTCAGACAACCTTCCACAACCCACCTTATAAGGGATTTACCCGCTATACTGCACAAGGGTTTCCGCTCCAGCCGTGTAGAACCTATACGTGCGGGTATTACTATAAGTCTGTTTTTTTCCATTTATTGGCTTGTTAAGATTATAAATTATAATAGCTGTGAAAAAGGTAGCTCTTACAGGAAATATAGGGTGTGGGAAATCAACAGTGGGTTATATCCTTCGCCAACTGGGAGCGTTTGTTGTAGATGCGGATAAAATTATTCACACCTTTTACAGAAAAGGACACAGAGTTTACGATACTCTTTTAAAGCTGTTCGGAAAGGAAATAGAAAGCGCCGAAGGAGTTATAAACAGAAAAAAACTGGCGGATATAGTATTCAGTGACAAAGAAAAACTACGTAAACTTGAAGAGATAACCCATAGTGAACTCTATAAGGAGTTAGAAAACATTTTCAAGAAATGCAAGAAAGAAGTAGTTTTTGTTGAAGCCAGTCTTTTAATAGAAAAAGGAACTTACAGAAATTACGATATTACTGTGGTTGTATATGCTCCTTATAAAATATGTAAAGAACGCATGCTTAAAAAGGGTTTTTCTGAGAAGGATTTTGATCGCAGATGGAAAAATCAAATGCCTATAGAGCAAAAAATAAAATTTGCAGATTACGTGATAGATAACTCCAATGGACTTGAAAAAACAAAACAGCTTGTTAAAGATGTTTATGAGAGTATTAAAAGAGATCCATGAAAGTAGTTGTAACTGGCTTGCCCGGTATAGGAAAAACAACTCTAATAAAAAAAATTGCGCATAATCTTGGCAAGAGAGCTATAGGTTTCTGGACAGAGGAGGTAAGAGATCGGAAAACCAAAAAGAGAATAGGATTTAAAGTGATTACAACAGAAGGGGAACAAATGCTATTTGCTAGTAAAACCTTTTCTTCAAAGTATTTAGTAGGCTCTTACGGTGTAAACGTAGAAAGATTTGAAAGAATTGTTCTACCTTTATTTGAGAAGATAAAAAAGGAAGGCAAAGGAAAAGTTATTATTGTAGATGAAGTAGGAAAAATGGAACTCTTTTCTAAGAGCTTCAGGAATCAAATAAGGGATATAGTTTTCAATCCGACAACAGACATTATTATAACCATTCCCCTACGTGATGTTCACCCTCTTGTAAGGGATATTCGCAGACTCCCCTCAGCTGTGCTTATAGAACTGAATAAAGAAAACAGAGAAGTTATGGAGCAAGAGATTCTTAAACTGTTCACTCAAGGGAGAGGTTGACTCGCTGGTGCGGTCCCGGGACTTCAAATCCCGCGAGAGGCTCCGTAGCGGAGTCTCTGGAGGGTTCGATTCCCTCCCTCTCCCGATTTTCAGGAATAAAGGCGATCCCCCATATCTCCCAATCCCGGAATTATGTAACCTTTACTGTTTAGCTTTTCATCTACACTTACAGTGTAAAGTTCATGGTTTGGAAATTCCTTTAAAACCTTTCCTATCCCTTCTGGTGC
The DNA here is from genome assembly GCA_026981975.1 of Aquificaceae bacterium. Classification (GTDB taxonomy): domain Bacteria; phylum Aquificota; class Aquificia; order Aquificales; family Aquificaceae; genus Hydrogenivirga. The sequence goes on along the minus strand of JALSHV010000010.1, from coordinate 174,506 downwards.
ACTTACAATGTGGACGCTTTCTGTTCTTTCAGGATTCCCTTTCTTAATCTCTCTCAAAGCCACGGTAAGAGAACTTCCTGTAGCTAACATGGGATCCAGTATAATAACCCTTTTTCCACAAATATCAGGCAATCTTGAATAAAAAAGATCAGCTTTGAGAGTTTTTTCATTTCTCTTTAATGCTAAAAATCCCACTTTTGCAAAAGGAATTACTCTTAGCGCACCTTCTAACATAGGTAATCCTGCTCTTAAAATTGCTATAAAGACTATTTTTTTCTCTTCTATAAAAGAAAACTCTCTTACACCTATCCATGTTTTTATTTTCTTTTTAAAGGTTTTTACATCTTTTAAAACTTCGTAAACTGTCAGTTCTCCTATACTCTGTAAAATACTTCTCAAATCTGCTTGTGAAGTGTTAATATCTCTTATGATGTTTAACTTATGCTGTAGAATTGGGTGATCTAATTCCACCAACATAGTTTTCTTTCCTCCTTATTTTCTTATACCTGAAGTTATCTCCGTAAGCGGAAGAAGAACACTAAGGACGATAATACCTACCACTATACCTATTAAAAGAATTGAAAGAGGTTCTATTAGCTTTATCCAGGTGTTTATAGCTTTTAAAGCTTCTCTTTTGTATATTTCTGCAGAGAGCTTGAGCATACTTTCCAGTTCTCCGCTGTTTTCACCTGTCTCTACTAAATTGATGAAAAGAGAAGGGAATATTCCCACGTTTTTAAGAACCCATGATACACTTTTGCCTCTTTCTATTTCCGTAAGAAACTTTTCCAATTCAGCTTTCATATAAAAGTTGGTGATACTTCCAACTGCTATTTTAAAGGCTGCAGTTATAGGAACAGCAGTGGATAGAGTCATATAAAGAGTATAGGCAAAACGGGATAGATTGAAGAAGAAACTTATTTTACCTACAACTGGTAATTTAAGAAGGAGGAAATCCATACGTCCTTTCCCTAAGAGTTTTTCTCTAAATAGGAAAATACCTATAAAAATTGGCATCAAATACACCAACAAAGTTAAAAGCTCTGAAAATAAAAGAATTGCCTTTGTAATTGGGGGCAATTCTCTGCCAAAGCTCTCAAGCACACCTGCTATCTTAGGAACAACAAATTTAACCGCAATGAGAAGTGCAAGAAAACTGAAGAAAATCACCACCGCCGGATATGTAACCGCGTTTATCACTTTAGATTTCATATCCGCTACAGTTTCCAGATGAGTTCCCGCTATCTCAAAAATGCGCTCAAGGTTCTCACCGGTTTCAGCTGCGGTAAGCATTTCCGGTAAGAAAGAGGGAAAGAGTCCACTTTTTCTAAAAGCTCCAGAGATACTTTCTCCTCTTTCTATATCTCCTTTTATTTGTAAAAGAGTGCTGGATATTCTGTGATCCTCAAGCTGTGAAGATATAAGCTCTAAAGCTTTTGAAAGGGGAATTCCGGAGGAAATAAGAACCGCCAACTGTCTCAGAATGAAAGCTATATCCTCTTCAGAAGGACCACCAAGGTGTATTTCCCTTTTCCAGAAGGGTTTTTCTTTTTTAAGTTCCTCAACATTAAGAGGTATTACTCCTTCGGATTTGAGTCTTTGTAAAACTTCCTTTCTATTAAAAGCTTCTGCTTTACCCTTAACTTTTTTGCCATCTTTAATACCTTCGTAGAAGAATTCAGCCATTAGTAAATTCTCTTATACACAATTTTGTCGTTGTTTCTATCGTATATCAGTTCAAGGGTGGTTTCAACATCACCGCTTTTAAGAGTAACTATTACCCGAAAGTGAGAACTTTTAACGTCCACTATCTTTTCTATTCTGTAAAGGATATCAAGGGTTACTCCTTCTACAAGAATCAAATCCTCAACCCTTTTAAAGGGTTTACTTTGCCTGTAGCTTATTATTCTATCTGCAAGAGCGGAGTCTATCGCGGGATCAAGTGCCATAATTATGTATTTAGGAGCTGTATTAATGTTAATTTTTCCCGAGGAGTAAGTAGTAACAAGGCTCAGCAGTCCGGGATAAGTTATACTTCCTATCTCTTTACCGTAAAGATCTTCTTCAGAAAAGCCTGTGTAAATTAGCTCATAAGGACTGTCCATCTCAGCTCCCTTAGAGGGATATTTCTGTGTGCTACTGTATCCTTTTCCTAACCATGTCAATACCGAATCTAAGTAAATAGTATCTATTTCTAATAGAGTCAAAAGCCTTTCAAAAACCCTTTTATAAGATTCATCTTTAAGCAAATAGTTCAGATTAAAAAATCTGTCTTCATCGTAAATGGTTACCGTCAATGTTCCCTTATCTGTCTTCACCTCTAAAGGCATAGCCCATGCATCGGAAAGAGAATCTACACTTTGATCTTCTTCTTTCAAACCTTGCACTATAAGGGGAATAAGGGAAGTCAAAGCGTGGTAAGCTTGTTGCTTTAGATAAATTTGATTTACAAATCTTTCCGCAGAGGCTACTGAGTTAAGAGCTGAAACAACATAAGCGGAAAGTATTAAGAAAAAAGAAAGAACAAGTATCAAGATCACGATTTAATTTTAGCAAAACAGTAAATAAAGTCTTACTACCTTTTTACCGAATACTTAATGTATTAAATCATAGCGGAGGACTGAAAATGTTCAAAAGCGAGGAAGAAAGGCAGGAAGAAAATGTAAAGGTTTTAACAGAGCTTGAAAAGAAACTGGAAGAGAAGGAAAAAGCGGAAAAGGAATTTTTAATAAGAATAAAAGAGTTAGAAGAAACTCTAAGGAAATACGAAGAACTGAAAAAAGCTCTTACAAAACCCTGGTTTCAACTGGCGGGGGTTAATTATAAGCTCCCTCTCTTAGCGGAAAAAATTAAACAGCAGAACACTGCAACCCAGGAAGCTAATGCAACTTTGGAAAAACTGATGGAAGAAAGTCGCAAACTTAAAGAACATGCCCAAAAAGTGGAATTCATAAACAGCGAAATGAGAAAAACTATAAGATCCAGTGATGAAGAACTGAAAAACTTGGAAAGTGTGATACAGGACGTTAAAACAGCAGGTAAGGAAATAGCAGATTTTCTTGAGAGAATAATTGAAGTTGCTGAACAGACAAACTTATTAGCTTTAAACGCTTCCATAGAAGCAGCCCGTGCTGGTGAGATAGGCAGAGGGTTTGCTGTTGTGGCTGACGAAGTAAGGAAATTGGCGGAAAGCACTGGCCAAATAGCGAAAAAAATAGGAGGCGTTGTTTCAAATATATCAGAGGTTATTGATAGATCAGTTCTAGCAGCACGTAAGGTTTCTAAGAAATATTCAGAAATATACAATAAATACGGAGAAGTTGACAGCTCCACTGAAGAACTGATGAGAACTATATCTGAACAGATAAAAAACCTTGAAGAGCTTATGGTAAGAATAGAAAAACTCTCGGAAGCTTCCAAGGAAAACACAAAAGCTCTTATTAACTTAAGCCGTAAAGCGAATCTTTTTGAAAGTCTAAGGTTTAATATAGAACCTATTGATAAAGAACACGAAACTCTCTTTTCTCTATTGGGAAGAATATGGGAATTAATAGATGAAGGAAATATCCAACAGGCAATAAAAACCTTCTCTGAAACGCTTACTAATTACGCTTCTATACATCTCAAACATGAGGAAGAAATAATGGAAAGATACGGTTTTCCCGGTTACGAAGAACATCTTAAATCACATCACGATATTCTTAAAAAACTTCCCGCTGTCATTGAAAAAGTTAAAAAAGGAAGTATAGAAGATATAGAAGAAGGTGTAGCCTTTTTAGTAGAATGGCTTATAAATCATATAGGAAAAGCGGACAGGAAATACGCTGATTACTTTAAACAAAGAAATCTTGTGGAAGTAATAGAAAGGGAAGAATCTCCCATAAAACTGAAGTTAGAATAACTTATTCCTGTGAGGGGTTTTGTTCTTCTAATCTTGGGAAGTTTATTTGTTTTGGCTTATCTCTTGAAGCCACCCCCCTTGGAAAAAGTTGCTCTACGCATAGAAGATACCAAATTCGGGGTTAGAAACTATTTACGAGCATATCCTAAGCTTTCGGAAAACGTGCTTGTGGTAGCTATAGATGAGAAAAGTATTAACGAACTTGGAAGATGGCCTTGGAGTAGATACGTATTGGCAGAGCTTGTAGAAAATCTAAAAGAAGCTAAGGTGGTGGCACTTGATATAGTTTTCTCCGAACCGGAAAATCCTCAAGTGGATAAGCTCTTAGCTGATAGTATAAAAAGAAACGGAAATGTGATTCTTGGATTTTTCCTAAGGCTTTCCTCAACACAAAAAGAGGATCCAGAAGCACTGGCGCTTTTGGAAGAAAGTGAATTTCTCAGATACAAACTTATGACAGACAGAGTAGGTTTATTAGAAATTCCCTATGTTGAGCTTAATCTAAAACCCTTTATGGAATCCGCTCTTGCAAGCGGATACTTAAACGCAGAACCTGATGTAGATGCTCTCTACAGAAAATACACAATAGCTCACCTCTTCAGGGGTGGGATATACTTACCCTTAGCTCTTCAAGCTGTTCGTTTCTACACTGGAGAAGACTTTCAAATGGTTTTATCCTCTCACGGGATAGAAGAATTGCGCTTCCGTGGAAAAAAGATTCCTGTTTACGAGGGAAGATTTCACAGGATAAATTTTTATCCGCTAAAAGATGTTAAACTCATCTCCGCAGTTGACGTAGTAAAAAGAAGGGTAAGTCCGGAAATCTTTAAAGATAAAGTGGTTTTTGTAGGTGCAACGGAAATAGGAATCTACGATGTAAGACCCACACCTTTAAATCCCGTTACACCGGGAGTTTATCTTCATGCTTTTACTTTTTCAAATTTTGAGAAATTTCACTTTATAAGAAAATCAGTAATCTCCGATTTGCTAATCATAGCAGTTCTAACAGGACTTCCTTACTTTATTTCCTTGTTGAGGAGTTTTTCTAAAAGAACGCTCTTTTACAGCTGTGTCTTGATTTTTTATATTTTTATTTCTTACAGCTCTTTTGCTTTTTTAAATTTGGATTTTAATCTCTTTTATCCTTTACTTGCTTTTACAGCTTCGGTTATCTTTCAAGAGGGATTTAAAGTCTTAATTGCGGAAAAGGATATAAGAGAACTCAGACGAGCTTTCAGTAGTTATGTATCTCCCCAATTATTGGAAATAATAAGCAGAAACCCGGAAAAGCTCAAATTAGGTGGAGAGAAGAGAAAATTAACAGTCCTGTTTTCTGATATAAGGGGTTTTACTTCCTTATCGGAAAAGCTTGATCCTGAAGATTTAGTGAACTTACTCAATGAATTTTTAACTCCCATGACGGAAATAATACTAAATAAAGGAGGAATGTTGGATAAGTATATAGGCGATGCTATAATGGCTCTATTCAATGTCCCCGTTGATGTGGAAAATCATGCGGATCGTGCTTGTGCTTCAGCTCTTGAAATGATAAAAACCTTAGAAAAACTCAATCCCACTTTTAGAAAAAAATACGGCATAGTTGTAGATATAGGAATAGGTATAAACACAGGGGAAGCAGTTGTGGGAAACATGGGTTCTAAACAAAGATTTGACTACACTGCAATAGGGGATACGGTAAATCTCGCTTCACGTCTTGAAGGGTTGAACAAAGTTTACAGAACTAAGATAATAATCAGTGAATACACAAAGAAGGAACTGAGGGAGGATTTTCTGTTGAGAAAACTGGATCTGGTGGTGGTTAAAGGAAAAACAAAACCGGTGATTATCTACGAACTGCTGGAAAATACGGAAGAGAACCGAAAAAAAGCGAAGGAATTTGAAAGCGCCTTGGATCAGTATATATCCGGTTTCTTTGAAAACGCTTATATTCTTTTTAGCGAACTTAGCATAAAATACGGAGATGAACCAAGCAGAGTATTTGCTGGAAGATGTAGGGAAATGATAGAAAAACCTCCCTCTGAGTGGAACGGTGTTTATATTTCAAGGGAGAAGTAATGAAGATTAAAGTTCTTGGAGCTTACGGAGGTCGCTTTGGGGATTTGGGAACTACTTGTCTGCAATTATCAGAGAGGATTCTAATAGATGCAGGGAATATAATGCGTTCTCTTGGAGAAAAATGCCTTGATGTGGATTACGTTCTTCTTACACATGCTCATTTAGATCATATAGTTGACATACCCTTTATGGTAGATTACACGTTCCGTTATCGTGAACAACCTTTGGAAGTAATGGGTTGTTCGGATACCCTTTCCGCAGTTAAAGATTACATAATGAACTGGAATATATGGCCCGAATTCAGTTCAATAAGACTGATAAATTCAGGGGATTACGCTGTTACATATACTCCCTTAGATATAGGAAAATCTATTGTTTTAAATGATTTTGAAATCTTTCCCTTCAAGGCGAATCATACAATACCCACCTTAGGATACATAGTTAAAAAAGAAGGTAAGGGATTTTTATTTACCGCTGATACTTACAGGAATCCTGTTATATGGAAAAAACTGAATGAAGACAAAGAAATAAAAGTTCTCATCACGGAGATATCCTATCCCAGCTATATGCACAATCTTGCGGAGATAAGCAAGCACTATACACCTAAGATTCTTAAAGAGGAGTTAAGGAGTTTAAAAAGGGACGATATAGAAATATACGTGATGCATCTCAAACCCAATTCTATAAGTGAATTGCTTAAGGAAATACCGGAAGTTTTGCCCGATGTAAAAATATTAAAAGACGGAGATGAAATTATAATATGAAGTTAAGGAGGAAAATATGGAAGCAACCAGATTAAGTGAGGAATTCGTGAATCTTTTGAAAAACCGCGGTAAGGAAGAAACTTATAAGCTGGGAGATATCCTGATAGAAGAAGGTAAAGAATCGGACAGAATTTTTGTAATAGAAAAAGGATACGTAAATGTGACAAAGAAAGATCCTATGGGAAACGATGTCCTTATAGGAACAGCAGGACCCGGTTCTATAGTAGGAGAGATGGGTGTTTTTATGGGTATAGAAAGAACCGCAACGGTAAGAGCCGTTTCCGATCTTAAAGTTATAAGTTTTGCCAAAGATGAGTTTTTTGAAGTGCTTAGCAGTATCCCTGAACTTTCCGCTTATATCATAGGGACACTTACAAAGAGACTTTACAATTTGAATCGTAGGCTTATAAACGCTATAAATTCAAAACTTATGATTGTTATGGGAAATTACATCATAGACAAAATGAGAGAATCTCCTGCTTTTGAAACGGAATATGCGGAGCAACCCAAGCTATCTTTTGATCTTTCAACCGCGGCTCTTGAAACAGGATTGGATATAGAAAAGGTAATCACAGCTCTGAACAACTTAGCAAAAGCCGGAGTTATACAGGACTACAGACTTATAGAAGAAGTTAGAGAAGGTGAGCAGGAAGAAAAGCGGACAGTTGCTGAACTGAGCGGAGATCCTTCTCAGATCAAGTCTTACTTGAAAACGATCTCTTATATATGAAGATTCCGAATCAGTCCTGTAAGCGTTTTAAAAGTATTGCTTCTTCTTCTAAACATTTTACAATTTCCAACAGCTTTTCACGTCTAACAAAGTATATACGGCCTCCTAAGGGATCCCCTTTTTCTTTAAGAGGAGTAATTCGCACGTATCCTAATGTGCGGGAAGCTACGTAGCCGGTAAGGTATTGAGGATCATCACTCCAGCAGAGTTCCGCCACTACACCACAGATAATATTTTTTGTAGCCAAAGCAAGAGCATCGGCGGTTCTCTCGGTTAATCCTCTTTTTCTGAGAATTTCAAGAATTTCTCTTCTGTTCTCCCAGTCTATCCTAACTGTCCTTACCCCTCTTTCAGAATCCTTTTCAAGACGATTTCCTGTTTCTATATCCATAAGAACAGCTCCTCTCATAATTCCTCCGCGCGGATTTGCTCCCCTACTGATAAGATTCAACCCCTTCAAAGCTACACTTTCAGGCACACCGGATTCTTTTAATTTGCGCAGGGCGAACTGTCTTGCTTCGCTGACACTGTTGAAGTTGAAAGAAGACAGCTTTAAGGATTCTTCTACTCTGCGGAGCTTGCGAACCTTTTCAATCGTTATAACCATCTGGTCGTAATCAGAGGGTCTTTTTACAAGTTGGGAAAGGGTTTCTTCCAATTCTTTATCCTTAACTATTCTCTCAGCACCGGAGACGTGTTTGCCTTTTAAACTTGCACGCATTCTTACACTGAGGAAAGACATTTCTCCACATTTGCTTTCGTAACGGGGTGTATTATACCTTTTTCTGTAATAATGGCTGTTATATTTTCCGCGGGAGTTATGTCAAAAGCTACATGATAAGCGGGTGAATCGGAAGGAGCGATCTCTGCTACACCACAGCGCTTGAGTTCTTTTTCACTTCTTTCCTCTACCGGTATATCTTTTCCTTCTCTTAGGGATAGATCAAAAGTAGAAGAGGGAGCTACCACGTAAAAGGGTATCCCATGAGCTTTTGCAAGCACTGAGAGTGTATAAGTGCCTATTTTATTAGCGGTATCACCGTTTGCAGCAATTCTGTCCGCACCGACTAAGATAATATCAACTTCTCCCTTGCTCATTAAAAAACCCGCGGTCATATCGGTAATTATACGGTGAGGGATTCCTTCCTTTAACAATTCCCATGCGGTAAGACGAGAGCCTTGCAGATAAGGTCTTGTTTCGTTCACCCATACAGTTATTCTCTTCCCTTTTCTGTGGGAGGATCTTACAACTCCCAACGCGGTTCCCCAGCCGGCGGTTGCAAGAGCGCCTGTGTTGCAGTGGGTCAGTATTTTTGCTCCTTGAGGAATAAGTTCACTTCCTTTCTCTCCCATGAGCCTGTTGGCTTGGTAATCTTCTTTTTCTATATTTAAAGCTTCTTTCTGCAAATCTCTGCCAAGTTCTAAAGCTCTTTTCATTCTGTTAAGAGACCAGAATAAATTGTAAGCGGTAGGTCTTGTTCGGCTAAGGATTTCATATACTCTTTGCGGATCTTCTCCTTTTTCTACCCCCAGCACAAATCCATAAGCGGCTACGCAACCTATAGCTGGTGCACCTCTTACAGCCATATTTTTTATAGCTTCAGCTATCTGAATATGATTTTCTAATCTTAACCACTTCTCCCTATGGGGGAGTTCTCTCTGATCTAAAAGAAGAAGATGATCTCCTTTCCAGTGAAAGGCTTTAACTTCCATCTTAAGCACCGAATTTTTTCAATCTAAGAGCATGGGCTAGGAGTAGATTCATTATCTTCTTAGTGGGAATTAAACCTATCTCTCCTTTAAGACATTCTCTTTCAGTAAATCTGCGGGAAGTTCTACCCAATACATAAGGAGAATTTATAAGCAGTGGAACTGGATGCCATGAATGTCCTTTAAGAACCGAAGGGGTTGAATGATCTCCAGTTATTGCAAGAACATCAGGTTTCAAATCAAGGATTTTGGGAAGTGTTTTATCAAATTCTTCTATAACACCTGCCTTCCCCTTAGGATTTCCGTCTTCGCCGTAGGAATCTGTTTTCTTAATATGTAAAAAGAAGAAGTCATAATCTTCCCACACCTCGTGGAGAGTATAGATGGTTTCTTTCACTGAATTTCCTGCAGGTTTTAGGACTTTCATTCCTACTAAGGAAGCAATACCTCTGTACATGGGATAGAAGGCTATACAAAGAGATTTAAGTCCAAATAGTTCTTCCATACAGGGGATCTTAGGCTTTTGGGAAAATCCTCTCAGGAGTAAATAGTTTGCTTTTTTTTCTTCTTTTAGAATTTCTTCCGCTCTTCTTAGGAACTTTCTTACTATCCGTGCTACTCTTTCCGCTTGGGGATTTCTTCCCTTAGGTGTAAGAGGTTCTGTATCCGTTTTTTGAGGATCGGTGTCGTTTATCTCATCACTTCCGACGGGTAAAGCCTGCGGGAATCTGAAAACAACAGCAACTCTGTGTTCAAGCCCCGGTGCTACTATCACTTCTACATCTTCAATTCTTCTAATATTTTCCTGAAGCTTTGCACTTATTCTTCTATTTTCCTCCGTAGGTATTCTGCCAGCGCGTCTGTCTTTTATTAAAAGCTTTCCCTCCTTAGACTCAACGGTAGCGTAGTTCCCGCGAACTGCTATGTCTCTCTCTCCTATTTCTATTCCAAGTCCAAGAGTTTCCAAAACCCCTCTACCTATTTGATACTGAAGTGGATCGTAACCAAACAAAGCTAAATGTCCGGGACCGCTACCGGGAGTGATCCCCCAGTCAACGGGAATGTGTAAACCGAGTGCGGATCTGTAAGCTAAGTTGTCAAGATTAGGAGTCTTTGCAATCTCAAGCTCTGTTTTTCCCTCCTCAGAGGGAAGTCCACCCAATCCGTCCAATACTATAAGAACTATCTTTGAATTGTTTTTTCTTATAAGAGAGGTTACAAGGTTTTTCATAATTCTTAGTATATCGCGAGCGGTTTTTTAATATCATCATAATTGTAAGTGAGTTCAAAAGGTAGATACTTAATTCTAAAGCGGATCAGGGCAGGGGATCAAGACATTCTTGCCATATCTTACGGCTCTGAAGGCATAGTGAACATCTTAGTAAGAGACGGTTTTTTAAACAGTCACGAGTTTTTTGGTTTATTTGAACCATTTAACGTTGTTACCGCTTACTTCTATCAAAAAGGTGATCTTCTTATTCCCTGTGATGTTATAGAAGTTAAGAGACTTTCTTATATCTGTTTTGACTTCCACCGGTATAAGTGGGCTTGTTGGATTGCTTCCTTTGTTTTGAAGTATTTGAATTTTTACGATGAAAGCGTTTTCAATCTGATACTAAACTATCTAAGGGTAAATCCTAAGGGAAAGGATAGAATATTCAGGATAAAGTTTAAACTTGACTATCTTAAAATTTCCGGTTTAGAACCCCTGTTTATTAAAACAAAACACAAGTCACAAACAGTAAGAGTAAAGCTTTCCGACGGTAAGATATCTAACGATGGAGACATAGAGCTTGAAGGAACTGTTTTGAGTTTACTTAAAAGGATAGAAAAGGGAAGAGCTTTAGGACGGATTCGTGCGGACATTTCTCTTTTAAATAAAGCGGAAGAACTTTTGGACAGTTTTCTGGATTATCACATCAAATAAGCAATAAGTGTAGCCGAAAGCGGGAGTATGAAATTATCATCTATTCTTACATTGAGAGTTTCTAAAAGGGAAGAAATCCCCGCTATAAGAATTGAGGATTTTAAATCCTTAAAAAAGGAAAGAATAAGAAAAGCTCCTATAAAGAAGGCTATACAACCTTCCCAAGTTTTATCTTTGTTGTAAAAAAGCTTATTCTTACCGAACACCTTACCTGCAAGAGTAGAAAGACCATCTCCTACAGCAAGAACAACAATCCCCACTAAGGCTAATTCCTTGAAAATCAAATAAGTAAGAAATATACCTATGTTTGCGTATAAAGACTGTATACCCGGATATTTTAAATTTTTATCTCTTTCAAAATGTTTTATAAGAAAATTAAAAACCGAGTAAAAAGGTTTCATTTTCAAAACAATTGCGGTATTTATTCCAATTACAAGAAGAAAAATAATTATATTTTCAAAAAAACTTAAAAAACTAATAGGAATAATCCATAATAACAAGGCAATTATATGAAATATTTTACGTTTTATTTCTAATTTAAGCTCTGAGAAGTTCTTTGATGCGTGAATATACATAAAATCTTACCTTTACTGTGTCCGCATCATCTAAGAACATTTCAAAACCCAATTTTATCTTGGTTGGACCAAGTTCCTGAATATTAACCATACGGGCTGTTCCCTTTACTTCTTCCACTTCTACGGGAAAATCTATATGAACTTTGACTTCTTTATCAAGAAACATATCCAAAAGAGCAGGGGAGTTTACTATTATGGAGAAACCTCCTTCGGATATATCTTCTACTGTGTATTCCTTTTCCTCTTCTCCTTCCAAGGCTAAATAGAGTCTTACAGGATGTATGTGAGAAGGTTTAACTCTTGCATTTCTTCTATCACCTACAGGTTTTTCTGGGTTTAAGGAGGGTAAGGTTACTATAAGATCTTCATCACTTTTTCCTATTACTTTCGTGGGCAAAGCAAAGGTAGCATACTTAATGTGTATTCTTTTTCCTATAACTATGAACTTTTTAAGAAGTTCCGTAGTGCTGAGTATAACTTTATCTCCCTCTACTCTTTTTATTCTTACACGGGTGGTGAAGAAAAAAGAATCTTCAAAAACAAATATTTCAGCTATTTTCTCATTATCCATAGTAGATAATCTCCTTTAATTCTTCAATAAATTTATCCATCTGCATACCCCTTGATCCTTTCAAGAGAATTATATTTTTATCTTTAAGCCATTTCAATATCTCTTCAAGCACATCTTCTCTTTTCTTTAACATAATTCCTCTACCACCCCTTTTAGTATACTCTTCATAAGCAAAAATCATATCACTACCGAAAAAAATTGCAAAATCTATTCCACATTGAGCTGTAAAACACCCTATTTCCCGATGAAGCGTCTCACTTTTATTTCCTAACTCAAGCATATCCCCTATAACGACTATTTTCTTTGATGTTGTATTTAAATCGCCAAGAGTTTTAAGAGCATTTTTCATAGAGAGAGGATTGGCATTGTAAGTATCATCAATAATAAAAAAATCTCCAAAGTTTAGAATATTCATTCTACCCTTGGGTGGTAAAAATTCTCCAAGACGATCTCTAAACTCCCTTGGATCGTAACCTGATGCGATAAGAAATCCGAAAGCGGCTAAGGAACAGTCCACTATACTCTTGTTCAAAACCTTTATGGTGAATTCTTGCCCCTTAAAAATAAAACTTGTTCCTTCAAGAGATAGTCTTATGTTTTCAGCCTGCAGATTTCCATCAGTTCCAAAGGTTATAACCTTACTTGGGGGAAGTTTATAAGTTCCCCGTAAATAGTAGGGGATAATTGCTGTATCCTCTGAACCGAAGTTATGGAAAATTTCCCCGTTCCCTTCAATTATTTCCTTCAAACTACCGAAAGTTTCCATATGCTCTTCTCCTATAGCTGTTATAATTCTTACCTTAGGTTTTACTAATTTAGTTAGTTTAAGAACATCTCCTTTTTGACTTGCTCCTAATTCAAAAATCGCGTAACCAGAGGTTATGTCCATATTAGCGAGTGTTAGAGGAAGACCTATGCGAGAATTGAAATTTCCTTCACTTCTATAGGCATTATCTACGTAAGATATGAGATGATACACAAGTTCTTTGGTAGTTGTCTTCCCTGCAGAGCCAGCAACTGCGGTAACAACACCTTTGAACTGTTCTCTTTTAAAGAGAGCAATTCTATACAGAGCTTTAAAGGTGGATTCTACCTTTATGATGAACCTTCCCGATACAGGGTTAAAGTCTCTTTCCACAATAGCTCCCACTGCACCCTTTTTAAAGGCTTCTTCTACAAAACTGTGTCCGTCCCTTCTCTCCCCCTTTATTGCTATAAAGGTTTCACCTTCTTTTACTTTCCTGCTATCAATGGAAAATCTTCTGATTTCTGTATTGCTTCCTTTGAATTCACCTTGTAGAATAAGTGCAAGATCTGACGCTCTCATGTTTTCTCCTTAAGATTTAAAGTTCTCTATAAATTTAATTCTTTCCACCGCCTTATAGTTGGTAAGATCTATCTGAAGCGGTGTTACGGATATATACCCGTTAAGCACAGCCCAGTAGTCTGTCCCTTCTTCAGCTCTCCAGCCGAACTCTTCAGCTGAAATCCAGTAGAGAATTTCTCCGTGAGGAGCGGGATACTTGAAAACTTTTTCTTTGTAATTCCTTTTGCCTTGACGTGTTATTTTTATACCTTTTATCTGATCTGCAGGTATGCTGGGAATGTTAACGTTTAGGTATGTGTCTTCGGGTATTCCATTTTCTAAAATTTTTTTTACTATCCTTTTACAGGAAACTGCAACTTCTTCAAACATTATTTCCTCTTTACCAAAAGCGGAAAAAGCTACCGCGGGGAATCCTAATATCCTCCCTTCCATAGCACCGGATACTGTTCCTGAATAAGTTATATCTTCTCCTAAATTGGGACCTTCGTTTATACCAGCACAAACTATATCTGGATTTTTTCCCTCCAGTATAACGTAATAGCCCAGATGGATACAATCTGCAGGTGTTCCTCCTATTACAGTGTAAAAATCCTCCTCTATCTTTCTCATTCTCAATGGCATTGTGAAGGTAAGAGAGTGTCCTACACCGCTTAAATTGCGATCTGGTGCTACTACTATAACTCTACCTAAGGGTTTAAGAGACTCCCTAAGCGCTTTTAAGCCTTCGGAGAAGTATCCGTCATCGTTGGTAAGAAGTATGACAGGCATGTTTAACGGATTTCAAGTTCCAACAATCGGGCATAGGCTACCTTTCCGAAATACGTTTCACCGTAGTCAGAAAAAAGCTCATTGTAAATTAAGCGTGCTTTATCGGTATATCCTAAGTCTTCATATATAAAAGCTTTTAGAAGCAAAGCGGAAGGGTAGTTAAAGTCTTTTTTATTTATTTTATCAAGTTTCTTGAGAGCTTCCTTAGGTTTACCTTTTTTATAAAGTTCATAAGCTTTTCTTTCTAAGAGTAGCTTCTTTAAATCGGCTTCTTTTATAGAAGTTAACGCATCTCCAAAATCTTTTCCTAAATCTAAGGATATATACACCGCATACGGAGTGTCCTTAACCTTTTCAAGAGCTTCTTCTGGGCTGATTTTTTCCTTTTCATAGGCGTAAACAATTTCAGCTAACTGGTTTAATCTTTCTTCTTGATATCTTTTCCAGTAATTTACTCCGCCTGCTACTAAAGCTATCAACAAGGCGATGGAAATGAGAATCAGTATATCCCTGTTGAGTATCATATTTTCAAAATCTCCTCCTCTTTTGCAGAGAGAAGTTTGTTTATCTCTCCTATGTAGCGATCTGTGATCTTTTGAAGTTTTTCCAAGGATCTTTTCTTTTCGTCTTCGGAAACTCCTTCCAAATCCTCTATCATTTCTTTTGCATCACGTCTTATGTTCCTTACAGCTACCCTTGCTTCTTCCGCAAGTTTGTGGAGCATTCTCACCAATTCTTTTCTTCTTTCTTCCGTGAGAGGAGGAAGATTTACTCTTATAGTGTTTCCTTGGGTATTGGGATTTAGATTCAGCTCTTCCCTGATAGCTTTTTCAACGGCGGTGACAGCGTTCATATCCCACACTTGAATTAATATCTGATTGTATTCGGGAACAGAAATCGTTCCCAGCTGTTTAAGAGGGACTTTAGAACCGTAGTATTCTACTTTAAGCTCTTCCACAAGAGCGGAGGACGCTCTTCCTGTTCTTACACCCGCTATTTCTGTTTTAAAGTATTCCACACTCTTGCGCATGTCTTTTTCAGTTTCCTTAAGTATATCTTCTATTTCCTGTATCATACGGTCACCCCCTTATAGAGTATTTGCTATCTTACAAGTGAGCCTATATCCTTACCAAGTATAATATCTTTTAAGTTACCTTCATCTTTTATACTAAATACCACTATAGGAATACGATTTTCCTTACACATTGTCAAGGCTGTATGGTCCATTACTCTTATACCTCTGTTTATAACTTCCAGATAGCTTATTTCTCTTATTAAGAGCGCATCGGAGTATTTCTGGGGATCTTTATCGTAGATTCCTCCTACCTTAGTGGCTTTAAGAAAAATCTCTGCTCCTATTTCTGCAGCTCTTAATGCCGCCGCCGTATCTGTTGAAAAGAACGGATTTCCTGTCCCACCTGCAAATATAACTACCCTTCCTTTTTCTAAATGTCTCACTGCTCTCCTTCTTATATAAGGTTCAGCTACCTGTCTCATTTCTATAGCTGATAGAACACGGGTGGGAATATTAACATACTTTTCAAGAGCAGATTGAAGAGCAAGAGCGTTGATCACGGTAGCAAGCATTCCCATGTAATCTGCTGTTGCTCTATCTATACCCATATTTTCTCCTTCAAAACCTCTGAAGATATTACCCCCACCTATAACTACAGCAATTTGAACTCCTAAGTCATAGATACTCTTTATCTCACGGGATATGTATTCTAAAAAAGAAAGATCTATACCGTATCCTATGTTACCTGCAAAAGCTTCTCCCGAAAGTTTAAGGAGTATTCTTCTATATCTGGGTTCTTCTTCCATCAGAGTCCACCGATTTCGTATCTGCAAAACCTTTTTACTTTTACATCAGTTCCGGATTCTGCAAGCATCTGGGATACTTTTTTCTTTTCTTCCTTTACAAAGAGTTGTTCAAGAAGAACTTTTTCCTGATAAAACTTCCTGAGTTTCCCTTCCACTATTTTATCTAACAGATGTTCAGGTTTACCCTCTTGGCGGGCTTGTTCTTTAAGTATTCTTTTCTCCCTTTCAAGGATTTCTTCGGGTATGCTCTCAATACTTACAAACTCCGGTTTCATTGCTGCTATTTGTAAGACTATATCCTGCACCACCCGAAGGGTCTTTTCTCCAATATCAGAAGCACTGAACTCTAACAAAACACCTATTCTCCCTCCGCCGTGAACGTAAGAATGTAAATAGTCTTCGGTATCATACCTGCAATATCGGGTTAGTTTTATATTCTCTCCTATTTTTGCAATATACTCTTTTATAAGTTCCTCCACTGTTTTATTCTCAGAACCGTAGAGTTTTTGAGATAGAATTTCTTCCCCTTCACCTTCCCTATTGGCATTTTCTTCAACAGAAATAATGTGATCCAGTATTATATCTGCCAATTTTTGAAATTCTTCATTTCTTGCAACAAAGTCTGTTTCGCAGTTTATTTCCACTATCACCCCTTTCTTTCTGTCTTGTGTCACTTTTATCCTTATCAATCCTTCCTTAGTTTCCCTCCCTGCCTTTTTCTCCGCTTTTGCCAATCCCCTTATTCTTAAAATTTCCTTCGCTTTTTCTATATCTCCGTTCGCTTCTTCAAGAGCTTTTTTACAATCCAGCATACCTGCACCGGTCATTTCCCTTAGTTTCTTTACTTCTGTCATACTTACAGGCATAACTTCCACCTCCAATACAGCCTATTCGTATTCCACTATATCTTTATCTATTTCCTCGTATTTTTCGGACATCGCCATGGCTTTCTCAAAGAGTTCTTTCTCATGCTCTTCTATGGTGACAACTTTTCTTTCTTTCTTAATTTCCACCTTTTCCGCACTTTCCCTTCTGTTCTTACCTTCTAAAACAGCGTCCGCTATTTTTGAAGTAAGTAATTTTATAGACTTTATAGCATCATCATTACCCGGTATAAGATAGTCTATAAGATCAGGATCACAATTGGAATCCGCTATGGCTATTACTGTTATACCTAACTTTTTCGCTTCCCGAACAGCAATTGCCTCCCTTACAGTATCTACAACCCAGAGCATATCGGGAAGCTTAGTCATCTCCCTTATACCGCCGTATAGCTTGAGGAGTTTTTCCTTTTGTCTGCGTAGTCTTCTTACTTCCTTCTTAGGTAGAATTTCAAAGATCCCTTCTTCTTCCATTTTCTCAAGTTTTTCAAGTTTCTGAAGACTTTTCTTAACAGTTTGGAAATTGGTAAGCAGCCCGCCTACCCATCTTTCGTTTATATAGGGTGCTTTACACCTTTGAGCTTCCTCTTTTATTATCTCCTTCGCTTGACGTTTGGTTCCTACAAACAGTATTTCCGCTCCTTGAGCCACGCTGTCGGATATAAAAGTGTATATTTCTTCTAATAAGACCAGAGTTCTATTCAAATCTATTATATGAATACCATTCTTAACACCGTATAGATACGGTGCCATTTTAGGATTCCAGCGAGATCGTGAATGTCCAAAGTGAACCCCCGCTTCAAGGAGTTCTTTCATGGAAATCACAGCCATAGTTTAACCTCCTCGGGTTTTGCCTCCCTTTCCCGTAACCCAACGGGCAACCCGTCCGGGAAAGGTGCGTTTTAATTCAACTATTATAACACTAATTTCCGAAAAGCCTTAAAATGTCATTCACTATTACAAAAATCATCAAGGAAATGATAAGTGCAAAGCCTATCTTCTGCCAATACTCTTTAAATTTATCAGGTAAGGGTTTACGCCTGATAAGTTCTATTAAAAACAACAAAATAAGCCCTCCGTCCAATACGGGTAAGGGAAGTAGGTTAAAAATACCCAATTGAAGAGAAATAAAAGCCATGGAAGAAAGATAAGGAACAAATCCACTTTCCGCTGCTTGCCCTGCAAATTTAGCAATGGCTATAGGTCCTCCTAAGGTTTTGAGAGATATAGCTCCTGTAGCAAGTCCCCACAGAACCTTGAAAGTCATATAGAAAAGCTCCCATGTCCTTTGAAGAGCTAAGGAAATGGCTGCTGGTAAAGAATAGGATTCTTTTATTACTTCCATATAAGGACCTATACCTATAACAGCTTGGCCAGTTGAAGGATCCTTAGCGGGTATAACAACTTTTTCTATAAGTCTTCCGTCCCGTTCTATCAGGAGTTTAACAGGTCTTCCTCCTCCGCTTCTTATTGTTTTGACAACTTCATACCAGTTGCTGACCTCTTTACCGTTTACCTTTAGAATTCTGTCTCCTTCTCTAAGTCCTATCTGATAAGCGGGAGAAATTCCTATTCCTTTCAGTTTTTCAAAAACCTTACCTATTACAGGAGGTAGATAAGGCTGTATTCCGAGATTTTCCTGTCCTGTTTCAATGGTGGGAAGGGATACTGTGAGTGTGATAATTTTCCCTTCTCTTTTTACAACTAAAATGACTTTCTCCTTTTTTTGAAGAGTGTTCTCTATAACCGCTTTTCTTAAATCTTCCCAACTCTTTATCTCCACTTCTCCTACTTTAAGAATAAGATCCCCTTTTTTTACTCCTGCTTTGTATCCCCAGCTGTCTTTTTCTACATAACCTACAATAGCTGGTTCTCTCATGTGTTTGGGAATTTCCATTCCTATAATAAAGACAACGGTAAACAGTAAAACTGTAAGCATAATGTTAAAGAAAGGACCCGCTAAAGCTATAACGATTTTCTGCCAGGGAGGTTTTCCGGAAAAAGCGGTGGGATCGTTAACTTTTTCTTCTTCACCGTATAGTTTTACAAATCCTCCCAAAGGAATTACAGCGATCTGATACACAGTATCTCCAACTCTTTTTGAGATTACGGGTGGACCAAATCCAATGGAAAAGATTTCAACTCTAACACCGAAGAACTTGGCAGCTAAGAAATGCCCCAATTCGTGAAACCATATTAAGAAACCTACCAAAACGAGAAAGGCTAAAAGTGTTTCCATTACTTCTAACTAACCGAAGTTTATATTAATATACTCCTACGCCGGGTTATTTGTATCGCGCCTATTCAGGCTGAGGATAAACCCGGCAGGCGCTATTTCCTCAGCCGTTATTAGCTACATCTGCATTCCTTCATTTTCTCACGTTAAATCTAAAGTAAATTATATCCCCGTCCTTAACTTCGTATTCTTTTCCTTCCAGTCTTACAAGTCCTTTTTCCTTTGCCTTTTGCATTGAACCCGCTTTTAGATAATCTTCATAGTTCAAAACTTCCGCCTTGATAAATCCCTTTTCCATGTCAGAGTGTATCTTCCCTGCTGCTTTAAGAGCTTTAGTTCCCTTTACAAGAGTCCATGCTTTTGTTTCTTTCTGATTTGTAGTGAAAAAGGTTATAAGATTGAGCAGACGATATCCTTCTCTTATTACTCTGTGTAATCCCCGCTCTTTAAGTCCGTAAGCCTGCAAGAGTTCTTTTCCTTCTTCTCCTAAAGAGCTAAGCTCCGCTTCTAACTTGGCACATACTGTTATAAGGGGAATTTTTTCTTTGTGGGCTTTTTCAAGTAGTTTTTGAAGATGAGGATTGTTTTTACCGTCAGGTAGATCTTTTTCATCTATATTTGCTATAAACATAATAGGCTTTGCTGTAAGCAAGAACAGTTTATCGGAAGCATAATGTAAAGTTTCTGGTGGTAGTGATTCAGTATACTTGCGTATAGGCTCAAGGTTTTCAAGTAATTCCTTTAATATCTTTAAGTATTCAAATTCTTTTTTTGCTTCTTTATCACCACTTTTGGCGATTTTTTCTACCTTTTCAAGTCTTTTACTTACAGTTTCAAAATCCTTTGCTATAAGTTCTAAATCAACTATCTGCGCATCTCTTACAGGATCTATATTGCCTTCAACATGAACTATTTGAGGATTTTCAAAACATCTTAAAACTAATGCGATTGCATCAACTTCTCTTATATGGGAAAGAAATTGATTTCCCAAACCTTCTCCTTTACTTGCTCCTTTTACAAGTCCTGCAATATCCACAAATTCTATAAAGGCAGGTGTTGCTTTCTCGGATCCTTCCCTTTGAGCTATTGTGTAAAGCCTGTCATCGGGAACTTCCACAACTCCTACATTTGGTTCCACGGTGCAAAAAGGATAGTTAGCGGATTGAGCTTTTGAAGATTCAGTAAGAGCATTGAACAGTGTTGACTTTCCTACATTAGGAAGTCCTACTATTCCCAGCTTGAATCCCATTAAAGTATATACTAATACTGAAAACGCCTTCTTTGTAGTCAGCTTTAATTTTCCAACCAAGTTCCTCACACAGTTTTTTGACTATAGAAAGACCAAGTCCTAAACCTCTTTGGGATTCTCTGTAGTATCTCTGGAAAATCCTACGGGGATTTTTTACCGGTGAAGAGCTGTTTTCTATTTTCAACTGATCCCTGCTAAGTTTTATTTTAATCCAGCCTTTGGTTATGTTGTGGCGGAAAGCATTGTTAAGTAAATTACTTATTATTCTCCTAAAAGCTGTTTCATCTGTTCTTATAGTTACACTTTCAATTTTTCTTTCAACTCTTATATCGGGATAGATCTTCACTAAATCTTCCAACTCCTCATCAATTACTTTTTTTAAATTTACTTCTGTTAAAGTTAGCTGTGTTTTTGCTTTTAGCGGTCTAAGATTTTCCCTTAACTGCTGTAGTTGTTTTAAAGCAAGTTGTATTCTTTCAATTTCCTCATCTTTATACTTACTTTTAAGTATTTTTATGTTTACCATTAAACTCATTAAAGGAGTATTTATATCGTGAATTATGTCCTTTGTGATCTCCTCAATCATTCTCAGAGCTTCTCTTAAAGGATTAAGCGCGTAAAGGGAAAAGGTAATTGATATAAAAATAGCAATTAAGCTTGAAATGAAAAACAGAAACAAAACTCTTAGTTTAATGTTATTAAGATCTTTGAGAAACTTATTCCGTGGATAGAAGATCTTTAAAGCGTCGTTAGCAGAAACAGGAACGGGAACTAAGATAAAATATCCTTCTTTATCTTCATACGGCTCATAAAAATTTTTATTGGGGTAATCCTTTAAAGACACCACGTCCAAGTGAAACTTTTCCCCTTCAAAGGTGTAGCTGTAGTTCTTCATTTCAAGGAACAGGGATTGTCTAAAGCTTATAGCTTCGTTTCTGTAAAGTAAAAGGAATATAAAAACCAAAAGAACTTCTACTGTAATTAGAAACAGAATAAACCCTTTCAAAAAGGATTCCTTTTCATAAGGAGTCTTAGGAAATACCTTTTTAATCAATTGTGTATCCTAATCCTCTGACGGACTTTATTTCTATACCTGTTTTCTTCTTCAGTTTTGAGATCATAACCCTTAAAGCAAGAGGTGACGGATTCACCATATAGTCGTAGAGTTCTTCCTTTGTTACCACTCTACCCTTATTTCTTAAAAGTTTTAAGAGTATGTTTCTTTGCACTTCTCCGAGATCAATTTCCTCTTCTCCTTTGAAGAATCTCCCTTCTCTGTATTCTATGTCCCTGTATTTAATAGTCTCTTCTTGTTTTTTTAACCTTGCTTTTATTCTAACAAGTAATTCTTCCGGATCAAAGGGTTTTTTTAAATAGTCTTCCGCTCCTGCATTAAAGCCTCTTGTTACCGTTTTAATATCCGTAAGGGCGCTTATAAATATGGTGGGGGTATCGTCTTTAAAAGCTCTTAAATCCTCTAATAGTTCAATCCCGTCACCGTCGCCTAAATTTACGTCAAGAACATACAGATCAAACCTTCTCCGCTCCAGCTCGTCAACAGCAGAGGAAAAGCTATGAGCTACAACAACATCAAAATCATGCATTTTCAAGTATTTTGCTAAACTCTGAGCTAATAATCTATCATCTTCTACCAGTAAAATTTTCGCTTTCATACTTTTAAAATCTAATACCAAGTCTTACAGTTGCAGAGTGATCCACCGCTTCTTTATTTATCCCTTTGCTGTAACTAAGGGTAGTGTATAAGCTTCTTGTAAGGTCATAGAGAATAAACAGAGAAAAGTATCTGTTGTATCCTTTCCTAATTGCAGATTCCGATAGATCGTAGGAGATACTTGCGTATAAGGCATCTCCAAACTCCCTACCGACTCCCGCTGAAATAGTAAAGGTGTTTTTATAACGCTTATCACCTCTGAAGGTATAAGAGGAATAAAGGAATGCGTCGTTTTTTCCGAAAAGGTAATCCATAACAAAAGAGGGTGTAAAGTCAAGCTCTCCTGTGGAGAAAGGTTTATCTCCCGTAGGAATCTTTATTCTGATTCCGGGAAGGAGGTAAAGTTTTCCCACGTATGTGGAGTGTCCTAAGAATAAGGTGCTATCTCCCATTCCGCTACCGTGAAGTTTGCTGTAGTTGTAATACCTTACAGTAAAGGAAGTGTAGAATCCTCCTAAAGCGTAAGCCAGTGAAGTTAGTAGATAACTTCTTTCCTCACGAGAATCTTTGAGAAAACCAGTCCCTATTCGTATATAAAGACGCTCCCTTTTTAAGGGACAGCCGTGTTTGTCAACTAGCACCAGTATAGGTGTATTTGGACATCTATCAACACTATCTTCCACACCGTCCAAGTCAGAATCCTTAAAGGCAAAAGAGCTTCCCCCAAAAACGATCAAGGCTGTAACAATTAAGGCTACTATCATCTTTAACTTTTATCAATCCTCATCTTCATAATGATGATCGTAATTCTCGTGTCCGTCTTTACCGTCTATGTATTCGGATTTATCTTCCCCTCTTTCTATTTCCCTTTCCTCGTGTTTTTCGTAATACTTTTCTTCAAATTCCTCTTCATACTTTTCTCTGTGTTCTTCATACTCTTCATGCTGTTCGTAAATCTCTTCTCTTTCATGTCTATCTTCTCTATTCTCTCTGAATTCCTCGTAAATTTTCCTTATCATTTCTTCTCTTTCCCTTCTATTGAGTTCTCTAAGATGAAGTTTGAGTTCGTTCATCACCTTGTATTTTTCCTCAGGAGGAGCCTTTTTAACTTCTTCTATGAGTCTCAGGATTTCTGCTTCCTGATCGGAAGCTATTACTACTCCGCTTAACAAAGCTACCGCTATCAGCTTCCATCTCACAGTGATTTTAATATACCCGTTTTGAGTTACCTACGTGTTACCTTTATTATTAGATGAAGCGGGAGTTCATTTACCTTTTTTTTCTTTTCTTATTAGTATTTCTCTTTGCGGGTTCAGCTCTTCTTATGCTTATGCCTTTTATGATTCCAATTCTTTGGGCGATTGTTATGGGAATTGTTCTCTATCCTGCTTATAGATCCTTAAAGGACATCATAAGAAGTGATACCTTGTCCGCTTTCTTTATGACAGCAGCAGTTTTTACGATTCTTATAGTTCCCTTCAGCATAGTAAGTGTAATGGTCTTTCAACAGCTGGTAGAAGCAACCCAAGGACTTATTGCTTTTTTTCAAAATAACGGCTACAGGGAAATAGTGGAAAAGGTTAAGGCTTTTCCTTTTGTAGAAGAGTATATGGATAGACTGCAGCCTATCTTTGAATTTCTTCAACGGGAGGAGTTTAAAAGGTTAATGTCAGAGTCGCTAAATAGAATACTTAAGTTCTTCGGAGATAAACTCGGACAGATTGCCTTTGTGGCAGGAAAAAATGTCTTTTACGTATTTGTATTTTTACTGACTTTTTTCTTCATTCTCAGAGACGGAAGGAATACTCTCAGACGGTTTGAGCGTCTTATTCCTATGGATCAGGAAGATCTGGAGAGTATTCTGGGAACTATATACAGAACAATCTTAGCTGTTGTCTACGGTTCTCTTGGAACAGCTTTTATCCAAGCTCTTTTAGGATTTGTAGCTTATTCTATTGTAGGTATAGAATACGCTCTTCTGTGGAGTGTTTTAACTTTTTTCGCAGCTTTTATCCCTCCTTTCGGAGCTTCTGCTGTATGGTTTCCCTTAGCGGTTTTCAGCTTTTTTAATTTAGGATTATGGCAGGGGATATTCTTAGGAGCATGGGGACTTTTTCTTATTTCTACAATGGACAATTTTGTCAGACCTCTTATTATAAAAAAGGGAATTCGGATTCCTTATGTAATACTGTTCTTTGCTACTATAGGAGGTCTTCTCAAATTCGGTTTTATAGGGCTTTTCTTAGGTCCGATAATATTCACTACTCTGTTTACTCTTTTCAATATCTACGAGAAAAGAATTCTTAATCAAAATACTTAAAGGCTTTATCTCCTATGTCTTTTCTGTAATGCATTCCTTCAAAGTGAATTAAAGAAAGAGCTGAGTAAACCCGTTCTTTAGCTTCTTTTAACGTGTCTCCGTAGGCGCATACATTAAGCACTCTACCACCGCTGGTGATTATACTCTCTCCCTTAATGTCTGTTCCCGCATGGAATACGATTACTTTTTCAAGCTTTTCGGCTTCTTCAAGTCCCTTTATTACCTTTCCCTTTTCTGGGTTTACAGGATAGCCTTTGGAAGCTATGACTACATCTATTGCCCAACTTCTGTCTTCTTCAAGGTTAATTTCTTTTCCTTCGTAGAAATCCGTTAAAGCTTTTAAAAAGTCTCCTTTTATACGCATTAAAATAGGCTGTGCTTCTGGATCTCCTAAACGAACGTTGAATTCCAAAACCTTAGGACCTTCGGAAGTTATCATAAGTCCGGCGTAGAGAAAACCTCTAAAATAGATTCCTTCCTTCTTTAAACCTGTAAGGGCTCTTTCTATGATTTCTTTTCTTATTCTCTTTTCTGTATAACTGTCTATGATAGGAGTGGGTGAATACGCTCCCATTCCTCCTGTATTGGGACCTTTATCACCATCAAGAAGTCTTTTGTGATCCTGAGAGGTGGGGAGAGGAACGTATTTTTCTCCGTTTACCATTACTATGTAAGAAGCTTCCTCCCCTTCCAAGTATTCTTCTACAACTACCCTCTTCCCAGCGCTACCAAGAACTCCTTTTATCATGAAGTTTTCAAGGGTTTTAATAGCTTCTTCATGGGAAAAGCAAACTACCGCTCCTTTGCCAGCTGCCAATCCATCAGCTTTAACTACTAAAGGAACACTACTGTTTTTTATATACTTTACAGCAGTTTGGTAATCTTCAAAAACCTTATAATCAGCTGTGGGAATTCCGTATTTCTTCATAAAAGCTTTTGCAAAGGCTTTACTTCCCTCCAACTTTGAAGCTTTCTTAGTAGGTCCGAATATACAAAGTCCTCTTTTCTCAAATTCATCAACTATACCTTCTACAAGTGGTGCTTCCGGACCCACTACTGTAAAGTCTATTCCTCTTTTCAAAGCAAACTCTGCCAGTGAAGTTATATTTGAGGGATCTATATCCACCCTTTTTGCAATTTTCCATATTCCCGCATTTCCCTTTGCGCAGTAAAGCTCCTTTACGTGAGAACTTTGAGCAATTCTCCAAATAAGAGCGTGTTCCCTTCCGCCGTTTCCTACAACCAGAACTTTCACGGTGAGTATTATACCCTCTGGCTGAGGTATCATAAAGAAAAATAATGCTTAAAAGGCTAATTCTGTGGAAGATCACAAAAAACACCTACTCGGTAGCGTTGCTCCTTGCTTTTATACTGCTTATGGTTCAAATATTCAGAATAGGTTTTATCCTTTTCGGTCTTCCTGTTACAAGTTCTGTTTCCTTTTTTATTGTGTGGTTTGTTTACTATACCTTTTTTTTTCTGCCTGATGGTATGATAGCCGCTGTTGCAAGCGGGGTTTATGAACTTAAAGAAAAAAGACTATTACACGTTTTGTATTCTTTTCATATTTCCCCCTTGAAAATATTCACCTTATTTGCCCTGCCGGTGAGTATCCTATTTCTTCTTAGCGCAGTTCTTTCCTTTGTTCTTTTTGAAGAACACGTTTCCTTTGCAAGAAGAGGACTCTTAATTCAGTATAAAGACAGGATTTTTGAAAACATTCCCGAAAAAACCTTCCTTGATACAGGAGGGGTAGTTGCCTATGTAGAAGATAAAAGTGGAGGTGAGTTGAGAAATATTTTCCTTAAATACAGAAATATTTACATATTAGCAAAAAGAGCAAAATACGAAGGAGGGGGTAGATTTCTTTTTGAAAAAGGATCACTACTTACCTATGAAAGAAATAAATACTTTCTTATGGAATTTGATAGATATTGGTTGGATACGGAAGAGTTTTTGTCTGCAGAACTTCGGGAAAAGAAAATCCACAAAGAAAGAATAAGAAATGTAGTAAACACTCTCTCTATAATTCCCTTTTATCTGTTTTCTTTCTTCGGAGCACTTAAAATTTGTAAGAC
Source organism: Aquificaceae bacterium (assembly GCA_026981975.1). Classification (GTDB taxonomy): domain Bacteria; phylum Aquificota; class Aquificia; order Aquificales; family Aquificaceae; genus Hydrogenivirga. The sequence continues at coordinate 147,900 of JALSHV010000010.1, read as the reverse complement.
ACATACACAAGTTTACTACCTTATAGCCTTCGGAATAATTCTACATCAATTAATTCTGTTTGCGGTTAAGATTTCCCTTTAAGAGTTTTTATTTCTCTTCCTAACTTCTGCTGAACAGATTGCACTTTTGCGGAGATTCGTCCGGATTTACCTTCTCTGTAATCTATTTTCATAGTGATGGATATACGCGAGCATTCTCTCTTAAGCTCTTCAAATCCTTTTTTTAAAACCTCCATTACTTCGTCCCAACTTTCTCCTTCAATAATAGTTCCCATTGGGGTGAGAACATAGGGAAGTCCGGATTTATCTACTATATCTACAACCTTAGCCACATACTTGCTGACACTTTCCCCCTTGCCTAAGGGAGTCATACTGACAAACACTAAAACACTCATAAGGAGAATTATACTTAAAACTACGATGAAACCAAGAATAGTTATAAGTGCTTGTTTAGCGGGAGATAAGGTTCGCTACAATGGTAAATTCGTAAAGGATAATTTTGTTATAGAATTGATTCCTTATATAGAAGTTGTAAAAATATGTCCCGAAGTGGGTGTAAATCTGGGTGTTCCGAGAGAGAAAATAATTCTCTACCAAGATCAGAAAAGGATAAGAGCCTTTCAACCTTCAACGGGTAGGGATCTTACCAAAGAGATTGAAGATTACAGCCTATTTTTCCTAAAATCCGTCAGCGAAGTGGACGGCTTTCTTTTAAAAAGCAAATCTCCTTCTTGTGGTGTATCTCTTACAAAGATATTCAAAGATCCAGAAGGTATAAAGCTTATAAGAAAGGGGAAGGGTTTATTTGCAAAAAAGGTAAAGGAGTTTTATCCCCTGCTTCCCGTTGCGGACGAGATTCAGCTCAGAAGAAAAAAGTTCAAGTTAAGATTCCTTATAAGTGTATTTACACTTGCACAATTAAGGACCTGTGCTGAAATTGAAGACTTTCATTTCAAAATATCCCGATTCCTTCAAACTTTTTATCCCCGCACAGAGAGAAAACTAAGATCAATTACCGATAGAGATCTTTACAGAATATACCTGCTAAAAATTCTGAGGAAAACTCCTTTGGGTATTTTGCAAACTCACCTTACTTTTGCAGTTCCGCAAGCGTTGTTAAAACAAGTGTTAAAATAATTGGCGGAGATGAAAACAGGATTCGTATATTCAGATATCTATCTGAAACACAATTATCCAGATCACCCAGAGAGAAAGGAAAGACTAATTACTATTATGTCCCATTTGGAGAAAAAGGGAATTTTGAAAAACTTGAACGTTATTTCTCCTCGCAGAGCAACTGTAGAAGAAGTCGCTTTAAATCACGATCCCGCTTATATACAGGAAATACACGATTTTTGCACCGCAGGTGGAGGTTTTTTAGATTCAGATACATACGCCACACCTGATAGTTATGAGGTGGCACTTACCGCCGTAGGCGGTGTTCTTGAAGGAATAGATAGAATCCTTAAAGGGGAAGTAGAAGCTGTCTTTTGCGCTGTAAGACCGCCGGGACACCATGCGGAATTTGCAAAGGCTATGGGATTTTGTCTTTTTAACAATATAGCCATCGGTGCCCGCTATTTACTTAATAAAGGTAAGAAAAGAATCTACATAATAGACTTTGATGCTCATCACGGAAACGGAACTCAAAAGAGTTTCTACGAAGAAGACTGTGTTTTTTACTTTTCTACCCATCAGTATCCTTTTTATCCTGGAACTGGTAGTGATAGTGAAAAGGGAGCAGGTAAGGGATTAGGATATACATTAAACATACCTATGTCTGCTTTTAGCGGAGATGCTGAGTTTATACCTGTATATCAAACTACCTTAAGGGAAAGCTTTCTATCCTTTAATCCAGATTTTGTTCTCATATCTGCAGGATACGATTTGCATAGAGAAGATCCCCTTACTCATCTAAGTCTATCCACGGAAGGTGTAAGGAAAATTGTAAGGAGTATTGTAAGCCTTTGTTGTGAACTTGGATCTCCTGTTCTTTTTGCTTTAGAAGGTGGATACAATCTCAAAGCTCTCTCTGAATGTGTAGAGGTTACCCTTAAAGAGCTTTTGATTGCTTGAGTTAAATAGGTTTACCGATGGGCATTATATAAAGAGGTTCTTCTTCTTTCTCAGCTCTTACTATTGATTTTATCTCCTCATCGTAAAAAGCACCTATGGCAACGGTTCCTAAGCGCAAGGCTGTGGCTTGAAGATATATATTTTGACTCACATGTCCTACTTCATTAAACACGTATCTGATTCCTCTTTTACCGTATTTTGATGTGGTTCTTGCAAATACGCCGAATATAAGTATAATCAGTGCTGCTGTAAGCACCTGTTCTTGTGAAAGAGAAGCTTTGAACAACTCTTTTGAGAAATCCCCTTCTTTTATAAGAAGAAGGCTATGTTTGGAAGGCATGTATTTGTATATACCCTTAGGAAGATTTTCCACCCGTGTAGCGTGTATGTATATTTCCAAAGGATAAAGCGCTCCTGCGGAAGGAGCTGTTCTGTATCCGTATGGGTGAGTTAACCCTTGAGCAGACCATAAAATTTGAGAAATTTCTGAAATACTCAAAGGCTCAGGAGAATAATCCCTTACTGATCTACGCCTATAAAGAGCTTCCTCTACAGACATTTCTCCCTTAAATCGGGGTTTTTCTAAATTCACTATAACTCCCACTTTATCCTAAAATATATCCATGCTTTGGAAAAAAGGAATCTGTGAGTTAGCTGATTTGATTTCCAAAGGAGAGGTTAAACCTTCCGAAATTGTGGAAGCTTTTGCTGAGAGATTTGAAGAGACAGAAGAAAAAATTAAGGCTTATATAACACCTACGTATGAGAAAGCTTACAATCTGGCAAAAAAGCTTGATGAGAAAAGACCTTGCGGAAAGCTTTTCGGGATACCCGTTGCAGTTAAAGATAACATAGTTATAAAGGGTGAAAGAACCACTTGTGCTTCCAAAATTCTGGAGAACTTTGTATCTCCCTACGATGCTACGGTTATAGAAAAACTCAAAAAAGAAGGTGCTTTGTTCTTAGGAAAAACCAATATGGACGAATTCGCTATGGGATCTTCTACAGAGTATTCCGCTTTTTTTCCTACGAAAAATCCCTGGGATACGGAAAGAGTTCCGGGGGGATCTTCAGGTGGATCTGCGGCGGCAACCGCAGTTATGTCGGCACCGATAGCCTTGGGATCCGATACGGGAGGATCAATAAGACAACCCGCTTCTTTTTGCGGTGTTATAGGAATAAAACCCACATACGGTAGGGTTTCCCGTTATGGACTGGTAGCTTTTGCTTCCTCATTGGATCAGATCGGAGCTTTTGGGAGAAGAACAGAGGATATAGCTCTGATTTTGGAAGTTATAAGCGGTTACGATGAAAAGGACTCCACTTGTGCAAATGTAAAAGTTCCTCCCTACAGAGAAGAAATAAAAAGGGATACAAAGGGTATAAGGATAGGCTTGCCTACAGAATTTTTTGAATTTGATCTTCAGCAAGAAATTAAAGAAAGTTTTTACAGCTTTGTAAAAGAACTTGAAAAGATCGGCTGTAAGATAGAAGAGATTTCCCTTCCCCATGTTAGGTATGCCATACCTGCTTACTATATAATAGCCCCAGCGGAAGCCTCTTCCAATCTTGCCCGTTACGACGGTGTTAAATACGGATATAGAACAAAAAACTATAAAAATCTTTCGGAAATGTATGCAAAAACAAGAGATGAAGGGTTCGGTGCTGAAGTCAAAAGAAGGATAATGCTCGGCACATTTACACTGTCTGCGGGATATTACGATGCTTATTATCTCAAAGCTATGAAAGTCCGCAAATTAGTATACGATGATTTTCTAAAAGCTTTTAAGCGGGTAGATGTTATAGCTTGTCCTACTACCCCTACCCTGCCTTTTAAATTGGGAGAAAGGCTTGAAAATCCTATAGAAATGTATTTATCCGATGTTTTTACTGTTCCCGTGAATCTTGCTGGACTCCCCGCAATATCTATTCCCGTTAACTGGGTAAAGGGTTTACCAGTAGGCGCTCAACTTATAGGAAAACCTTGGGATGAGGCAACCCTTTTAAAGTTGAGCTTTGTATGGGAGCAAATTTATCCCCACTACGAAAAATTGCCAAATCTATGAGAATATTATCCTTAGACACATCTTTCTCTACGTTTAATCTCTCAGTTGTAGAAAAAGGAGAAGTTAAACTTATTCACTATATAAACTCGGAAAAGAAAACCTTAGAATTGCTCCCTTCTGCTCTTGAAGAACTTAAATTACACCCTTCAGATTTTGATGCTTTTGCTGTATCAATAGGAGTGGGATATCTGACTTCTCTGAGAATTGGTGTAACTTTTGTAAAGACAATAGCTTACATTTTGAAAAAACCTGTTGTTTCGTATGAGAACCTGTTTTTGTTAGCATACTTTACTTCAGCTCCTATGCCTCGGATTCCTTATCTTGCGGTAAGCACAAACCTCCTTTACAGGATATACAACGAAGACCATTTTTCAGAAGTTAAGATATACAAAGGAGAAAAACTCCAAGGAACAGGTATAACAGTAAGGACTTCTAAATACACTGAGCTTACATCAGAGCAGATAGTTTATCCCTTTTTCCCTTTTTCCGCATACGGCGGTATTTACGCTTATGAAAAACTTAAAAACAACCCAGAAGGGGATAATCTGTTTAGTATAGAACCTCTTTACATAAAACCTCCTGTTTAAATACACCGTATTTATCGTTAATTTTATCATAAAATTAACACTATGGAGAACATAAAAGAGCTTGTGGATTACGGTATTATAGGCTTACTGGGATTTATGAGTATTTTAGCGGTGGGTATTTCCATTGAGCGATGGCTATTTTTCAGAAGTGTTAAACTAGCAGAATTCAAAAGCAAACAAGAGCTTGAGATAACACTGACAAAAGGAATACACGTTATAGCAACCATAGGATCAAACGCTCCTTATGTAGGATTACTGGGAACGGTTCTCGGAATAATGTTTACTTTTTATACCTTGGGAGAAAAAGGATTTGTTGATACAAAGGAAATAATGGTAGGTCTTGCCCTTGCTCTTAAAGCAACCGCAGTTGGTCTTTTAGTAGCCATACCCGCTATTATCCTTTATAACCTACTTATCAGAAGAGTAAAAGTTCTTATTGCTCTTTGGGAGATAAAGAATGGAAGATAAGGAATTCAATTACATTAACGTTATTCCTTTAGTTGATATAATGCTTGTTCTTTTAACTATAGTTCTGACAACGGCAACTTTCGTAGTGCAGGGAGAAATTCCTGTTAACTTGCCTTCTGCTGAAAGCGGAAAAAGTTCCAAAATCCTTAAAGTAATAAACATAACTATTACGCAGAAGGGAAGAGTTTATCTCAACGGAAAAAAGGTAAGTATAAAAGAACTCAAAGTAAAACTTGGAAATTTTAGAAAAGACAGTCCGATTAACCTCAGGGCGGACAAGAGTATATCTCTTGAACACTTTGTAAAAGTTCTTGATGTTTTGAACACTTACGGCTTTAAAAATGTATCTCTACGAGTTATTAAGAAATGAGGTATCTTACAGCTTTTACTATTTCCTTTATGCTTCATTTATTCTTTATTTTTCTCATTTTTGCTTTTACAAATAAAATAAAACCTCAGAAAAAAGCCAATATAAACATACCGCTTTCTATTATTAAATTGGAAGAAGAAGTTAGTAAAAAATCTCCCTCGCCGAAGTATCAAAAAAGAAGAAAAAAGAAAGTTTTAAAAAAAATTCAAAAGAAAGAAGTTAAAAGGTCAGTTATTAAGAAAAAGCAATCTCCTCCTAAAAAACAAATAAAGCGGGAGGAAACGCATAAAAAACCTTTCCGTAATAAGGAAATTCTTAAGGAATTTAAGAAAGAGGAAAATCCTATAAAAACTACAGTTACAAAAAGGGAAATTCCTTCAACATCAAGTATTCCTATCAGAGCTGAAAAGGAAATTGAAGAAAATAAAAAAACTGTAGAACAGAAAAAAATTGATGAAGTCAAAGACTATCAGACAGTATTTGAAGAAACTAATTTATCTCTTATAAGAGAAATTATTCAAAGCTATTTAAGGTATCCCTTTATCGCAAGAAGAATGGGTTGGCAAGGAACTGTTGTCGTTTGTTTTACTTTAACCCCACAAGGAATAAGGGATATACATGTAAAGAAAAGTTCCGGATATGAAGTTCTTGACAAAAAAGCAGTAGATACGGTTCTAAAAGCTTCGGAGAATTTTCCAAAGCCGAAAAAAGAAGTTGTTCTTGTAATACCAATCGTTTACAAACTGAATTGAGATCAGCTTATTCTTTCAAGGATCTTTCTGTAACCTTCTAACAGATCTCCAAGATTGTAACGGAATCTGTCTTTATCTAACTTTTCTCCTGTCTTTTTATCCCAGATTCTCATACTGTCAGGTGATATTTCATCAATTACAATTACAGAATTGTTAGGCAATTTCCCGAATTCTAATTTAAAATCTACAAGCAGTAGATTGCGCTCTTTAAGAATATCCTTTAATACACTGTTTACCTTCAAAGCGGTTTCTTCCATAAAGGAAATAGCTTCCTCAGGGGCGAGATTCATGAGTTTTATATGAGATCTACATATTAAAGGGTCTTTTAACTTATCGCTCTTGTAAAAGAATTCCACAAGAGGAGTTTTCAAGAATTCTCCTTCTTTGAAATCTAATCTTTTAACTAAACTGCCAGCTGCTACGTTTCTCACAACAACTTCTACAAGGAATCTCTCGGCTTTCCAGACAAGCATTTCCCTATCAGAAAGTCTGCGAATATAATGGGTTTTTATTCCCTTAGATTCCAAAATCTCAAAGAGTAGGGAAGAGATGAGATTGTTCAAAATACCTTTCCCTTTTCTCTCTTCTTCTTTAAGTCCGTCAAAGGCTGTTACTTTATCTTTAAAGTGCAGAATAAGTTTATCAGGATCTGAAGTTTTGTAAACTACTTTTGCTTTCCCTTCGTATAATTTATCAAGCTTACGAATCATCTTCAAAATTATAAAATCTTCTGCAGGAGAAAAGTTCAAAGTATTGAGATTTTACTCCCTTTTCCAAGTATTCAAGAACAGATTTAGAAGCGATAGGTGTCCACATTATCCCGTTTCTGTAAAAACCAGTTAGAATTGTGTAGTTATTTCCTAATTCCATAATCGGTTTTCCATCAGGGGTTGCGGGTCTGAATCCTGTTTTTAAAGATATAAACTCCGCTTCAACAATGGGAGGGAAAAGCTTGAGAGCTTTACAGCTTAGATAGTTTAAAGCAAAGAGAGTAGGCTGAGGATTTGTTTGTCTTTCTTCCGAAGTAGCTCCTATAAGAACGTAATTTTCCTTAGGGATTATGTAAATACCCTCCGCGTATAGAGTCTTATCAGGAGCGGGGTTTTTCACTTTCAAGATCTGACCCTTAACAGGAAAGACCGGAACTTTTAATAACTTTCCAGACCAAAATCCTGTCGCAAATACATAAAAATCAGCACTGTAAATTCCTTTAAGTCCCTTAAGTTCTTTAACGGTTTTCCCTTCCTTGTAAATTTCTTTTATTTCATCTACTTCTATCCTTACACCGAGATTACTCAAAGCTATCAAAAGGGAATCCATTAATCTTTCCGTATCCGTATCTCCTTCTTCGGGAAAGAACCACCCTCCGCGTATTTCCTCACTCAGATTTTTTTGAATTAAGGAGATTTTATCTTCTGAAAAACGCTCAAAGTTTATGCCAAGGGAGTTATACTCTGAGCATAGTTTTTCAAATCTTTCCTTTTCTTCTTCGGATAGAGCTAACCTTAGAACACAACCACTTTTGTAGGGAATTTTACCCCTTGATGTTTCTTCCACCTTGAGTTTAAAGTCGGGGAAAAGAGAGAGTGATTTTCTGGAAAAGTCAAGGAGATCTCCCGTTAATCCTTCAGAAAAAGGAGCAAGCATACCTCCCGCTACCCAAGAAGCTCCTTCTTCGTAGTTTCTGGTTACTATCTTTACTTTATAACCTGCAAGTGCTAACTCCAAGGCTGTAGAAAGCCCTACAATACCACTGCCTACGATTAAAATGTTCATGGAAAATTTAAATATAATTAGCTTTGAAGATGAGTGCGATAGAAATCATTCTTTTTGCTTTTCTTATGTATGCCATGGGATATTTACTTTACTCCCGCTACCTTTCTAAAAAGGTTTTCTCTCTTGACGATTCCAGAAAAACTCCCGCTTGGGAGTTGAGAGATGACGTAGATTACGTGCCTACAAACCGCTGGATTCTTTTAGGACATCACTTTACTTCTATTACAGGGGCTGGTCCTATTATAGGTCCTGCGATAGCGGTAATATGGGGTTGGTTACCCGCTCTGCTTTGGGTTGTCTTGGGAGCAGTTTTCATAGGTGCTGTTCATGATTTCTCTGCTCTTGTGACTTCCATAAGACATAAGGGAAAGTCCATAGGAACTATTTTGGGAAACTACGCAGGAGAAAAAGCAAGAATAGTTTTTCTGCTTTTGATATTAGCCTTGGCAATACTTGTAAATGCAGTTTTTGCTTACGTTATAGCACTGCTGTTTACAAAATTTCCCGCTAGCGTTATACCTGCATGGAGCATTGTTCCTCTTGCGGTAATTTTCGGATACAGTGTTTACAGGTTCAGAGTAAACTTTGTCCTTTTGAGTATTGTGTTTCTTCTCCTTCTTTATATCTCTGTTTTTGTGGGGAACTCCTTCCCTGTCTACCCGGATATACTCAAAAACCTGACGGGAATAGATCCCCTTATTTTTTGGATTTTTATCTTGTTTTTATACACTTTCTTTGCTTCTTCTTTACCTGTTTGGGTTTTGTTACAGCCCCGCGATTTTCTAAACGGCCTTCAGCTTATAGTTTTACTCGTCTTGATGTATGTAGGAGCTTTAGTCGCAGATCCAGTTGTATCCGCACCTGCTATTAATATTGATCCCGAAGGCGCACCTTCTATTTTTCCCTTTTTGTTTATAACAATAGCCTGTGGTGCTTTGAGTGGTTTTCACGCTCTTGTATCTTCAGGAACTACCTCTAAGCAACTGTCTAAGGAAAGCGATGCCAGAACGGTAGGTTACTTAGGCTTTTTAGGAGAAAGCTCTTTGGCAGTTATAGTTATAGTAGCCTGCACTGCTGGACTTTCTTTAGTTTCCTACGATAGATATTCTGAACTATACAGCTCTTGGGATTCTATAAAGAAATCCTCCATTCCCGCAGTAGTAGAAGGGGGTGCGGGACTTATATCCTCCTTAGGTATAGATTACGGACTTTCTCAAACCTTAATAGCTACTCTGATAGTTCTGTTCGCCGCTACCACCATGGACACTAGTGTAAGAATTCAAAGGTATATACTTAACGAATTGGGACATATATACGACCTTAAATTACTCCGTAACCCGTGGAGTGCTTCTTTGATAGCTGTTCTTACTTCTATGGTTCTCGTTTTTTCCAAAGAAGAAGGTAAAGGTGGTTTCCTTTTCTGGCCCATTTTTGGGGCGGCAAATCAGCTACTTGCAGCTCTTGCTCTTCTTGTATCCTTTCTTTATTTACGTAGTGAAAGAAAACCCACATTAGCTATTCTTATACCTTTTATGCTTGTTCTGATCATTACTTCATCGGCTATGTTTTTGAACTTCCTTAACAATACTCTGAAGAAAGACATACTGCTTGCAACTGTTAGCTTTATTATTCTTACATTAGAAGTGGTTATTATCTTAGAATCAATAAGAGTTGTCAAAAATGGGTATAAATGAGTTTCTAAAGGAAATTTACAGATTAAAGTTCGGCTACGGTTTTAGGAAATCCGCACGTCAAATGGAGGAAGTTTTTCTCTTTTTTCTCTTTGCGGAATACTTCGGAATGCCTAATTACTTCAAATTTTACTTTGCAGAAATAATTCCTGAGCTTCTTGAAGAATTTCACAGTTGGCATAGAAGAATGGGAATGGAAAAATCTCCCTTAGAGTGGATAAGATGTTGCTGAAGAGTTATATTAAATCAATATGCGTATATGCGTGGAAATTACCAAAGGGTGTCCAAATACCGCCTGCGGGGGATATGGGCGCCCTTACAAAGGCGGGATACAAATACCCCCGCACCGGACCTTTAAGGGTTCGGTTAAACGAGGTGAGATATGCCACTTATAGGAAACATATCCCTACCGGAAATTCTAGTAATCTTAGCAATAATATTTATTCTATTCGGAGCTTCAAGGCTTCCCGAAGCAGGGAAAGCCTTGGGTGCGGGGATAAGAAACTTTAAAAAGGCTCTTTCCGGAGAAATAGAAGAAGAGAAAAACATTAAAGAAGTTAAAGCGGAAGACGTTGAGCCTGAAGAGAAGAAGGAGTCAGCTAAGACCAGCTAACCCGCAATGACACGATTTTTCCCTTCCCTTTTTGCTTTGTAAAGGTTTTCATCAGCTCTTGTTATTAGATCCTGAGCTGAATCCTCTTCTCTTAGTTCTGTAACTCCTATGCTTATACTCACACTGCCTACCGGTTCAAAAAAAGTATGTTCTACCGCTTCCCTTACTCTTTCCATAACCTTTACCGCTGTTTTAAAGGAGGTAGCAGGCATAATTATCATAAATTCCTCACCACCGAAGCGTCCTACAATATCAGTGGAGCGTAAACATGAACGTAATACTCTTGCCATTTCTTTTAAAACTTCATCTCCTATCAAATGTCCGTATCTGTCGTTTATCTGCTTAAAATCGTCCAAGTCAAGAAGAGCTATTGATAAAGGAGTGTAGAATCTGCGGGCACGTTTGAGTTCAAAATCAAGAAGATCTAACAAAGATCTCCTGTTAGGTAAACCTGTGAGCTCATCGGTAAAAGCCATATCTCTTATCTTTTTCTCACTCTCTCTGAGAGAGTTTAGTTTGTTTAAAAAAATTACAATAACAATACCACATACAAACCCTGCAAGTATTGGTATAAGAAAGTAAAAAAAGCTTATGTTTTCAAGGTTTAGAATAAAACGATAGTTTATGTAAGTTATTCCAAAAGCAACTAAAAGACTAAGCAATAATATAACGGTATAGCGAACAGCCATCATGGTTTCTCCGTAAACAAGATTGTCAGTTCTCCTTTAACGGTTTTCCTGTTCTTTAGCTCTTCCATAACTTCAAATATGTCCCCTCGTATGAATTCTTCGTGAATTTTGGTAAGTTCGCGGGCTACACAGACTCTTACATTACCAAAAACCTCCCTTACAATTTCAAGAGTCTTTACCACCCTTTTTGGAGATTCGTAGACTATGAAGGTGGAAGCTCTACAGGATCTTAAGTTTTCAAAAAATCCTTTTGTGCCTTTCTTGGGGGGAAATCCCACAAAGATAAAACTATCAGTGGGTAATCCAGAGCCGACAAGGGCGGTTACAAAAGCAGACGGACCGGGTAGAACTTCAACAACTATACCGGAGTTTAAACAGGCTCTTATAAGCTTATAACCCGGATCCGATATGGCGGGAGTTCCTGCATCGGAAACCAATGCAATATCGTGATTTTTCAGTAATTTAAATAGCTTGGGAATTTGACGTTCTTCCTTAGGTTCATAGTAGGATATAAGTTTTTTTCCTTTTATTCCATAATGGTTAAGAAGTATTTTTGTTCTTCTTGTATCCTCACAGGCTATAAAAGGGGCTTTTTGTAAAACTTCTAAAGCCCGCAGAGTTATATCTTTCAAATTACCTATGGGGGTAGGAACAACGAACAGCTTCCCTTTAAACTCGTCTGCCATCAAGTCTGAAAAGCTTATTCTTCAACTTTTATATGCACTTCTTTAAGCTGGAGGGGGGTGACGTAGTCAGGAGCAGAAGTAAGCGGACAGATGCCTTTTTGGGTTTTCGGGAAAGCTATAACATCTCTTATTGAGTCTAAGCCTCTCATTAAAGCTATAAGTCTGTCTAATCCGAAAGCAAATCCGCCATGAGGAGGAGCGCCGAATCTAAGGGCTTCTAATAAAAAACCGAATTTTTCTTTTGCTTCTACTTCTCCTATGTTAAGGAGTTTAAAAACAATATTTTGAAGTTCGGAAGTATGAATACGCACAGAACCCCCACCAATTTCCTCACCATTGAGAACAAGATCATAAGCTTTTGCTCTTACTCTACCTATAAGTGCTTTTTTCTCTTGAAGATCCTTTGTTTCAAGTGCTTCTTTTAATAGATCTACATCTTCATCTCGTGGTGAAGTAAAGGGGTGATGAAGAGAGATAAACCTTCCTTCCTCTTCGTCCCACTCCATAAGCGGGAAATCCACAATCCACAAAGCTTCCCACTTTTTTTTATTTACAAGATTATACTTATTCGCTAAATGAACCCTGAGATTTCCCAGTATTTTGTGAACATTCTCTACACTGTCTGCGCAGAAAAACACTGTATCTCCTTCCTCTGCGTTCGTTTTCTCCTTCAAGAGTTTTTTTTCTTCTTCTGTAAAAAACTTAACTATTGGGGAATTTAGTTTATCCTTTTCTATTTTTATCCACGCAAGTCCTTTTGCTCCTAAGGTTTGAACGTAAGCAGTCAGTTCGTCTATATCCTTTCTGGAAAGAAAGGATCTTTTGAAGTTTATAGCCTTAACAACTCCTCCTGCGTTTATTGCTGTTTTGAAAACTCTGAATTCCGTATTTCTAAAAATATCTGTGAGATCTATTAGCTTAAGATCAAATCGCCTGTCCGGTTTATCTGTTCCGTAAAGTTCCAAGGCTTCCCTATAAGGTATTCTTTCAAAAGGAGTGTTTAAATTTATTCCTAATAGATCTTTGAAAAGTTCGGTTACCAGTTCTTCCGCCACAGACATTATCTCTTCTTCATCTGCAAAGGACATTTCGTAGTCTATCTGGGTAAATTCAGGTTGTCTATCTGCTCTTAGATCTTCATCTCTGAAACACCGCACTATTTGGTAGTATCTGTCAAATCCCGCTACCATGAGCACTTGTTTAAAAAGCTGAGGAGATTGGGGAAGAGCGTAAAATTTAGCAGGGTGCAAACGTGAAGGCACTATAAAATCCCTTGCACCCTCAGGTGTGGATTTTGTTAAAAAAGGAGTTTCTATTTCAATAAAGCCTTTGGCATCAAAAAACTTCCTTACCTTTTGATATACCCTGTGTCTAAAAATAATATTCTCTTTCATGGAATCTCTTCTTAGATCTATGTATCTGTATTTGAGTTTCAGCTCTTCTGAAACCCGTGTTTCCTCTTCCACCGGAAAGGGGGGAACTTCGGAAGTGTTGAATACTTTTAGCTCGTTACATACAACTTCTAAATAGCCGGTTTTAAGCTTAGGATTTTCTGTGCCCGGGGGCCTGTCTCTTACTGTTCCCTTTACGCCTATAACCCACTCTGGTTTTACTTTTTCCGCTTTTTCGTAAACAGTTGGATTCCTGCTTTCCTCAACAACTACCTGAACAATGCCTTCTCTGTCTCTTAAGTCTATGAAGATAACCCCTCCGTGATTTCTTATTCTGTGAACCCAACCGCAGAGCTTTATTTCCCTGCCTTTATCTTCTGTGGAAACTTCTCCGCAGTATTTATCCCTTTTGAAATTAACAAAAGCTTCTATCATTGCTCCTCTGAAGTTTTTTCAAAGCTAAGTATAAAATCTACCAACGCGAGCAGTTGCTCTTCTTCTAAATCCTTTACCATTGTAAGCTGAGCTTCCATTATACCCGCTCTTGAAGGATCAACTATGGGTGGTGCTTCTCCACGAAGATACCTTATCAGATCTTCTCGCTTGCCTTTGTAAGCTTTAGCTATCTTCTTCAGGGAAGGACCGAACGCTTCTACACTTGGTTGATGACAAGAAGCACATCCTCTTGACTTGAAAAGCTCAAGTCCCTGTTCTGATCCGAACAAATAGCCTACTAAAAAGAGAAAAACCAAGATTATCTTTTGCATTTTAGTAATTTTATCAAAAGGATAAAAAAGAGGAGGCGCGGCGGGACCTTGGGTGCAGGAGTCTCCGGAGGAAGAGGAAAGCTCTATAAAAAATTGAAATCCAATCTCAATATCTTATTCCATGATTTAGATCATTGTTTTAAATTTAAAATTAAACTTGGAATTTCTTTATATTTTCTTCTATTCTGTCTGTGCTTTTGGAAATATCTGCGATATTATCCCTTATAAGATCAACAGCCCTGCTCTGTTCTTCCATAGCAGTAGCTATATTGTCTATGGAAGAAGCCACTTCTCTGACAACCTCTTCTATCCTTTTATAGCTTTCAACCACATGCTCAGCGGACATCTGACCCGCTTCAACTGTATTCACCGTTTTTTCCAAAAGACTGGCTATTTCCTTAGCAGCCTTTGCGGATATTTCAGCTAATCTCCTTACTTCATCGGCAACAACCGCAAAACCTCTTCCCATTTCTCCCGCTCTGGCAGCTTCTATAGCTGCGTTTAAAGCCAACAGATTTGTTTGTTCTGCTATGGTAACTATGGTTTCCGTTATAGAAGTTACTTCTTTACTGACGTTGACTATAGCGTTCATGGCAGAATGCATGTCTTTAACTCTGCCTTTTCCTGCTTCTATTGCTTTTTCCATATCCCCTGCTCTGTTTCTGGCTTTAAGGGTTTCTTCCGATATCTGTCTTATAGCTTCTGAGGTTTCATCTACGGAGGTTGTTATACTGGCTATATTGGAAGTCACGTTTATAAGATCATCTCTTATATGTTTAAGAAGACCCTGAAGATCATCAAGTGCTGAATTTATATAGCTTGTCAGTTCTTGTATATCACCTGTAAATTCCTCCTCTATTCGCACTTTGAGATTACCTTTTGCTACTTCTTCAATTACTTTCTTTATGGAAATCATAGCTTTTTGTAAGGTTTCAAGGGAGGAATTTATATTGTCAGCAAGAGCTTTAATATCTCCTTTAAAGTCCCCTTCAACTCTTTTAGAAAAATAGCCTTGAGATACCTTTTCCATTACTGCTCTTATGTTTTCTATAACAGATCCTATACCGTGGAGCATTTCGGAAATAGCTTTTTCCAATAAAGAAAATTCATCTTTTTTGTTTTGTTTTTGAAAACCACTCAGTTCAAATTCCATCTTTTCAGCGGTTGTAACAACACTGCTAACAACTTCTTTTATTCTGTTGTTTACATCTGATACTATCTTGTAGACCAGTGTTCCTGTTATTCCAGTTAAAAACAAAGCAAGGACTACTACAGCTCCAAATTTTTTGAAAGTTGAATTTCTTAAATTATCTGCAAAATCTGTTATATCGGTAAGCATATAATCTTCCATTTCTTTAAACAGATTTATCCTTTGTGTTTGAATTCTAAACCACTCCTCTGGATCAATGCCGTAGTTTCTTTTTTTGGAGAGCGCTAACTCTTCCAGTTGTTTTGCTCTTTTAAAAGCTTCTCTTTCCTTTAGCTTGTTAAAGTAATCTAAGTAAAAAGGAGGAGCTATACTTTCAAAGGATTCCATATAAGCTTTTTCTTTTCCGCTAATACGGGCAAAAGTTAGAAGTGTGTCTTGATCAAATTCGTCTTGAGAAAATACTATACTCAAAAGAGCTCTTTTTATGCCTTCTAAGTCTTTTGCACGGGAAAATTCTTTAAGAGCTACTATTCTAGCACCTACGTGGATATCCTTGGAATGATGAACCATTAAGCCTATAAGATCTATAAGCTGATTGTTTATATTTGTATAGAACTTAACTACCTGAGCTTTATCTATGGCAAGATTATCTACCTTGAGTCTTACATCTTCTAATTTGTCAAGTTCGGCTTCTACTCTGCGGATAACACTTTCTATTCTCTCATCGTATTCAGCTACCTTTAAAAATCCTTTAAAGGATTTAAGAGCAACATCTGTTTCTTCTCTTTGTTTTCTTAAAGAATCTCGGAATTTCTTTCCCTTACTTCCTATAAAACCCGCACTCATACCCCTTTCCTTCTGAAGTTCGTGAATTAAACAAGAGGAAGCACCTATAAGAAAGGAAATATCTTTTATAGTGTTTGCTGATTTGTAGTGATGCCAAAAGTAAAGGGAAATGCCCACAGCAAAAAACACCATAAAGGTGGTTGGGATAAGAGAGGCGATGGTTATCTTTTTGCTGAGTGCCATAACTACCGAATTTTGTATATCGTAACTTTTACTGAAAATTTTAAAAGTGAATGTTATAATCTTGATCCGAATATCGCAAAACAATCCAGTAAGGAGGTTTGCAATGAAGTGGGGATACAAAGGAGAAATAGGACCTGATAGGTGGGGGGATTTATGTGTAGATTATAAGCTCTGCAAATCAGGAAAGGCACAGTCTCCTATTGATATTAGAAAAACGGTGAAAACCGATCTACCACCTGTTGAAGTAAATTACTCAGAAATCCCTTTGACTGTGTTAAACAACGGACACACTATTCAAGTAAACTGTGAATCGGGAGGATACGTAATATACAACGGAAAGAAGTATAATCTGCTTCAGTTCCACTTTCATACTCCCAGTGAACACCTCTTTAACGGACAGGTGTTTCCTTTGGAACTACACCTAGTCCACAGTGATGAGGAAGGCAACTTACTTGTCATTGGGGTTATGCTTAAGGAGGGTTCGGAAAATCCTGTTATAAAAAAGGTATGGAATTTTATGCCTTTGGAAAAGGGAGAAGTTACAAAGGAAGATGTAAAGATAAATCCCGAACAACTTCTTCCCGAAAGCAGAGGCTACTACACTTACGATGGATCTCTTACTACACCTCCTTGTTCTGAGGGGGTTACTTGGATAGTTATGAAAGAAGGAATTGAGGTGTCCAAGGAACAGATAGACCGTTTCAGATCTGTATACGATCTTAACGCACGACCAGTTCAACCTCTTAACGAAAGGGTGGTAAAGGAAACTCTGTGATTAGTTTATCTTTTTCTTTTGGAAATCGTACCTACCAACGGGGGCAACCAGCAAAGGTTGGCAGCGATTGTTTCAAGCAATCCTACTACCCGCATCAATGAACCAAGAAAATACCATACCGATCAGCTTACCTCAACCGTAAGTTTGAGCAAGAGAAGTTACTTCACCTGACAGCTTTTTCTTTATAAGTTCAGAAAACTCTTCTTTTTCTTTGGACATTATTCACAGTAAAATTTCCAGGGCTTCTTTTATAGAGGAAACGGGAATTACTTCAATGTTTCCTGTGTCGTTAGAAGTCTTAGGAACTACGGCTCTTTTGAAACCGAATCTAATAGCTTCCTTTAATCTTAATTCTCCAAGATGAACTGATCTAACCTCTCCCGATAGTCCTAATTCTCCAAAGATAACAGTATCCGTGGGAAGTTGTCTGTTCTTTTTAGAAGAAGCTACAGCTAAGGCAACCGCAAGATCCACCGCTGGTTCTTTAACAACCATACCACCAGCTATATTAACAAAAACATCACAATCACGGGTAAACAAATTTGCTTCTTTTTCCAAAACAGCCAAGATAAGAGATAATCTGTTAACATCAAAGCCTTGCGTTTTTCTCTGAGGTGTAGTATAAAGAGCAGGCAAAACGAGCGCTTGCACTTCAAGAAGAATAGGTTTACTTCCTTCGGTATAGGGAAAAACCGCACTGCCGGGAGATTCTCTTCTTTCTTCTATGAAAAAGGCAGAAGGTTCGGGAATTTCCTCAAGACCTTTATCTCCCATTTTAAATACTGCTATTTCTCCCGTAGAACCAAATCTGTTTTTAACTACTTTCACAACTCTATAGTGACTGTATCGTTCCCCTTCAAAGTAAAGGACTGTATCTACAAGGTGTTCCAAAACTTTCGGTCCCGCAATTAACCCTTCCTTAGTTATCTGTCCTACTATAAAACACGGAATTCCTTTGTTTTTGCAGATTTCAGAAATCCTAAAGGCTACTTCTCTTACTTGGGAAATGGAACCCGGTGAGGATTCAATACTTTCAGAGTAAATAGTTTGAACGGAATCAACTACTACAAGAGTAAAGTCTTCCTTTTCCAGAACTTTTAAGATTTCTTCCAAGACAGTTTCTGGATAAACAATAATTTGGGAATTAGTCACTCCGATACGTCTTCCCCTCATAGCTATTTGAGAACCGGATTCTTCACCTGAGATGTATAGAATTTTCCCTTTTTCAGCCAATCTACCGGAAATCTGCAGTAGTAGAGTGGATTTACCTATACCCGGCTCTCCTGCGATAAGGATTATCTGCCCTTTTACTAAACCTCCACCAAGAGCGATATCAAGATTTTCAAAACATGTGCTTATTCTTCCGTAATCCTCTATTTCCCAACTGTTTATAGGACGGGGTTTTATTTCCACTGAAGGATTTATGTGAGCGGATATTTCTTCCATAAAAGAATTCCATTCGCCGCAATGGGGACACTTTCCCTTCCACTTAACCGATATATACCCACAAGACTGACATACGTAATTAACTCCTGACTTCTTCATTTTTTCCCGTGTAAACCATAATTTCTCTAATAAGATCTGCGGGTTTTGTTTCTGTTGGACAGCAGTTATTACACTTATTACAAGAAAGACAGTGATACAAGTGTCCTTTATCAAGAGCGTATATAAAGCGTTCATCTCTTATAGCGTTACGGGGATCTTTAATAAGTCTGTAGAGCTTTGCAAAGATAACAGGACCCGCATAATCCTCTTCCAAAACTTGTGGACAGTATGACTGGCATGCATAGCACAGAATACAGTCCGCTGCCCTTTCTATTTTTCTGTGAAGTGTAGGTGTTATCTTAGAGTATTCTTCTCCTTCCAAAAGCCATGTCTTGTATTTTTTCATTTTCTCTGTAAAAACTTCATGATCAACCACTAAATCCTTTAAAAGAGGGAATCCCTTTAAAGGTTCAAGGGTTACTTCTTCTTTTATAAGAGCGTAAGACAATACCTGTTCTTTACAGGCAAGGCGGGGAAAGCCATCTATAAGAATAGCGCAGGTGCCGCAAATTCCTGCTCTGCAAAAATGTCTGAAGGAAAGGGAAGGATCTGTTTCTTCCTTTATTTTCTGAAGAATTCTTAAGAAAGTCATTCCTTTTTGAACTTCTACCTCAAATACTTTAAACTCCGGTTTTTCAACGGTGTATGCACCCCTAAGAATTTTCAACCTTAGCTTCATATCGGACAATATACTTGCCTACTTTCTAACTTTCAACCAGATTGTATATCCCTTCTCTTTCTGGCTTCTTCTAACCATTTCATAAAAAGGGCAAGAAAAACGCCTAAGAAAAAACCACTTAAACCTGCTACTGTAAGAATTATAGCTTTCTTAGGTTTTGAAGGATTTTCTGGAACATCTGCTTCCACCGAAACTTCAAATCCACGTAGTGTTTTCAATTCCATTTTAAGGGAGAAAAGTTTGCTACTTAAAGACTGTATTATTCTATCTATTTCCGCAGGGTTGAAATAAATGTGCTTTTCATTTTTTAAGGCTTTACTTATGAACTTTTTAATTTCTTCTAAGGAACGGATTCTTCTTTCAATATCTTCTATTTCTGTTTTAAGCTTCTCTTCTTTTGCTCTTAAAAATTCAATTACAAGTTTGTTACTGTTGAGATAATTTACAATACTTTTTTCAAGAATTTTTATAACCTGTGGATTTTTAACCTCAAAAACAATCTCCACAGTATCTTTAGAACCTCTTATATTTCTTGCACTTATACTTATAACCTCTTTAAGGGTTTCTTCCTTCAAGTTCAGAAGATTTTCCAACTTAACATAATCCTTGTTTTTAAACAGATTATTCAGTCTGTCAATGCTCTTTTGAGCTTCAGCGGTGGACACAAAAGGGGGTATTTTAACAAGTGATGAACTTTCGTAAACAGGTTGTGCTTTATAAATATAAATAACAGCCGTTAATAGAAAAAGAAAAACCACCGCTATTATGAGTTTTATCCTTTTTCTTATCTCCACAAATAGTTCGTAGAGATCTATTTCTTCTTCTGAAGGTAAACTGGTGTTTTCCTTTCTTTTCATGAGTTTTATAATCTTATCATGTTCAAAAACCTAAGAGAGTTCATAAACAGGTTGGAAAGGGAAGGAGAACTGATTCGTATTAAAGAAAGCCTTTCTCCTATACTTGAATTAACAGAAGTAATTGATAGGGTTTCTAAAATGAAAGACGGCGGTAAAGCACTGCTTTTTGAAAAAGTAGAAGGATACGAAATTCCTGTGGTGGCGAATTTATACGGTTCAAAAAGAAGAATGAGCTTAGCTCTCGGATACGAAAACCCAGAGGAAATAGGGTGGAAACTTTACAGAATTCTAAGACCGGAGATACCTCAGACTTTTTTGGACAAGCTCAAGAGACTGCCGGAACTTAAAAAATTGGGAGATGCTATACCCAAGATTGTAAAAAAAGGAGAAGTTCAAGAGGTTGTTCTAAGAGATCCGGATCTTTACAGTCTTCCCATACCCAAATGTTGGCCCGAAGACGGAGGAAGGTATATAACTTTCGGACAAACTATAACGAAAGATCCGGAAAGCGGGATAAGAAACGTTGGACTTTACAGACTCCAAGTTCTTGGTAAGGATAGGCTTGCTGTTCACTGGCAAATCCACAAAGACGGAAGTCATCACTTTTGGAAAGCTAAAACCTTAGGTAAAAAACTTGAAGTTGCCGTTGCCATAGGAGGGGAGCCGGTTCTTCCCTACGTAGCCAGCGCTCCCTTACCACCGGAGGTAGATGAATATCTGTTTGCGGGAATTATAATGGAAAAGCCTGTTGAACTTGTAAAGGGTATAACCGTTGATATTGAATACCCTGCCAATGCGGAAATAGTAATAGAAGGTTACGTAGATCCAGAAGAACCGTTGGTTGATGAAGGTCCCTTTGGAGATCATACAGGATACTACACACCGATCAGAAAATACCCACAGATGCACGTAACCGCCATTGTTATGAAAAGAAATCCGATTTATCTTCACACTATTGTAGGTATTCCTCCTCAGGAAGACAAATATCTGGGTTGGGCTACAGAAAGGATATTTTTACCTTTGATAAAGTTTAATCTTCCGGAGGTTGTGGACTACCACCTTCCTGCGGAGGGGTGTTTTCATAACTTCTGCTTTGTATCAATAAAGAAACGATACCCGGGACATGCCTTCAAAGTGGCTCATGCATTGCTGGGCTTAGGTTTAATGTCCTTGGAAAAGATAGTAGTTGTTTTTGATGAATGGATAAACGTCCAAGACATAGGAGAAGTTCTCTGGGCATGGGGTAACAATGTAGATCCTCTAAGAGATGTGGTTATTACCAAAGGTCCTATAGATGTGCTGGATCATGCTACAGATGAAGTAGGATTCGGCGGTAAGATGATAATTGACGCTACAACAAAGTGGAAAGAGGAAGGTTACCGTCGGCAATGGCCCCGCCTTATAGAAATGGATCCTCAGGTGAAGAAAAAAATAGACTCTCTTTGGGATAAACTCGGACTTTAACCCTTTAGTGTTCCTAAGGGTTTTAACTTGGCTACCATCTTAGCTATTCCCGTTTCGTGGATAACTCTTACTACCTCAGATACATCTTTATAAGCTTGCGGAATTTCTTCCATTATAGTTCCTTTTCCGTGAGCCACAACTACCAAGTCTCCTATGACTTTTTCTAATCCCTTTTCTTTAACTAACTTTTTAGCTTGTCTGCGAGACATAAGTCTTCCAGCTCCGTGGCAAGCTGTTCCGAAACTCAGTTCCATAGCAGAGGGTTGACCTACAAGTAAATAAGAAGCTCTTCCCATATCACCTGGTATTATAACAGGTTGTCCTATTTCTCTGTAAGCGGGAGGGACTTCCGGATCAAAAGGGGGAAATGCTCTTGTAGCACCTTTTCTGTGAACTATAAGCTTCTTAACACCGTTTGCCCTATGCTCTTCTACTTTAGCTATATTGTGAGCATGATCGTATATAAGTCTGTATCCCAGATCTTCCCATTCTATGGCGAAGAACTCACTCAGTATTAAAGCAACTTTAAAACCGAGAATTTGTCTATTTGCAAAGGCGTAATTCGCAGCAGCGCACATAGCTTTGAAGTAAGATTGTCCCTCTTCTGAGGAAAAAGGCATACAGGCAAGCTGAGGATCCGGTAATTTTATTGCGTATTTTTCAACGCTTTTAAGAGCTATCTTCAGGTAATCAGTGCAAATCTGATGACCCAATCCTCTTGATCCTGAATGGACCGTATAAAGAATTTGATTTTCCCTTATCCCCATTGAAAGAGCTGTTTTCTCATCGTAGATTTCTTCAACGGTTTGGATTTCAACGAAGTGATTACCGGATCCTACCGTTCCTAATTCATCAGAACCCCTTTCATAGGCTTCATCGGAAACTTTATCAGGATCCGCGGAGGGAAGGGATCCGTAACTTTCTATGTAATGTAAATCTCTCTCTGAGCCATAACCTTGTTCCACCGCCCATTTTGCTCCTTTAGAAAGTAGATCTCTCATGGAACTTTTGGAGAGTCTTATTTCCCCTCTTGATCCCACACCCGCGGGAATTTTCTGTAAGATACTTTTCATCAAGTCTCTTATACGGGGTTCTACTTCCTTTCTTTCCAAGTTAGTAGCTACCAACCTTACACCGCAGTTGGAGACCACGAAACCGTCAGCGATGAAATTGTGTTCCCTTTCTTTAAGGGTGAAGTCATACACTTGACCTCCATAAGGTTCTTCTGTAATACTCTCTATTGAATCCCAGATTATCTCTCCTGAACTTAAGCTCCTCTCCGATATTTCCGCTCCGACTGCCATAGCCAGTGCTGAATTTAGACCTTTTATTTGGGAAATGATAAGAGAAGCTTTTCTTCTTTTATGGGGACTGTATTCAAAGAAGATTTTTTCAAAAAAGCGTAGGATATTGTTTTTCTCTTCCACTATGGAGATTTCTCTTCTCTTTAAACTAAACGCTATGTTGAATTCCCTGAGCAGATTTCCCAAGGAAACCAGAAAAGAATAAGAATCGGATTCAACGGAAAGAAATTGCGGGCTACCTCCAAAAACTGCGCTCAGGAACAATCTCTTTAGCCAAAGAGGGAGTCTAAAAAGCCAGTTTGGAACAGAAGGAGCATTGGGATCAATACCTAAGTTTTTCAGCTGATGAGCTAAAAGTGGTGTTTCTATATGCAGTTGTTTTCCTAAGGTGTATTTGTAACCAAGACGAGTAAGATCTGTAATAACTTCAGAGATTTCTTCTGAAGTGCCGTTAAACTCAACGATTTCTTTGTGCAGATTCCCCCTTACAAGGAGAAATCCTGCGAGCTTCAGTAAATAAGGGAGTTCAAAGTCCTGAATATGCAGCTTTATTCCGAGCTTTGGTGGTTTTTCGTAAGCTATTCCTTTAAAAGGATACACAGCGACTCTATCTCCGATTCTCAGTTTTGAAATTTCTTTCATTCCGTAAGGCGTCAAAATAGGATGATCTGCAGAAGCTCTCAGAGTATAACCTAGGGAAGTTTTTATCTTTATAAGAAGTTTTTCCCTTCTGGTGAAAAAAAGAACAGGAGTCATTACCTTTTTTCCATTTTTAGATATGCCTACAACTCTTTCACCTTTAAAGTTTTCAATTTTAAAACTGTATCCAAGCTCTGAAAGCACTTGTGTTCCCGTTGGCAGACAGTTTATATCGTATCCTACAGAGCCTGGACTTATTATTCCTTCTTCTACATTGGTTGCCATAACACCACCTACGGGAAATCCGTATCCTACGTGAACATCGGGCATTATGTATATTGCTTTTTCAACTCCTTTAAGAGTTGCTGCGTTAACAGCTTGCCTGAGGGCTTCTTCTTCAAGGAATTCAAAGAGATCATCACTGATATAAAGCACAATTGGGATTTTCTGATCTTCAGCACTGCCAGCGGGAAGCTCCCATACAAAGTCTCCTTTTCTAAGGAGTTTCTCCTTCAAGTTCAAAGTTTCACCTCCTTAAGTTAAATTTAAAGCTTTTTTGTGCACTCTACTCTTTGTATGCGATAAACTTTAAACTTATGCTGTTTGCATTCCTTGTATTTGCAACTCTATTCCTTTACTTTTACAATCTAGGGTTTAATCAAGTGTGGCAACCCAATGAAGCTTTTTACGCAGAAGCTGCAAAGAATATGCTAAGGAGCGGGGATTTTTTAACTCCTGTGTTTAACGGAGAGATCAGACTAAACAAACCACCCATGACATACTGGCTTACAGCCTTGAGTTTCTATATATTCGGTGTAAATGAATTCGCTTTAAGATTCTTTCAGGTAATCGCAGGCTTAGGAACAGGAATTTTGACTTTTCTGATCGCATGCAAATTTACAGAAAGGGAAACAGCACTTTTAGCTTTTGTATTACTAACACTTTCCTTTCAGTTCATAGCCAACGCAAGATACACATCTCCAGAAGTTCTCCTGACTTTTTTCATAACCTTATCCCTTTACCTGTGGTATATAAGCTATGAGAAAAACAGCAAGCTGTTACTCTTCCTATCCTTTACCGCTTCCGCCTTAGCTGTTTTAACAAAAGGACCTGTTGGTTTTTTACTGCCCGCTCTTATAATTTTTATGTTTTTACTGTTCACAAATCCTAAGGAAATTCTTAGAAAAGAATACTACATCGGATCTATGTATGTTTTCCTTATAAGCGGTTGGTGGTTTGTCTATCAGTTTATAAAAAACCAAGAGATTTTTTCGGAAGTATTTATAAAAGAGAACATAAAGAGAATCTATAGCCTTCAACAAGATCCCTTTTACTTTTACCTGTTGGATATTCCTGTTTCCTTTCTTCCTTATTCTTTTGTATTTTTTATAGCGTTTTTTTGGATTTTGAAAAACAAATTAAGAAATTTGTTATTTCCAGTGGTATGGTTTACAATCGTGTTTCTTGTTTTTTCTTTCGTTAAGATGAAATTGCCCGTTTATATAATGCCTGCCTTTCCTGCTATGGCTGTGTTAACGGCGGAGTTTGTAAAAACGGTAGAACCGATGCGAATTCTTAAAGGACTGTATGTTTTTCTGGGAATACTTTTACTGTTAGCAACTTTAACATCAGCTGTTTTATTCAAGTTTAACTTCCCAGTTCTACTCCTGAGCGGAGTGGTTTTTTTCTTGCCTGTAATTCTTAAAAACTACAGATTAATCCCAGCTTTTGGAGCTGTTTCACTCTTCCTATACCTTTCAGCGGTTATCCTTCCGCACGTGGAAAAATACAGACCTTACAAGAGTATAGGAGATAAAATAAAACAAATTGATCCTTCCGCAAAGCTTAAGTTTTACGAAGTGGGCGCTTTTCATTACAATTTACCTTTCTACACCGATAGAATTGTCTTAAGAAAATCCTCTGTGGAAGAAATAAAAGGAAAAGCTCTTATACTGGTAAAAGAAAACATCTACAAGTGCAATCCTGTTGCTGAATGGAATCTCTACTTAGGATCAGAATCACGCTTTTTCAAGTTTTTAATTCACATAAAGGAGAATAGGAATTTCGGTAAGTTTAAGCTTTGCATTTTTAACAGGGAAATATAAAATTTAATAGTCATGTTTGAGAAGGAGTTAATGGAAAAGTTAAACGAACATGTTAACTACTTTCCCAGAAAAGAGCAGGCAATCCTTATGTGCCTTCATACAATTCAGAGTTATTACGGTTATATTCCTCCAGCATCACTTAGACCTCTTGCGGATATGTTGGAACTGCCTTTAAGCCAAGTAGAACAGGTAGTTGCCTTCTACGATATGTTTGACAGAGAAACGCCTGCAAAGCACCGAATAAGAGTGTGTGTTAGCATAGTGTGCCACTTTTTGGGAAAAGCGAAACTGCTAAGAGCTTTGGAAAAAAATCTCGGAATAAAACCCGGTCAGGTAACACCAGACGGTAGATTTAAAATAGTCCCTGCCCAGTGCTTGGGTGCCTGTTCCGAAGCTCCCGTCTTCATGGTAGACGAGGATACCTATAAATTTGAAAGTGAGGAGGATCTGAATGAAATCTTATCCCGTTACACCTAACATATACGCGGAGACTGTTCTTAATATGCTTCTAAAACGTGCGAAAAAACCGAGAACTCATTTTATAGAAGAGTATTTACGGGAAGGAGGCTATCAGGCTCTTGAAAAAGCTCTGAACATGACACCTGAAGAGATAATAGATTGGGTGGATAAAAGCACCTTACGGGGTAGAGGTGGTGCGGGTTTCCCTACGGGAAAAAAATGGCAGTTTGCGGTTCAAAACCCACCCCCTAGATACTTTATATGTAACGCGGACGAGTCAGAACCAGGCACTTTTAAAGACAGGATAATAATAGAAAGAGATCCGCACCTTCTAATAGAGGGAATAGTAATATCTTCTTACGCTTTAGGAGTTAACACAGCGTTTATTTACATAAGAGGAGAATATCCCGCAGGCTACAGAATTCTAAGAGATGCCATAGAAGAAGCACGTAAGAAAGGGTTTTTGGGGAAAAACATCTTAGGAAGCGGTTTTGATTTGGAAATATACGTTGCAAGAGGAGCAGGAGCTTATATATGCGGAGAAGAAACAGCTCTTATAGAATCCTTGGAAGGTAAAAGGGGACATCCAAGATTGAAACCACCCTTTCCAGTTCAAAGAGGGTTATGGGGAAGGCCTACTGTTGTTAACAACGTGGAAACGATCTCTAATATACCCTTCATCATAAATCTCGGTTGGGAGGAATACAGGTATATCGGACCCAGTGATTATGCAGGACCCAAACTTTTTCCTGTAAGTGGAAAGGTAAAGAAACCGGGTGTATATGAGCTTCCGATGAACACCACTTTAAGGGAAGTGATATTCAAATACGCAGGAGGCACTTTAAACAACAGAAAGGTAAAAGCGGTGTTTTCCGGAGCGCTGGATTGTTTTACCAACGAAGAGCTGGATATGCCCATGGATTATTCACCTTTCGGTTTCGGTGGAACGGGAACGGTTATCGTATTAACGGAAGAAGACAATATAGTAGAAGCCTGTCTTAGAGTCGCTAAATTCTACGAACACGAAACTTGTGGACAATGCACACCTTGTAGGGTTGGTTGCCACGAACAAGCTTATCTCTTGGAAAAGATCTTTTCGGGATCAGCTACGGAAAAAGATTGGGAGGGATTTGTTTTTGTCAACAGACACATTCAACCTGCTTCTATATGCGGTCTGGGTGCGGTGGCGGGGAGACTTATAAGACAAGCCATGGAGAAGTTTCCCGGAGAGTTTGAAAAGTATAAAAATAAACTGGCAAAAATCAGCTGACTTATTCTATTCTTACATTTATCTCCTTCTTACGTCCTCTTCTTAGTATCACTACCTTGAGTGAGGGTTCGTTTCTCAAAATTTGCAAAAGTCTGAAGGCATCTTCAGCACTTTCTATAGTCATGTTGTTTATTGATAAAAGAACATCTCCCTTACGTAAACCAGCTCTGTGAAGAAGGCTTCCGGGCTTGATCCATTCAAAGATAAATCCTTCTGTTCTCCCACCTCTTATGTAAGGAACCATTCTCACCTCCCTGAACATCGTAGCAGGGTCCTTGGTAAGGCGCTCTACTTCTCGGCGGGAGATCTTGATTTCAGAAGTAGGAGTTGATTTTTGCCTGTCCGGTGGTGGAGAAGGTGTTGCTTTTTTTATCTTCAAAACAACTTCTCTATTCCTTATTACTAAAACCACTTTATCTTTAAAAACTTTTTTCAAAATTATACCTTTTTTTTCTTTTCCTTCCTCAAGTATAAGAATCTCTCTGTCTTTTTGAAGAAGAGCAAGATTTCTTTTGCCTAAGGCAATACCTAAGAGGGATATATCGGGAGATCCGACTTCCCGATGAATATCAGAAGGAAATTCTTCTTTATCCTCGGAAAAAACTCTACTAAGAGCAGTTCTTATAGGTTCTATATCAGGCTCCGTCCTGCTTATCTCAGGCACTTCTGTAAATTCTAAGGAATTCTTGAAAGTTATATAAACAAATCCTGCACTTGTTAAAAGTCCTACACTGATTATTAAAGGAAGAAGTGTGAAAAACAAGTTCATTGACTTACTCCTGAATTTCAGTCATTACTTATAATTATCATTGATGTTTGTAAAAAAATACGACGTAGTTATAATAGGCGGTGGTGGGGCAGGTTTACGCACCGCCATAGAGGTAGCGAGAAATCCGGTGTTGAAGGTAGCGTTAGTCTCTAAGGTTTATCCCACCCGTTCTCATACCGGTGCCGCTCAGGGTGGTATGAATGCTGCTCTTGGTAATGTAATTCCCGATGACAATCCAAAAGCTCACGCTTACGACACTATAAAAGGTTCTGATTTTTTGGCGGATCAGTCTGCAGTTTTCTTTATGACGGAAAACGCTCCTGAAATAGTATACGAACTGGACAGGTGGGGAGTTCCCTTTTCCCGTTTGGAAGACGGAAGAATAGCTCAAAGACCCTTTGGCGGAGCTTCCTTTCCACGAACAGTCTATGCTGCGGATAAGACTGGCCATGTTCTTTTACACGTATTGTTTGAACAGGCACTTTCCAAAGACAATATAGACTTTTACAATGAATTCTTTTTATTGGACATTATCCAAAACGGTGAAAGGGTAAAAGGTGTTTCTCTTTACGACATTAAAAATGGAGAAGTGGTTATCCTTCAAACTAAAGCTGTTATCCTTGCCACTGGTGGTTTTGCAAGAATTTACTGGTTCAGAAGCACAAATGCGGTAGGAAACACCGGGGACGGACAGGCGGTAGCTTTTAGAAATGGAATACCTCTCAAAGACATGGAGTTTGTTCAGTTTCACCCTACAGGACTTGCCAAAACGGGTATTCTTCTGTCTGAAGCTTGCAGGGGAGAAGGAGGTTATCTTATAAACAAGTTTGGTGAAAGATTTATGAAAAAATACGCTCCTGAGAAAATGGAGCTTGCTCCCAGAGATATGGTTTCCAGAGCTATAGAGCAAGAAATAAGGGAAGGAAGAGGTGTGGGAAGGGGTGCTAAAGCTTACGTTTATCTGGATCTTAAACATCTTGGTGAAGAAAAGATAAATGAAAGACTACCTCAAGTTCGCCAGTTGGCAATAGACTTTGAAGGTGTAGATCCTGTTAAGGATCTCGTTCCCATAAGACCAACAGCTCACTACTGTATGGGAGGAATTCATGTAAGTAACTTCAAGACTTCAGAAACTCCTCTGAAAGGACTATACGCTGTAGGGGAATGTGCCTGTGTATCTGTCCACGGTGCTAATAGGCTCGGAGGTAATTCCCTTACTGAAATCTTGGTATTCGGGAAATTCTGCGGAATGGCTGTCAGGGAGTATGTGGAAGACGTTGATTATAGGGAGATACCTGCCTATGAAATAAGAAGGTATGAAGATTTTATAAGTTCTTTGATGAAAAGAGAAGGAAATGAAAAACTTGCTGAAATAAGAAGTCAAATGGGAGAAATAACTTGGTCTAAGATGGGTATTTTCAGAGATGAAAAATCCCTAAGCTCAGCGGTAGAGGATTTATCCGAACTCCTTGAGAGATGGGAAAATATACCTGTAAACGATAAATCAAAAATTTTCAATACTAATCTCATAGAACTCCTTGAGTTGAGAAATATGTTGGAACTTGCAAGAGCTGTAGCTTTTGCAGCTCTTTACAGAAAAGAATCCCGCGGGGGACACTCAAGGGAAGATTACCCTTCAAGAGACGATGAAAAATTCCTTAAACATTCTCTCTTGTATTACAAAGAAGGGAAGTTAATTCTTGAATACATTCCTGTAGATATAACTGAATACAAACCCGCTCAGAGAACCTATTAAATAGGCAAACAGGCTTCCTCCTGACAGAGATTTTTAATTTCCTTTAGGAGTTCCGAAATACCCCACCGCTTTTTGGCTGAAATCACAACAGCCTTTCCTTCTACAAAAGCTCTATGAGGAAGATCTTTCATTTCCAAAGGAGAACCAACCAATCTGTCTGCTTTGTTTAAAACGTAAAGAACAGGCTTATTATCAGCGGAAAGCTCTTTAAGAACACTCTGGACAGTTTTTATGTAATCCAACCATCTGTTATCAGATATATCAACTACATGTAATAAAATGTCAGCAGTGGTAACCTCTTCAAGAGTTGCTTTAAAAGACTCTATAAGCTCCGGGGGTAATTTTTTTATAAAACCTACGGTATCTGTAAACAGCACTTTCACCTGATTGGTTATCGGACGAGCGGAAGTTTTTGTATCCAATGTGGCAAACAACATATCCGCTGTAAAGGTTTGTCTTCCGGTTAGAGCTTCTAAAAGAGTGGATTTTCCCGCATTTGTGTAACCTACGAGAGCAACTTTTACAATACCTTTACCTTCACGTCTCTTTCTCTGATGGCGTCTTCTTTTCTTGATTTCCTCCAGCTCTTCCTTTATCTGATAAATTCTTTTCTTTATCAGTCTTTTCCTTATTTCTGCTTCTTGCTCTCCGGGTCCTCTGGTTCCTATACCTCCACCGAGACGTGAGAGAAGTTTTCCTTTTCCGTATAATCTGGAAAGCTGATGAGTTAAACGAGCTAATTCAACCTGAAGCTTTGCTTCTCTGCTTTTAGCTCTGCGGGAAAATATTTCTATTACAAGATCTGTTCTGTCCAAAACTGTTTTACCTATAACCTTTTCAAGATTTCTAATTTGTGAAGGAGTGAGGAAATCATCAAATACAACAGTGTCGGCTCCTGTTCCTTTCGCTATATCCTTCAATTCCTCAGCTTTTCCAGCACCTACATAGTATTTTACATCTGGACTACTTCTGTTCTGTAGAATGTATCCTAAGCTCTTACCCCCTACAGCCGATACGAGATCCATTAATTCTCTTATTGATTCTCTGGCAGTCTCTTTTCCAATTTGGCGATTCCATATACCTACCAGAATAGCCTTCATTTACCTTCTACTATTGTGCTGACAGCGTGTTTGTAGATGAGATTGGGTTGACCGTCTACGTCTAAAAGTATTGTGTATTTATCGTGATTCAAAATCTTACCCGTAATTCTGTTCCCCCGCGTCAGATAAATCGTAACAGTGCTTTCTTTTGATTTGAAGTTATCTAAAATTTCGTCTTGAATGTTTACTTCTTTTTCCATAGGAAACATCTCCTTACACCTTTTATACCTGAACCACTCACGGCTCAGGTGCCGGGCTATTTATACCGCGCCTCTTTGGGTGTCCATGAACCCGGCAGGCGCCATTTGGACACCCTTTGCACATTATAACTAATATTACAACTTATATCTTGTTGCAAGGACAATATCTATAAATTAAATTATTTTTTATGTTAAAAGACATATGGCAAGAAGCAGGGAGGTTGGAGAATATATTCCTTGAAATAATAGAAGATCCCACAAAAAAAGAGATCTTGCTCTATCCTATATGTTATTGTCAACTTGTAAGAAAAGATAGCAACTTTGAGATAGAACTTACGAAATTGATATCCTGCGCCAGTAAGACCTTTCATACCTTTAAAGGAAGATGGCAGGATATACTGCTTGAACTGGACTTATTTCAGCTTATAACCCCTAAGGGTGATGTTCTGTATGGAAAGGAATTCTTAAAAATTCAATCACCGGAAGGATTTAAAATCTCCTTTCTTCCCGAATACAGGGAGGTATTTTACGAAGTTTATTCCAAACTACTTAAATACTGGACGGTATTGAGTAAAATATCCAGTTACTCCCGTAGGAGTATCCCCGCCGAACAAGTATATCTATCAGCTCTTATCTTTAACGAGGAACTTTTTCCCGAAGCTGTTCACTTTGTCAGTATGCAGAGCCTAAGATTCCCTGAAGAAAGATCTTTCTTTTACGCTTTGAAGAATATGAGTGAATTTTACATAAGAGTTAATGAAAAAAGGGAGTTGAAAACTTCTTTATTGGAAAAATCCCTTTCCCTTTTAGAAGAGCTAAGAGATCCCTATTACGGTATAAGTGTAGAGAGGCTAAAAAGAGACATAGAAACACTTTTAAGAGATATAGAAAGAGGGAAGCGTTATTTTGTTTTAAAGATTCCTTTTCTGTTATCTTCAGGCAACAAGAAAGGGTTTTTCAAAGAAATCTTTGAAAAGGTTTTCAACAAATTAGCAGAGATAAGAAGGAAAAAATTAAATCTTATTCTCGCAGATAATACTAATCTAAGAAAAGTTCAAGCATTTCCATATAAAAGAGAATGCCTTCTACAAAGAAAATAAGTTTAACACTAACATACCTTGTAGCTGGTGGTTGTTTTGCTTCTCTCCTTGATATAGCCACCAATACTTACTTCTTTCCCCTTTTATTTCTTTTTGTTTTAGGAATAATAAATGATTTTAAGTTCAAAACTTACCTGCCGAGATGGCTTCTGAATATAGGCGGTATTTTAATATCTCTTTTATTTCTTTTAGATTTAAATATTGAAAAGATTATAACCCCCTTTGCAAATATTCTCTTGCTCTTAATAGTCATTAAATCTTTGGAAGATAAAAGAGCTAGAGATATATACCAAATCCTGCTTCTGAGTGTCTTCGGTGTGGCAGTTTCTACTACTGCAAGACTTGATCCGAGTTTTCTTCTCTTTTTTCTTTACGAACTTTTTTTAGGAACTGTAGCATTTCTTTTTACAAGTTTATTCGCCAGCGCGGGGGATAGAGTTTTAACCTATTCCTTTTTAAGAGCTTACAGCAAATTTGCCCTTTTATTCCCTCTTACCATTGCTCTATCTGCTGTTCCTTTCTTTCTGATACTTCCGCGAACTCATACACCTCTTTTTGATATAGGCGTTAAAAGAAAACAAGGTCTTGTAAGTGGTATAGCTGGTGAAATAAAACTTGGAAAGGTGGGTGAAATTCAACAGGACAACAGTGTGGTAATGAGAATTTACGGAAAACTTCCTGTAACAGCCTACTGGAGAGTATCCGTTTTTGATACCCTTGTAGGTGTAAAGTGGGTTAAGACTATTAAAGAAAGAGAACCGCCTCCTGTTTATAAGAGCGGAGATTACATTTATACGGTTTTATTAGAACCAACCTATGAAAACTATCTTCCCCTTCTTGATTATCCTTTAGAAATTAAGTCCATAGAGGGTTTAAACGTAAAGGCAGAAAGACTTAAAGGTGGATATTACCTTCTTAAGAAACTTGTTCTTAAACCTTTAAAATACAAGGCTGTTTCTTCTCTTGAAACAGCACAGGATTTTCCTGATCCTGTTTTTCTTAAAGTTCCAGAAGATCTTCCTTCAACAATAAAAAAACTGGCGGAGCAACTATCACGCAATACACAAACGCCAGAGGAAAAGATCATTAATCTTAAGAACTTTTTTAAAAAGGGATTTTCTTATTCACTAAAACTGGAAGCTACGGAGGGAAATCCGCTTGAACACTTTCTTTTTAAAAGTAAAAAGGGAAACTGTGAGTATTTCGCCTCAGCTACAGCTTTGCTTTTAAGACTTATGGGTATTCCAAGTAGAATTGTCGGAGGATTTAGGGGATATATAAAAAATGACTACGGTGATTACTACATAGTTACCAATTCAATGGCTCATGTATGGGTTGAAGCTTATATTGGAGACAAATGGATAAGATTGGATACAACACCTCCTTACCTTTCTCCCGCTGTAAGGAATATATCAGATTTAGATCTTGTAAGGGACTGGATTGTTTCCTTCTGGTATAGAAACGTAGTGGATTTTTCGGCAAAAAAACAAATTTCTCTGTTTAAGAGCCTATGGGAAAAACCCACAAAGTTAAAGGTGGAACAAATTAAAGAAATTTTTCTACTTCTTTTAACGTGGTCTTTTGTCCTTTCCATCTTAGTATTCGCTATTCGGTTTTACATATACAAGTGGAGAAAAACACCAGAGAATCTTTACAGGAGACTCTTAGAAAAATTAAAAGATATAGAAGGTAAAGATTTTACCAATAGCTTACCTCAGGAAATACTCAATGAAATTTGTGACAAATCTTACTACAAAGAGGTTGAATTCATTATAAACCTTTATAGAAGGCATAGATATTCTCCTTATAAGATATCTTCTAATGAACTGAAAAAAGGTTATAGAATGTTGAGAAAAATTTAATAATTGCTTATATTCTAATTATGTTAAAATTCTCGTGAGGGTTTTAAAAATGACTACACCTGTAGCAGATGAAGAGAAGTTGGAGGAACTGGCGGAGTTTTTTAAAGCTCTTTCCCACCCAGTTAGACTGAGAATTATATCCATACTCATTGACGGTAAACAGTGTGTAAAAAACCTTGGAGAACTGTTGAATATGTCCCAGCCCAGTGTTTCCCAGCATCTTTCCATACTCAGAAGTAGAGGTATAGTAGGTTGGAAAAGGGAAGGTTCTATCATATGCTACTATATAAAGGATTCTCGCATTTTAAAGCTTTACGATATGCTTTTCAAGGAGGAGTAATATGGCGGAGAAAGTTTTGACTTTGAACGAAAGCAACTGGAATGACGAAGTAGTAAACTCCGATAAACCCGTTTTGGTAGATTTTTGGGCTCCTTGGTGTGGTCCTTGTAGAATAATAGCACCCATAATAGAAGAACTTGCAGAAGAGTTCGAAGATCAGATAAAAGTCGGTAAGTTGAATACTGATGAAAACCCCAATGTTGCCATGCAATACGGTATTAGAGCTATACCTACGGTTATCCTTTTTAAAAAAGGTGAAGTTATAGATACAAGAATAGGGGTTCAGTCTAAGGATTCTTTAAAGCAAATGATTTTAAACCATATATAGAAATTTAAAAAATCCTTCAGGGGGAGGATATTAATATATTATGGAAATACAATCAGCATGGGATACACTGGTTGAAGCTTCCAGATACATGTTCAAAGGTCCCACAAGCAGAGAGATAGCTATTTTCTTTATGGTTTTAACAATAACACTTGTAGTTATATCGGTTCCGTATATATGGGGAAGAATATCACGATTAAAGGATATTGAAAAATCTTTTTTTACACGGGGAAAATCCCTCGGGTTAACACCAGAGGAAATTCAACTTTTGTGGAGTTACGCTAAGCGTTTTCCTTATGATCCACAGATGATTTACGATAACAAATCTCTCTTTGAAAGAGTCGTATCCCGTATAGTTAAGGAGAATTTCAACGGTGTTAGATTAATCCCCTCTATAAGGGCAAAACTCAGGTTTGATACAGTTCCTTGGTTTATACCTCTTACTAATACAAGAGATATAGATCTTTACCAAACGGGTAAGTTGATCATAGACGGTATATACATAGACGCAGCTGTATGGGATAAGACGGAAACGGAACTTCACATAGCAATCCTTGAAGCCTTACCGAGATCTGTAAAAATAGGAGAAAGAGTAAAATTCCACTTTGTAAGGGAAAATGAAGGAAGATACACTTTTGAGAGTATCCTAAGGGATAAATATACCGAAGGTGACAGGCTTGTTTTTGTTCTTGAACATTCTGAAACTTTACACAGAGTTCAGCTCAGAGAAAGTTTAAGGTGGAAGGTTAACATTCCTGTTGAATTTGCTATTCTTGAAGATCTAACAGAAGAAGCTGTTAAATCGGCTTTATTTACTGGGGGAAGAATAGAAGACATCAGCACCAAGGGTGTGAGAGTTTGTTCGGATATTCTTACAAAACCCCGTGAGGGTAGTTATGTGGTTCTAAACTTTTCCATAAAGGAGCACAGATTTGAAAATCTCTTGGGTCAGGTAGTTAACGTAAGATCTCTTCAAAGTCAAATATGCATGGGGATTAAATTCCTTAAAATATCACGCCAGGAGGAAAAAATAATAGATCGCTTTATTTTAGAAGAACAAAGAAGGCTTATAAAAACCTATAAGATAGGAGAAGCGGATTGAAAAGGAAAATATGGCTAATAGAGTTGTAATAATAGGGAGACCTAATGTAGGGAAGTCTTCTCTTTTTAACAGAATAATAGGGAAGAGAAAAGCGGTAGTAGAAGACATACCCGGTGTAACAAGGGATTACTTAGAAGCTTTGACAGAGTGGGCTGGTAAAAAGTTTATTCTCGTAGATACTGGTGGCTTCATACCTAAGACCAGTGACGAAATAACGGAAAAGGTAAAGGAAGCTGTTAAAAGAGAAGTTAAGAAAGCAAGCGTTATTGTATTTACAGTAAGCGTAAAGGAAGGCATAACTCCTATTGATGAAGAAATTGCCAAACTTCTCTACCCATTCAGGGAGAAGGTAATCCTTGCGGTAAACAAAGTAGACTCTCCCGAAGAAGAAAAAAACGCCTTTGAATTTTTTTCCTTAGGTTTTGAAAAGGTAATCTTTCTCTCAGCTATTCACGGCAGAGGTGTGGAAGATCTTTTAGAGGAAATCGCCGGGAAATTAAAAAGAATTCCTGCGGCTTTGAATTATGAAGGAATAAGAATTGCTTTTGTGGGAAGACCCAATGTGGGGAAATCCTCTTTGATGAATGCTCTTCTAAGAGAAGAGCGCCTTATAGTATCACACAGAGCGGGAACAACCAGAGACATGATAGAAATCCCCTTTAACTGGGAAAACAACTACTTTGTATTGATTGATACTCCCGGCATTAGGAGACCTTCTAAGGTTGAATACGGAGTAGAATTCTTCTCCGTTAATAGAGCTTTGAAAGCTATAGAAAATTCAGAAGTTCTTTTTCTCGTTATAGATGGTAGTGAGGGAGTAACCCGTCAGGATAAAAGAATAGGCGGTCTTATAGAAAGACGTTATAAAGGTTGTGTAATTGTAGTTAATAAAGTGGATCTTTGCCCCCTTCCACGGGAGAAAGCCATTTCTCTAATAAAAAAGGAACTTTTCTTTCTGGATTTCGCACCGATTGTTTTTACAGTAGCAACGGAGGGGTCAGGGCTTAGTGATATGCTCAAGGCAGTTCTCAAAGTTTACGCTGATTTTACTAAAAAGCACAAGACTTCCTTTGTAAACAGAGCTGTTCAGAAGATACTTAAAGAAAAAGCTCCCCCCAATTACAGAGGAAAAGAGGTAAAAGTTTACTACTCTTTTCAACAGGGAATAAAACCACCACAGGTGGTTTTGATAACTAATTATCCAGAAGGTTGGAAAGAAAGCTATAAGCGTTTTTTCATAAAAAGATTGAGGAAACTTCTGGGAATAGAACACTCACCCATAAAGCTTATCTTTAAAGAAAGAAATTGATTACTGAATTAATCCCCTTAAATCGTCTATAGATTGAGGGACTCCCACTATATACTTGCCGTTCATTCCTATTATGGTGGGTGTTCCGCTTACTCCTATGCTTTTCAGAAATCTCAGGTTTTCTTCTATGGCTTTTTTTCCTTCCTCACATTGGTTTTTTGTGTTTATCTTTTTGTGCATATAGTCATATCCTTTTTTATCACATACCATTGCAACAGATTTCTTCTTAGCTTCTGGATGTATGGGTAGGGGGTATAGGATAACTTTTATCTGGACGTTGTTTTTATCAGCCCAATCCTTAAGCATAGGAGACAAACGTGCACAGAAGGGACAGTCCGGATCTGAAATGTAGTAAACAAATTTAGTTCCCTTGCCGTAAGTAAAGTTGGTTAAGTTCTCAAGTTTCTGAAGAATATCCTTTGAGACTACCATATGAGCATTTGCTGTTTTCTGAGTAAGGTTTTCTTTTGTATCTACGTTAAAGACATTACCTACTATTATGTTCTTGACTTTTGAATCTGTATAAACTACAATGGGTCTTAATCCAACTTTTACCACCACCTCACACAAACCGCTTATTTCTTTCAAAGGGGACACCTTCTCTACTGTGAAATCTCTGTTTATAAGCTTGCTAAGACTGTCTCTGACAGTTTGCTTGGAAGGACAAGAAGCTTTGGTAGAAGCTTTACAGGCGTAGAGAAGAGAAAGACTTATAACCACCATACTCAGAAGTTTCTTCATGCTCACCTCCAGTTTTTAATCTATTAAGTATATCTCAGCTTAAACTACACTGTTCCTTCTTCTCTTATTTCACTTCTTTGAAGTATATACTCTTTGCGAACTATGGCTCTGTTTAAAGCATCTACAAAAGCGTTAACACTTGCTCTTATCACGTCAGTGTCCACTCCTCTGCCGGAAGCTTTCACTCCACCGAATTCAAGAACAACTCTTGCTTCCGCTTGAGCGTCTGTGTTAGGTGTTAAAGCCTTTATAGAGTAATCTAAGAATTTAGGATTTATACCCAGCGCTTTTTGTATGGCTTTTACAGTAGCGTCAACAGGTCCGTTGCCTGTTGAGGTAGCAGTTTTCTCTTCTCCTTTATACAGCAGTTTAACGGTAGCAGTCGGGACTATACTATCACCACTCTGCACTTGGAAATGCTCTATTTTAATGGGTTCTTGATCTTCTATTTTCATAAACTCTTGATATATAAGAGCTTCAAGATCTTCATCGTATACTTCCTTCTTTTTATCCGCTAAGGCTTTAAACTTTTCAAATATCCTGTTTATGTCCTCTTCTGTAAACCTAAAGCCAAGATCTTCAAGGCGTTTCCTTAAAGCATGCCTTCCAGAATGCTTACCGAGGACTATCCTGCTCATGGGAAATCCTACTTCTTCCGGATTCATAATTTCATAAGTGATTCTGTGTTTTAAAACCCCGTGTTGATGAATGCCGGATTCATGAGCAAAAGCGTTGTCTCCCACAACCGCTTTGTTGGGTTGAACAAAACTTCCTGTTATTCTACACAGCAATCTTGAGGTTTTATAAAGTTCTCTTGTATTAACAGAGGTTTTTAAATCTCCGAAGTGATCTTTTCTTACCTTAAGTGCCATTACCACTTCTTCAAGAGCGGCGTTACCAGCTCTTTCTCCTATTCCGTTTATGGTGCATTCTATTTGTCTTGCACCGTATTTAATAGCGGTAAGAGAATTGGCAGTTGCAAGTCCTAAATCATCATGACAATGAACGCTTAGAACAACTCTATCTATATCTGGAACGTTGTCTTTTATATCCTTTATTAGCTGTCCGAATTCTTCGGGAACAGCATAACCTACTGTATCGGGTATGTTTATAACAGTAGCTCCTGCACTTATGGCTGTTTCTATTGCTCTGTAAAGAAACTCCCTTTCACTGCGGGTTGCATCTTCACAGGAGAACTCTACATCATCGGTGAAGTTTCTTGCAAAAGAAACGGCTCTTTTAATTCTTTCCAATACTTGAGGTGGATCCATCTTAAGTTTATACTTCATGTGTATTTCAGAAGTAGCTATAAAGGTGTGAATCCTTTTCCTTTCGGCTGTTTTTAAAGCTTCAGCTGCTATTTCTATATCCCTTTCAAGAGCACGAGAAAGAGAACAGATTACAGGCCCTTTTACCCTTTCCGATATGAGTTTTATGGCTTCAAAATCTCCCGCAGAAGCAGCGGCAAAACCAGCTTCTATTACATCAACACCTAATCTGGCAAGCTGTTGTGCCAGTTGAAGTTTTTCTTCTGTTGTCATAGAAAATCCCGGTGCTTGCTCGCCGTCTCTTAGGGTGGTATCAAATACGAAAACTCTCTTTTCCATTCTTTCCTCCTCTTAATTGAAAATTATTATCATTTAATATTTGTCAAGGAGAATTTTCACTTTCCTACACACAACTTACTGGTGAGGATTTTTCTGACTATTGCACTGAAAGTTTCCACCACTCCTATTCCTTCAGGAGCAACAGCTTCCACGTATTCTGTTCCCCATGGATTACATACTGGTTGAAGTTCTTCTACGGGTAGAGCGTCGGACAGATCCCTTTTGTTATACTGCACTACAACAGGTAAGGAATACAAATTGTATCCTTGTTCCTTCAATACCGCTGCGGTTTCCCTCAATACAAGGAAGTTTATTCCCTCCCTTTCTTTAGAACTGTCTACCACAAATACAAGCCCGTCAACCCCTTTCATTATCACTTTTCGTAAAGGGTGAAGCCTGAATTGTCCCGGTGTCGTGAGGACCTTTACATCTATGTTGTGACCTTCTATTTCAAAGGAGCTGAGGAATAACTCAACAAACAGAGTTCTGTTTTCATCGGTTTCCATGGAAATATAATCACCTTTGGTAATTCCCTTTTTCTTAAGTCTCTCGTATAAAACTCTGACATTGGTGCTTTTCCCCGCTAAGGAAGCCCCGAAGTAAACTACTTTGAGTTTCATGCCGAACCAAGGATTCTGTTGAGCTTATCTTCAATGGCTTGAGGTGACAGCTTTGTTAGTTTTGATGGCTTAGGTTTTACTTCGGAAAATATACGATTTAATTCTTCTGTTAAATCTTTGAGAAATAACCTTACCGTTCCCAGTGCAACACTTTTTGGACACAAAACACCCACTAAAAACCTTCCACCCACTGATTTTACAACAACATTTTGTTTTTTACTTTCATACTGAATTGCATCAAGCAGATCTTCTCGGGAAACCATCTTCGCCATTTCAAAAGCTGCTCCGAATATTCCGCTTATTATACTGGCTAAAAACTCTGCTTGTGTTTCATTTAAATTCTTGCCGTAAAAAGAAATAATTCTACCTGCATCGTCGGAAAGCAGGACAAGATCAGCGTCTGTTTTTGTAACAAAGTTTTTAAGCGCTCCCACAAGTCTTTTTTCTACCCCCTCGTCTATTTCGTATTGAACTATATCAAGTTCCATTCTTGCCTCCTGAGATTAAATGATAACCCAAGAAATTCTTCCAGCAACCCTCACTTAAGGAGATCCATTACTTTCTTAATGCTGATTCTCATTCTATCAAAAGCTTCTGCCAATCTACCTATTTCGTCCTTTGATTTTAAAGGTATTTTTTGATCTACATCGCCCATACTTATCCTTTCTGTGTGTTCTATTAGTGTATTTATGGGTTCTTCTACGTATTTTTTGAATATCATATAGCTCATAAAAAAGGTGGCTACTACGAAAATGAAAATAAACATAAGCACATAGATACCCAACTGTTTAAAGGAGTCAACTATAGGAGTAAGATCATAACCTAGAAGAAGAAGACCTATATTTTTACGGGAAAAATCAAATACGGGTTTTGCTACTACCGCAAAGTTCTGCTCTATAAAAACAGAACCGGGTTTTTCTAAAGCTTTGAGCATAATATTTCTTAGAATGGGATTTGTTTCATAGTAGATTAAATAATCACCCACCTTTTCAGCTTCTTTTGCCCAATCGGAATAACCGCCTGAGGCTCCCTTTATAAGCACTGTTGATTCCACACCCGTGAGTTCCTTAAGTTTATCCATTAATGGATCAAAAGGAGTCATGAATTCTACTGTTCCCAGA
Source organism: Aquificaceae bacterium (assembly GCA_026981975.1). Classification (GTDB taxonomy): domain Bacteria; phylum Aquificota; class Aquificia; order Aquificales; family Aquificaceae; genus Hydrogenivirga. The sequence goes on along the minus strand of JALSHV010000010.1, from coordinate 106,740 downwards.
TACTTTTTCCCATCTATTACTGGAAAAGCTCCGCTAACTATAACTCTTTTTAAGCCTACTTCTATTCCCTTCTGAGGTGCTTGCCTTTGCGCTACTGTAACGATTATTCTGCGAAACTTAGAAACATCTATACCGAATTCTTCAGGATTCCATGTCTTAAAGAAGGATACAGCCAAAGGTGTTAGGAATTGAAGTCTTGGATCGTATATATCTGTAAGTAATTCTAAGTCTGATCTTATCTTTACGTATTTACGAAGAGGTGATCTGCTTTTAAGGGAAAACGCTCTTTTTACATCGGGATCTTTACTTATAAGATATGAAATAGCAAGACCTATTCTTTCTTTGACTTTCACCTGCTCTTGAAAAAGCTTATAGCTGTTGTTCAATATATCTTCTGCCTGTTTTTTCAGTTGTTGCTTGAGAAGAATGTAACTCAACGTCCCAACAGATATAAAGAAGATTATTATTACAAAGATGTTAGGAATTAAGAACTTCTCCACAAGAGAAGCGTTCCGTAAGAAATTTCCTATCATTTAGCCCCTCCTTTCTCTTAGATTATATCGGGTAAAATACTCCTTACTTTTTCCACAAATTTGCGAGAAGCTTCTTCTTCAGGTATTTCTTTTCTGAGTCTTTCTATCAGTATTTTCATTCTCCTGCGGTTTAAAGTGCTTTCTCTGAACCCTAAATCTGCCATTATTCTACCCCACAAAATTCCTCCGACAGGACCTACTTCTTCCACAAAAGCGGATTTGATTCTTGCAATTGTTTCAGGGGAAAATTCTCCCTCCGGTGGAGATATCGTGTGAAAAATACTTTCTAAAGGAATATCTAAGGGTTTTACTCTCTCAGCTATTTCAACTTCATAAAGAGTAACCGTCCGATGGGGAAGATTTTCAACTTTCAGCGCTAATCTTGTTTTCAGTTCTTCTTCTGTTACTATGAATCCCTTTTCTTTAACTATTCGTTCTACGAGTTGTCCTCTGAAAAAGAAATCGTAACGGTGTATGCCGTCGCTTTCAATAACCACAACCGCTGAGCTTTTGTTGGAAATTACGTAATCAACGGCTTCCTGATATGTCATAAAGAGTGTTTCTGTTTTTTTTATATTTTCCGGCTTAAGAGAATAAAAAAAGGGAAGAAATTCAGGTTCAACCGCATAAAGAGCAAGACGTGTATCAGAAGGTATAATGGAAGAGCTTATATACTCTATTGCACTGTGATCAAAGGATAAGTTTCCCCCTACTATGGTTATTGGTTTACCGTTTTCAAAGACTACAATCCCTGTGAGGGTTTCTTCGGTGAAAAAAGCCATGTATCCGCTTAAATGGCTTCTCTGGGCAAGGGTGAACTGTCTGCTGAGATCAAGAAATCCTAAGGAGATGGGTTCTTGAATAAGAGTTCCAAAGGGGAAAAGGATAAGAGAGCCGTTTTCTTTTAAACTGTATCTGTATTCTTGAAAAGCAACAAGATCGTCTAAGGTAGTTTCTATAAGAGAAGCACTTCCTTCTTTGGTTTCAAACTTAAAACGCTGTGGGTTGAGAACTAACCTATGACCTTCTGTATTTAAAGAAACCAATTTAAAAGGTATTCCAACGGAAAACAAAAGAAAATCTTCTTTATCCCAGTAAATTACTCTGAGAAATCCGGTTGACTCCCTGCGACGTATTTCACCTAAGATGTTTTCCAGATTGATAACATTAATATCAAGGTTTTTAAATATTATTCTTTTCACCTTCGTCCCCCCGTATATGAGAAAGCATTATATCCCTGTTTTGCATGATGGACACAAATCACACAATGGGCATTTTTCACATACAGGATTCCGAGCTAAGCAAATCCTTTTTCCGTGATTCATTAAAAGAAGGGAAATTTCTGTTCTCCATTGAGGTTCTGTGACTTTCTCAAGTTCTTTCTCCGCTTTGTCGGGATTTTTTTCCGCTGTAAGTCCAAGTCTATGAGATACTCTTAAAACATGTCTGTCCATTATAAGAGCAGGTAAGCCAAAAGCTCCTCCTAAAACCATGTTGGCGGTTTTCCGTCCTACGCCGGGCAGTTTGACCATTTCTTCAATACTCGTCGGAATTTTTCCTCTGAATTTTTCAAGAAGAACTTCACAGCACCTTTTTATAAGACGTGCTTTTCTTCTGTAGAAGTTCACGGAACTCAGCACTTTTTCTATCTCTTCAAGGGAAGCGTTTACCACTTTTTGAGGAGTTCCGAATTTTTTAAAAAACTCTTTACCTACAGTATTGATCTTCTTATCTGATTCTTGAGCTGCTAGAATAGCTGCTATGAGCAGTTGAAACGGTTCTGTAAATTCCAATTCAAGATGAGGATCAGGATAAAGTTCCTTAAGACGCTTTCTCACTTTGCGGATTCGTCCTTTAAGATCTTTAAGCTTTTCAGAATTTGCTGAACATGTCCTTTTGCTTTTACGTTGTGCCATACCTTTTCCACCCTTCCCTTCTCATTTATAAGAAATGTAGAACGTATAATTCCTTCGGTTATTTTACCGCACCGTTTTTTTTCTCCGTAAGCTCCGAACAGCTTTGCCACTTTTTTCTGTGGATCACTCAAAAGAACAAAGTTAAGGTGATACTTTTCTTTGAACTTCTTATGGGAATTTATACTGTCTGGGCTTATACCTATTACTTGATATCCGTATTCTGTAAGAATACTCATGTTATCTCTAAAGTCGCAGGCTTCCGTAGTGCAACCGGGAGTGTTGTCCTTAGGATAAAAGTAGATTACAAGCTTTTTTCCCTTTAAATCTCTTGTGCAGAATTCCTTTTCCTCTCCTTTTTCATTGACTCCTCTAAGACAAAAGTCAGGGATCCTGTCACCCTCTTTAAGCATTACTTTACTCCCTTTTTGGTTTAACATTTATTATATGTCTGCAAGTGAATTTGTGTTCAAGTCAGAATTGTGGACAGCTCAATACACTGGTATTAAAGCAAATACCCTTGCTTCCTTTTCAAAGGCTTTAAGAGAGGTAGATAACGACACCATTTACTATCACCTTTATAGAAATCTGTTTGAATATCACTTTCTTCCTACAGAGTATGGCAACAGTTTCGCCTACTGGCTGGCGGAAAACGGATTTCCTATTCTTGCGGAAAAGTTTTCGGCAATAGATCTTATGGAATGCACTTGCTTGGATCATGTTAGAGAAGAGATGCTTGATATTCTATACGGTAACAGTGAAAGTGCTGATAAGATCTGTAAACCCTTTTACTTTATAAGAGCTGTCAGGAAAATAATAGATACAGGTATTAGGGCTAGTAATTTAAAAGAGTTCAGCATGGGTATAAGAAGAGTAGGCACTCATTCTCTTTTTTACCACTTGGTAACATCTCGTCTTTCTTACAGAGAACCGCTTAACGATTTCTCCCGATGGCTCTTGGAAATAGGGGAGGAAGCAAAAGCTCGTAGAATAGAGAAACTGGATCTTATGGCTTATAGCCTTTATGAAGTAAGAGAAAGAATACTGGATATTTTGGAGAACTGAAATGTTTGAAGATTACGCTAAATTTATAGACGAAGGAACTCTGAGGGAATTGGAAATAGTCGCGAAGGAGCTAAAAGGGATCAAGGTTCTTCACGTAAACTCCACCAAATTAGGTGGTGGAGTTGCGGAGATACTTTACAGAATGGTTCCTTTAATGAACGAACTGGGTGTAGAAACCCACTGGGAAGTTATTAAGGGAGACGTTGACTTTTTTAAAGTTACTAAGAAAATACACAATCTTCTTCACATGTCTGGGCGTGATAAACTTGAACATGAAGATGTCATAACTTATATGAAATACACTTATGAAAACGTTTCAGTCATAGATACGGATCCCTATGATGTTGTGTTTATACACGATCCGCAACCGTTAGGTCTTATAGTGAAAAAGAAAAAAAACCAAAAGTGGATATGGAGATGCCATATAGATATATCTACACCTGATGAAGAAACTTGGAAATTCTTAGAGATGTTTGTAAACGGCTACGATGCCAGTATATTTCACATACCAGAATTTGTAAGAGAAGGGGTCAAAATTCCCGCCTTTGTTATACCACCCTCAATAGATCCATTACACGATAAAAACAGAGAACTTAAAGAGGATTTTATCCGTCACGTGCTTGAGAAATACGGCATAGATCCAAGGAGGCCTATTATTATTCAAGTTTCCCGCTTTGACAGATTAAAAGATCCCATAGGTGTAATGGAGACATACAGGATTGTTAAAAGAAGATACGATTGTCAGCTGGTCTTGGCGGGATCTTATGCAAGCGATGATCCTGAAGGGGAAGAGGTTTACAGAGATGTTATAGAAGCAAAAGGAGAAGATCCTGATATATTTGTTCTAAATCTTCCTCCGGACAGTCACCTTGAAATAAACGCCCTTCAACGCAGTGCTACAGTTGTAATACAAAAATCTTTAAGGGAAGGTTTTGGTCTTGTGGTTTCGGAAGCCATGTGGAAATACAAACCTGTTATAGGAAGCAACATAGGCGGAATAAGACGGCAGATAATCCACGGGGTAACGGGTTATCTTATAAACAGCATAGAAGGAGCTGCTTTTAGAATAAAGCTTCTACTTGGTAACCCAGAACAGAGAATGAAAATGGGAATAAATGCCTACGAAAGAGTAAGGCATAGTTTCCTTATAACCCGTCATATAAGAGATTATCTTCTTGTTATACATAGGTTACTTAAAGGATAGAAGAAATCTGTAAACTTCCTCTACACTCCTGAACAGGCAATCAGCTTCGGGAGGCTTTTTATCGCCTACAAAGAAGGTTCTACCGCCGAGCTGTTTTACTTTTTTAATAGCGTAAAGGTCTGTTTTATCATCTCCTATGTAAAGGATAGGATCTTTTCCCTCCCAAGCCACGAACCTTAGAAAGCTTTCCACCGCTTTTCCTTTATCGGAATCTATATAAAAAGCTTCAATAACCTTTTTTCCCTCTATTACCTTCTGCGGAGGATATAGTTTGGTAAATTCTTCAAATATTCTTTTAAGCAGATATTCATCTCCTGTATAATTCCTGTAATGAAGAGCGATACAACCTTCCTTTTCTTCCAAGATTACCCCTTTCATGTTTTTTATTTTTTTCTTAAGATAGGTAACATCAGGCATACTGTAATAAGATATAATCTTTACCAAAGTTTCATTTCTAAATATCTTTGAACCATGAGAGCTTATAACAAAAATAGAATTAGGAATTTTGCCGAAAACCTTTCTAAAACTTTTTATATCCCTTCCAGTTATTATAACTATTTTATGTTTCTGTGATAAAGATATTAGAATTTTTTTCTTGTTTTTATCTATTATTGCTTCTTGTGGTGAATTTACAATAGGAACAAGTGTTCCATCATAGTCAAGAAACAATATCATTTACTTATTTTATATTGAAAACTTGACACATGTGTTAGTAAATTTAATATTTAATGATTAACAATGAAATTAATAGTAGTGTCTAATAGGGAGCCTTATAAAATAGAGGCTTCCCGGGGGAGATCCAAATTTGAAAAAACCGTAGGAGGATTGGTTTCGGCTTTGGAACCTGTGTTAAGAGAAAAAGGGGGAATTTGGGTTTGCTGGGGAAGGAAAGGACAAAAAACTCCGTTGGAATTTAAGGTAACGGATTCTTTTCTTATAAAGCAAATTCCCTTAACCAGCACCGATGTTTATGAGTATTATTACGGATACTCTAATGAGACTCTTTGGCCCCTTTCCCATATGTTTCTTATGCGAACTCGCTTTAACCACAATTACTGGGTAGGATACCGAAGAGTAAACAGAAAGTTTGCCCGCGGAGTAATGGAAATATACCAGAAAGGTTCAAAAATTTTAGTTAATGACTACCACTTAGCCTTAGTCCCCAGATTGCTGAGAGATATGGGAGTTAGTGATACTATTTATTTCTTTTGGCATATTCCTTTCCCTCCCTACTTTATGCTAAGATTCCTCCCTTCAAGAAGAGAACTGTTGGAAGGTATTTTAGGAGCAGATGTTATAGGATTTCATACACAACACTATGCGGACAACTTTTTAGAATGTGTCAGGGAGATATTGGGTGCTTTTCCTGATGGGGACAGAGTTTACTGGGAAGGTAGAAGGATAAGAATCAGAGTTGTTCCTATAGGAATAGATGTTCAACGATGGAAAAAATTTTGTGCTGATCCCAAGGTAAAGAGATATGCAAGAAATCTTAAGAAAAATCTGAGTGCTGAGTTTGTGGGTATAGGGGTGGACAGACTTGACTACACAAAGGGACTTGAAGAGAAATTCAGAGGTATAGAAAGGTTTTTTGAAAAGTATCCTTCTTTTAGGGGAAAGGTTTCTTTTCTACAGATAGCAGCACCTACCAGAACGAAACTTGAAGACTACATGGATATAAAAAGAAAAACCGACGAGATAGTGGGTATGATAGAAGGAAGATTTGGAGAGCCGGGTTGGGTGCCTGTTTACTACTACTACAAAAACTACAACGATGAAAGACTCGCTTCTCTTTACAGAATAGCAGACTTTGCCCTTGTAACTCCGATAATAGACGGTCTTAATCTTGTAGCAAAAGAATACGTTATATCTAAGGACAATGAAGAAGGAGTTCTAATACTCAGTGAATTTGCTGGTGTTAGTGTTCAATTTAGGGAAAAGGCTCTTATTGTAAATCCCTTTGATGAAGATGAAATAGCGGAAGCTATATACATGGCTCTTAAGATGAAACCTTCGGAGAAGAAGGAAAGGTTAAAGGCTCTCCGACAAATAGTAGAAGAAATGGACGTTAAATGGTGGCTCAGTGAGTTTTTAAAGGATATATCTGCTTAATTCCTCATCTTCTACAATCCCTTTGAGCTTAGCTTTTACAAACTTGCTGTCTATTATTATGTGCTGATCACTAAGTTCGGGGGCGTTGAAAGATATATCTTCAAGAAGTTTTTCCATAACAGTATGTAGTCTTCTGGCTCCTATGTTTTCCGTTCTGTTGTTTATATCCTCAGAGATAGCGGCTATTTCTTCTACCGCATCTTCTGTAAATTCTACTTCAACCCCTTCTGTTTTAAGAAGTTCCTTATACTGTTTTGTCAGGGCATTTTCAGGTTCTGTAAGAATTCTGATAAAGTCTTTCTTAGTAAGGGGTTTGAGTTCAACACGTATGGGGAATCTTCCCTGAAGTTCAGGTATAAGATCCGAAGGTTTAGACATATGAAAAGCACCAGCACCTATGAAAAGTATATGAGTAGTCTTAAGAGATCCGTATTTGGTATTAACTGTTGTCCCTTCCAGTATAGGAAGTAGATCCCTTTGAACTCCTTCTCGGGACACACCAGGTCCTGCACCCGGTGTTTTTACAGCTATTTTATCTATTTCATCTATGAATATTATTCCAAAGTTTTCTGCTCTGAAAAGTGCTTCTCTTGAAACTTCTTCTGCATCTATTAGCTTTTCCGCTTCTTCTTGTTCTAGAAGATTAAGCGCTTCTTTTACTTTGAGCTTTCTTCTCTTTTTGGAAGGCATTATATTAGAAAACATTTCTCTGATCTGATTTTCAAGCTCTTCCAAACCTGGAGGACCCGCTATGCCTATCATGGGAACTACCTTTTCCTGAACATCTATTTCAACAAGTCTTTCATCAAGTTCCCCTTTTCTGAGTTTTTCTCTTAAGCTTTCCCGCTTGCTCGCATCGTAAGTTTCCCTGACACCGAAACTGGTAAACTGTTGAGGGACAAGATAATCAAGAATTCTCTCTTCCGCAAGCTTCCTTGCCTTTTCTTTTACCTCCTCCATCTTTTCCCTTTTTACCATTTGATAAGAAACTTCTGCCAGCTCACGCACCATTGATTCCACATCTCTTCCCACATAACCCACTTCAGTGTATTTTGTGGCTTCAACCTTTACAAAAGGGGCTTTTATAAGTCCCGCAAGTCTGCGAGCTATTTCTGTCTTACCCACGCCAGTGGGTCCTATAAGAAGTATGTTTTTGGGAGCTACCTCATCTCTTATATACTCTGGAAGCTTCTGTCTTCTCCAACGATTTCTCAGAGCGGTTGCAACAGCTTTCTTTGCTTCCTCTTGACCTACTATATACTTGTCCAATTCTTCTACTATTTTCTTAGGTGTCAAGTCCTCTAACAGTTCAGAAAGGGATTTCATCATCTTCTATACCTCTGCGACTCATTTGATCAGGAGTGTTTTTTACTATATCCTCTAAGAATTTTTCTATGTCTTCTGGAAACTTATCAAAAGCCGGTTTTACAGGAAAGAAACGTTCTACCACTTCAGGTGGAGGGTTGCCATAGCCTATGGCGGGTAGAATTTTCTTAGCTCCTCTTCTTGCTGCTTCTTTGTAAGCTATTTTATACCCTTCTCTAAAAGCCGTTTCTATATCCCCAAAGCGCTCTATTTCATCTCCCAGTTCGTAAAGTATTATGTCATAAGTAGATTTTTTAAAACGCTCCCAGTTTTTAATGCTAACTATATAACTCTTTCCGGACCACTCTTTGAGTTCCACTGTTTTTAAATTTCCCAACTTAAAAGACAGTATGTAATAGTCTATCAGTTGCCTATCTGCATAAACATCAAGAAAGAAAAAAAATTCCATCTTTTCACTCCCTTAGGGTTAATAATATAATCCAGTTACACTTTTTGATATAATGTATTTTCCCGTGGAGGATCTAATGGACGAATTTGAAAAACTCCTAAAAGAAGCCCTCCCTCAAGAGGAAACCTTTAAAAAGGGAAAGGTGGTAACTGGTAAAATAATAAAGGTAAACGACAGATACGTATACGTGGACATAGGGTATAAAGTAGAAGGTATAATTCCGAAAGGAGAAATACCTAATCCTCGTGAGGGTGAAGAAATACAAGCTGTGGTGCTAAAGGTTCCCACACGACTTGAACATCCTTTGCTCTCTTATAAGATCATAGCCCAGCGTAAAGAGCTGGAAAAGTTGAAAAAGTTCTACACGGAAGGTAAGGAAGTGATAGGTATAGTAGAAAAGAAGACACGTGGAGGATTTCTTATAAACATAGAAGGTATCAAAGCCTTTTTACCTTCCAGCGAAGCGGGTAAAAAACTGACTTCTGGAAAACCTATTAGAGTTAAGATCTTGGAAATAACTTTTCACAGAAGCAAAGCCAGAATTGTTGTTTCCCATAAAGCGTATATAGAAGAGGAAAAAGAACGCCATAAACAGGAGCTTTTAAGAAGTTTGAAAAAGGGAGATGTTGTAGAAGGTAGAGTTGTGAAGATAGATCCCGCGAAGGGAATTACTCTTCTTATAGAAGGTGTTCTAAGAGCTTTCCTTCCCAAGGAAGAGCTTTCATGGGGTAGAGATAGAAATCCTTTTAACTACGCTGAAGTAGATGAGTTTATAAAGGTGAAGGTGAAGAAGAAAAGCAAGGGGAAGGATTTTCTCATTGTATCTCTCAGGGAGATGAAAGAAAACCCTTGGCATCGTTTTACAAAGGAACACAAAACAGGAGATGTTATTGAGGGTAAAGTTTCTCAAACAACTCAGAGAGGAATAGTCCTTGATATAGAGGAAGGATTGGAGGGGTTTGTTCCTGTTGAGGAGATCAGTTGGAACGGCAGTGAACCTAAGAAGGGAGAATTTGTAAAAGCTAAAATTTTAAAAATAGATCCTAAACGGAAGAGAATAATCCTCAGTATAAAACAAGCACAACCCAAGCCATGGGAAGAGTTCTTACGTAAAAATCCCCAGGGAACAAAACTTAAAGGTAGGGTAGATAAGATAGAAGGTAGTAAGGCTTTTATAGATATAGGCAATAAGGCTCTTAAGGGAATAATACACCGAAGTGATCTTTCTTGGACTAAACCCAAGAGAATTGAGGAATTTTTAAAAGAAGGAGAGGAGCGGGAGTTCGTGGTTTTAGGACTTGAGGGAAGATACATAAAGCTTGGGATAAAACAATTAACGCGTAATCCGTGGGAGTTAGTGGAGGAAAACTACAACGTAGGAGATGTTCTTAGCTTGAAAGCAAAAGAAGTTATGCCCTTCGGAGCTTTCATGGAATTGCCTGAAGGAGTGGAAGGATTGCTACCTTTTTCAGAAGTGCCACGAGATGTGAAAATAGAAGTTGGAAAAGAATATAAGGTTAAAATAATAGATCTGAATCCTAAGGAAGGAAAAGTTACTTTCTCTATAAAAGCCTTACAGGCTGCTGAAGAAGGAAAAACAGAAGAAAAGGAAACTGTTCAGGATTCCCAATCTGCAGGATTTAAGTTGGGAGATATTCTCAAAAAGAAGTGGAAGATCTAAGTTTTAAGAGGCTACAAAATGACTAAAAGGGATATTGCTAATTTTATTTACAACAAATGCGAAGAAGAGTTCAGTATAACAAAAAAAGAAATTTACGAAATAGTGTCTGAGGTGTTCCAAATAATAGAGGAAACACTGCGCAAAGGAGAGAAAGTTCAGATTTCCGGCTTTGGAACCTTTCTTGTAAAGGAGAGAAAAGGAAAAAGAGGAAGGAATCCCCGCACCGGGGAGGAAGTGCCTGTTCCGGATCGCAGAGTTATAGTTTTCAAACCAAGTAAGAAACTTCTGGAACAGGTAGAACTCAAGCTAAGAAAATTATAATTAATAATAACGGGGTGTAGCGCAGGTGGCAGCGCGCAGGCATGGGGGGCCTGAGGTCCCGGGTTCAAGTCCCGGCACCCCGATTTGGATTCCGTAAAGTTGGAAGCGCTTTTCTGGGTGTCCAAATGGCGCCTGCCGGGTTCGTGGACACCCAAAGGGGCGCGGTATAAATAGCCCGGCACCCGGCTAAGTATCAGCAGCCGGGTTCTGGAGGGAAAAATGGTAGTAGAACTTAAACCTATGGAAGTTGATGCTGAACCTCTTGTTGTCAGAGTATTCCTTAAAGCCATTGATCTGCTTGGAGGATTTCAAAAACTCGCGGAGTTTAGAACTCTTACTTGGTTACCTTCCTTAGCAAGAGCTTCCTTTGCGGTGGTTCTTAGAGAAGAATATCTTAAAACAGAGGAAGAAATAGCGGAGATCGTAGGACTTACCCGTCAAACGGTTAGAAATATACTAAGAGCTGATCCGGAACTTGCTCTTTATAAGATAGAACATATAGACGAACTTACGCAGGAGGAGAAAAAGGAACTTCGTGTCCATACCGCAGGCGGGATAGCAAAACTCGCTTACAAATTAGTAAAAGAAGGACATGAGGAAGCTAGAGTATTTCTGGAGTATTGCACACAAACAGCTATGGCTTTGGATATTCCATGGGCTTATATGATTCTCAAGCGCATAAAGGGTATTCACTTTCCCATTAACTCATCTGAAGCTTTAAAAGGCAGACTTTCCGGTTTAATGATAAAAGGTAGAAGGGCAGAAGAGGTCATAGAGGAAATAGACTTTCCTGTAAAGAATCCTGCGGAACTTTTACACAGGATAAAGGAGAATCTCAAGATGCACGGTATAGATTGAGTTTATGCGTCATGTAGCTTTATTTATTATTTTGCTTATATCTTTTTACTTTTTATTCGTTAAGCCTTTATTAACCCATAAAGGAGTTGTATATCACATTGAGGGATTATCTTTCAATCTTAATCCCGTAGGTTTAAAAGTAAAAGAAATCCTTATATCTCTTCCTTCTTATAAAGGAGGGTTTTTTTTGAATTTAAGAAATATTCATCTAAGATTAGAAAAGACTTTAAAAGTGTATTTGAAAGAAGGCTATCTTTTGATAAAAGGCTCTTCTTCAGAAAGTAAAAGGAATATCTCCCAAGCAACTATTCCATCTTTTCCATCTTTCTTGAAAAGTGCAAATATAAAAGTAGATTTTTTTCTTTTTGCTCAAAGCGATAAAGATCTTCTTCTTATTTTTGAAAATACCCAGCTTATAGAAGGAAAGTTGAAAGGAAAATTACTCGTTCATAGCAAAGGTGAAGATCTTACGGTTCACGTAAAGGATATAAGACTGAAAGAAAAAAGTGTGGAAATCAGGGATCTTATAGCAAGTTCTGAACTCTTTGAATTTTCAATCAAAGGAGCATTAAAGGAAGGAAATCTGAAGGGAATGTTTTTGATAAAAGGAAAAGTAAAAACAGTTGAAACGAATCAGATAAAGATTTATCCTGTAGAAATTAAAGGCAAGGGAATTCTTACCTATAAAAAATTTACCGCAGATCTTGAAGCTTTTACAGAGAAGGCAATTCTAAAAAGCAGAAAGGAATTCGGTCCGCTCCTTCTTAAAGGAAAACTCAACTTTGAATTCGGAAAGGCTTTACTCTTAGAAGGCTATTTAGAAGGTGAGACTTTAAAAAGCAATTATAAACTAAGCTTATTGCCAAAAAAAAAGCTTAAGCTGTGGATAGATGAATTACTTCTTGACAATAAAATACTAGGATTAGAACAACCGGCATTTTCTTGGCTAAGAGCAGAAGTGACTTTAAACTTTGACAACAAGCAATTATACTTGTTTGCAGAAACCGAGGGGATAAACTCTTCACTTATCAATACAGGAAAAACACAAATTGTTCTCTCTTATAATTACGCAACAGCCTCAGGCAAAGTTGATCTTCTTGTGGCTCAACCTTTCTACACTCAATTATCCGGCTATGTGAGAGAAAAATCTTTTAAAGCTAAGTTTTTGACTGAAGATTTTATTTTAATAGACAGAGGTATTTCCCTTTTCCTTTCATATAAGGGAGATCTCTTTTATAGGAGAACACTAAGCTTATCCGGAAGCGGTGAGATAAGAGATGTTTTCCTTAGGGATATTTACATAGGAGATATGAACTACAAAGTAAGCCTGCGCGGAGATAAGCTTAACCTAATTCTTAAAGGGGACGGATTTTCAGGTTTTGTAAAGGGATCTTTAAGAAAAAATCTTTTTTCAGAGCTTAAAATCCGAAAAGTCAAAAGGAAAATAAAAGACTTTTACTTAGAAATAAGTGAAGGATTTCTTAAAGTAGAAAAGCTTAGAGACAAAACAAATGTAACAGTTAACATAGAAGATGTTTCTCTTAAAGAGAAAAAGATTTCTATCCGAGCTTCTTTGAAGGCGGATTTAAGTCAAAGGGAAGAACTTAAAGGAACTACGGCGGTTATCCTGAAAGGAGGTGTTTTCTACGGATATCCTTTTCAAAAAGGCGCTCTGAAGGGTAATATAAAAGAAGGGATATTCAAAGGCGATTACTGGCTTGATAACATTTTAAAAGGAACTGCAGTTTTTCATCTTCAGAAGATAAAAATGGAAACAAAAGGTGTCTTTAAGAAAGAACCTTTCACCCTTTTGTATTCTTTTGAAGGAGACAAAACAAGAGGATCTTTACTTTTTAAAGCTTCAGCTAAGACTTTTAGTGAGGTGTTCAGTATTAAAGGTTTAGCTGAATACAGAAATGGGAGATATAGATTAAAAGTGAATCCCACTAACTGGCAATACGGAACAGTGAAAGTTGCTTTTGCGGGTATGGAACTCAAAGGGGATTTCAAAAGAGGAACTGTAAACTTTGAACCTCTGAGAGTTTACCTAATGGAGCGTGAAGCGATTATCCTAAAACAAAAGGAAGGTAAGTTCTCTCTTGAAAAGAAAATGTTCAAACTTTCTTTATCCGTTGAGGGTGCGGTAAAAGGAAGCGTAAATCTCCTTTCCGAACCTAAGAAAGGCTTTTCTCTTTATTCAAAGGGATTTATAGATCTTGAAAATCTCTCCTTCTTCACCGCAACTCCCCTTGGCGGGAAAGCTCAGGGAGCTTTGAACTATACGGTTTCCTATCGGAGTGGACTATTCAAGTTCCAGCTCAGTAATAAAAATAGGGTTGTAGCTTTTTCCCGATACTTGTCTCTGCCTGTGGAAGCTTTTTTGAATTTTAAAATGATTAACAAAAATTTAGCAGCTTTTATTACTCTTTGGCATGAGAATGCAGGACTTAGTATGAATATGGGATCTCTTAATCTTAGAGATTGGTATATTTACGCAATTTCAAGAGATTTACCCCTTTTCTACAGAGACAAAAATCTCACAGCTTATATAAAGCTAACTTCGGAAAGTTGGATTTCCGCAACAGATTACAAAAAGATTAAAGTTAAAACAGATGCTCTCTTGGAAGGGGAGTTAGATATAACGAAAATCTTCTTTGAAAGAAAACAAGGGAAAGGAAGAAAAGAAACTAAAATGGAACTTGAGCTTGATGTAAGGTTTGATTCTCCAAAACCTATAAGGATTAGGCTTCCTGAAGGATATCTATACGCTCATGTGCGTGGTTGGATAGAAGGTCCCTATAAAAGCCCTGATTACAGTATAAACGTGGAGCTGATTTCGGGAGAACTTAACTACTTTGGTAGGAGATTTATTCTCAAAGGAGGAACGTTTACTGTAATCAGAGAAGCAGGCTTAGAAGAAAAACTAATAGATATATCAATGGTAAATCCCGAAAAGGATTTGAGTATATTCATAGAATTAAAAGGAAATCTTGAAAACCCTAAGCTTTTCGTATGGTCAGAACCTCCCATAAGCACACAGGAAATACTTACAAGACTAATAATAGGAAGCACAGCGGAGGGGATTATACCCGTAGCTCAAACTCTTCTTAAACAATTAGGTTACATAGGAAAAGCAAGGAGTGGGCTGGCTGATCTTTTAGGCGTTGAAATGTCCCTCTCTACTCAAACGAGTTCTCGCGGGGAGTTGGGTATTAATCTTAACATAAAAAAAAGAATATCTAAGATATTTTCCATAGAGTATCAGCAAAGCACCTTGGGTGATCCAAGAGCAACTTACTACGGAGGAAGCGTAAACCTGCCTTCAAGTTTCTCTTTTTACGGTAGGATATTTTCAGATAACTCATCGGAGATAAAATTAAGGGTTATTAAAAAATTTGACTTTTAAAGAGCAATGGATACGGAAAAGCTACAGGAATTTATTAAAAGTCTTTTTGAAGATGACTGTCTTAAGCTCAGAAGAGGATTAGGAATAGGTTTGTTTCTCTACAACCAGCTTAGGGATATAGCTCCTTCCTATCTTCTTACAAATCTCCAACAGTTTGATAAAATGTCTCTTGAAAAGAAAAAAATTATTTTGAGTGAAGTAAATAAGTTTATTTCGGAATATCTATCTTTAAGAAAAAAAGAAAGCGGAAAAATAAAATCCAGATCTATACAGGATTTTTTAATTCTTATTGATAACTTGAAATTCTTAGAAAAAAAAGAAGTTGATATTTTAAAGAAACTTGGCATATCCTGCTTACTTGATGCCCTTTTTTACTTTCCTCTTAAATACGAAGACAGAAGGGTTACAGAAAATCTAAAGCTTGCAAAGTCAGGGGAAAAGGTAGTCTTACGTTTAAGAGTCAAAGATTCAAAAAGGATTACGGAAGGTTCTTATAGTGCTGAAGTTATATGCACAGATGGACAGGAAGATTTAAGACTTAAATTTCGCTATAAAAAAGTTGATTTTATTCCTTTTCTTTATAGAAAAGGTAAGGAAATTCTGGTAATGGGTAAAATAAAAAGCTTTAAAGGTCAGAGATACATGGTTCATCCGAAAATTTTAAACTCTGATGAGTGCGGTAGAATATTTCCGATCTATTACAACCGTGTAAAAGGAGAAATTACTAAAATTTCTTCTACTACAAGACAAAAAAGAATAAGGAAAGCTATTGAGAAAATAGTGACTAAAGCCGTATCTTATCTGCCAGAATATCTACCTGAAGGCATAGTTAAGAAGTATTCATTCCCGCACCCTTCGGAAACGGTAAAGCAGCTTCACATACCTGTTGGCATTAGTGTTGCTGAATTGAACAGCTTCAAAGATACGTATCACAGAAGAGTTATATACGAAGATCTATTTCTTTTTCAACTGGCACTGTTAATCAAGAGATCGGAAACTAAAAGAGAACAAGCACCAAGAATAGAAGTTAACTTTAAGCTTACTTCCTATCTTGAAAAAATTCTCGGATTTAGTCTTACCTTTGCTCAAAAGCGTGTTTTAAAGGAAATTCTTTCTGATATGGAGAAATCATCTCCTATGAACAGACTTCTTCAGGGAGATGTCGGAAGTGGAAAAACCGCAGTGGCAATGGGAGCAGCCCTTGCCGCTGTCAAAGCAGGTTATCAGGTAGCATTTATGGTTCCTACAGAAGTTCTTGCACACCAGCATTACGAGAAGTTCAAAGAATTTTTCGGAAAGGAGGGTATTGCAGTTGGCTTACTTACGGGTAGTCTCACTCCCGCTCGTAAGAGAAGTGCTTATAAACTCATAAAGGAAGGCTGTATAAGCATTGTTGTAGGAACTCATGCTCTTATCCAAGAAAAAGTAGAATTTAAAAAACTCGGTCTTGTTATAATAGACGAACAGCATCGCTTTGGTGTAATGCAACGCAAACTTTTACTTGAAAAAGGAAAAGGTTTACACCCTCACTGTCTTATTATGAGCGCGACCCCTATACCCAGAACCTTAGCTTTGTCTCTCTACGGAGATCTTGATATATCAATAATAGATGAAATGCCACCCGGTAGAAAGAGTGTAAGAACTGTTATTGTTTATGAAAGCGAGAGAAGAAGGCTCATAGAGCTGATTAAGAAGGAATCTGCATTGGGAAACAAAATCTTCATAGTTTATCCCCTTATTGAAGAATCAGAGGCGTTGGATCTAAAATCGGCGGTAGAAGAATACGAAAAATGGAAAAGAGATCTCCAAGAAGAAGTTCTTTTACTGCACGGGCGCATGAGTGATAGAGAAAAGGAAGAAATTATAGAACGGTTTCGCCGGGAAGTTAACGTTTTGGTATCCACAACCGTGATAGAAGTAGGTATAGACGTTCCTCAAGCGACTTTAATGATAATAGAATCTGCGCACAGATTTGGACTTTCTCAACTTCATCAACTCAGAGGAAGAGTTGGAAGATCTGATAAACCCTCTGGTTGTTATCTTGTTATTCCTGACGAATTGAAAAAAAACTCAGAAGCTCTAAGGCGCTTAAGAATTCTCGTTAAAACTGATAATGGTTTTGAGATTGCAGAGATGGATATGAAACTCAGAGGTCCGGGTGAACTCATAGGAATTTCACAGTCAGGTTATTTCGGATTCAACGTTGCCAATCTTGCCCGTTCTTCTGATAGATCTATACTTCTGAGTGCAAGGGAAGATGCTCTGAAGCTTTTGGAAATGGATCCTACCCTTGAAAAATTTAAAGATCTTAAAACCCTTTTACTACACAGATACGGTAAGAAACTTGATCTTGGATTTGTTGCCTGAGGCGTTAACCTAACGCCTACTCTTTGATCCTCAACCCGGTTTAAAGGAAGGAACAGAAATCCCTTCAAACAGGGAAATAGGTTCTATTGCACACAAATGAGCCAATTTTTCATTTAAAAACTCCATAAAGCTCTTTACAAAACTCTCTTCCACGCTGATAATTTCCCCTTCAGCATTTATCAAGTAAAGGGTAGGGACAACCTTTATATCGTAAGTTAAAGAAACGCTGTATGCGGGAGCATCAATCAACTGTGGAAAACTTAGCTTGTATTTGAGAAGGAAATCCTTAACTTCGGATTCAGTATCTTGAGCTATACCTAAGAAGGTTATTTTAGAACCGTAAGCTTTGTAAAGCTTTTCTACAAAGGGTAACGTAAGCTGGCAGGTGGGACAAGAGACCTTATAAAAAACAAGCAGGCATGTATTAGTAGTGAGAGGAAATTTCCACATATTTCCCTTGGTATCTTTCAATTTGAAATCAGGTGCTTTCTGTCCGACTTTTAACGGCATAACAAAAATAATTATAAAATAGATAGTTGGTGAAGTTTTTAAAACCTCCACAAGTTATCCTTTTGTCCTATTTAGTAACAATTACAGTCGGCACTTTTTTACTTTTAAGTCTGCCTTTAACTTATAGGGAAGTATCTTTTACAGATGCTCTTTTTACCGTTACATCTGCTGTAACAGTAACGGGGCTTACCGTTATTGAAACAAGCAGTGATTTTAATTTGGGCGGTAAGATTTTTATTCTAATACTTATTCAAATAGGCGGTTTAGGTTATATGACACTTGCTTCTTTCTTTCTTCTTGCAATGGGAAAAAGGATTAACTTGCGAGAACAGTTAGTTTTATCAGAATCGTTAAATTACCCTAATTTGCACAGTTTAATGTCTTTTTTAAAAAAAGTAGTAGTTTTTGCTTTTGTTTCAGAGCTTATAGGTTCTGTTTTACTTACTATAGTTTTTATAGAAGATTTCCCCTTAGAAAAAGCCATTTTGTTTGGTGTATTTCATTCAATCTCCGCTTTCAATAATGCAGGTTTTACTTTATTTGAAGATAATTTTGGAGTTATGGCAAACATTATAATGGCTTCCCTAGTTATTTTAGGTGGTTTGGGTTTTGTAGTTATAAATGAACTTTTTCTGTATTTCAGACACAGGGTAAGGAAACTTTCACTTCATACAAAAATAGTCCTATTTACAAGTCTGTCTTTAACAGTATTGGGAGTTTTATCACTTTGTATGACAGAGCCAAAGGCGGAAATTTTTAACTGCTTTTTTCTAAGTGTGTATTCAAGAACAGCAGGTTTCAGTCCTGTAGATGTGGGAACTCTTTCAGAATCTTCACTTTTCCTGTTGATGATTCTAATGTTCATAGGAGCTTCTCCGGGCGGAACAGGAGGGGGAATAAAAACCACTACTTTTGCTGTTATAGTAATTGCAGTTTACTCTTATATAAGAGGTTCGGAAGCTCAAATATTTAGAAGAAGAATAAGCAACGATCAAATATACAAAGCCATGGTAATTCTTTCCTTATCTGTTGCCTTTGTCTCTATAGTTAATCTTTTACTTGACAGGTTGGAAGAAAAGGATTTTCTGAAAACACTTTTTGAAGTAATATCCGCTTTCTCCACTGTTGGGCTTTCTACTGGTTCTGAGAAAACTTTAAGTTTTTCCGCTCTTTTGAGTTCGGAAGGTAAGTTGTTGATAGTGCTTAGTATGATAGCTGGTAGAGTAGGAATTCTAAGCTTTGCTGTAGCCTTAATGGGCAGAAAAAAGAAAACTTCTATAAGATACCCAGAAGAGAGAATTTTACTATGAAAAAAGTATTCGGTGTTATAGGGCTTGGAAAGTTCGGTTTTTACGTTGCCAAAACACTTGCGGAAGCTGGAGCTGAGGTTATAGCAATAGATAAAGATGAAGATAAAATCAGAAAAATAAGTGACTTAGTTACTCACGCCTATTTAGCTGATGCTCTTGAAGAACAGTCCTTAGAAGAAGCGGGGATACTTTCGGCGGATACTGTAGTGATAAGTATAGGAGAGAATATTGAAGCCAGTATTCTTGTAACTATGCTTCTTATCGGTAGAGGAATCAAAGAGGTGATTGCAAAAGCGGTTAGTCCCCTTCACGGAGAGGTGTTAAAAAGATTAGGAGTTGCAAGGGTAGTATATCCAGAAAAAGAAATAGCTACAAGGTTGGCAAGATCCCTATTAGTAACAGGTGTTTTAGAGGAAATACCCTTTGCTCCTGGTCATAGCATATTTGAAATAAAAGCTCCTATTAATCTCATAAACAGAACTTTAAAGGAAGCTGATCTTAGAAGGAGATACGGAATTAATGTTTTAGCCATAAAAAGAGGGAATAAGGTTATAGTAAATCCTTCAGCAGAGGAAAAAATATTGAAAGGAGATGTTCTTCTTATCTTAGGAAGTGAAGAATCTCTTCTGACCCTTTCTTAACATTTGATAATTTCCTTTGTGTATTCCTCAAGTTCTACAACCTTACAGATGTCCATGAGTTTTTTTGCTCTTTTTGAAGACTTGTAGAGCTTTCTTAAATCTGGTTTGAATGCATCAAAGAATTCCTCAAATAGTTCTTTTCCCAAAGTTCCTATTGCGTAAATCTTGCTGTTCTCATATTTTAATACAATTGTGGTAAGCGGGAAAGGGGAGGGACCCTCCACAACTTTCCCGCCGTGAGAAGGATCAAAGACCGAGAGGTGGGCGCAACACTGGATAACCCTATCTCTTTTAATTATTTTGGAGACCTCTCCTTTTGGATAAAAATTTATAAAAGAAGTTTCCGGTGTGGGATAGCTTAGCTGGTGAGGACAGATAGCAGAATACGCAACTATACTACCCTTAGGACCTACACCTCCTATCCAATTGTATGTAGAACCATCAGAAAGCTTTACTTCTACTGGATCTAATTTATTCCCAAGGTTTAAGAGAATACAAGGTGTTGCTCTGTAGGGATAAAAAAATATATACTCCTTAGAAGGATCAACACTTTCCGCTTTAAGAGGCGAACCGTCCTTTTCCAAAAGTAAAGCCTTTTTATAGGGTTTAAAGCTTATATTTTTTGCTTTTAAAAAAGAGGGAGAAAAAGCAAGGGAAGCGGCGGCAACGGAAGTGCATAACTTTAGAAAACTCCTCCTGTGCATGTATGCACCCCGCTTAGTTGAACATATCTCTGTAAAGAGCACGCGCCCATTCCAAAGTAGCACGTGCCAAGTTTGGAGATCTGTCATTTTCAACGTTGACTTTTCTCTTAGTAGGCAAGCCTTTTTTCTTATCCAAAGCGTATAACACGTTTATAACTATTGCTTCTTTTGGACTTCCGTTTACCATTGAATAACAGGTGTTAGTAGGTGCTTTTACCGCTTCCCTTGGATCTTTACCCCTGATCAAAGCTACTATTGCTTTTACTACCATATTTTGAGTATGATTGTGAGCCATGTCACCACTTTTAGGAAAGCCTTTTACTGAAGAAGCATCACCTGCAATAAAAACTCTCGGATCTTCCTTAGATTGAAGAGTGAGAGGATCTACATCACACCAGCCTGTTTTTGGATTTACTAAACCCGCTTTTTTAGCTATATCTCCAGCTCTATGAGGAGGGTTAAGATTAGCATCGTCAAATTTAAAATCACCTGCTGTTGTTTTTATTACTCTATTAACAGGATCTACTTCTTTTATCTTTGCTTTAGGAATATATTCCACAATTCCAGAGTAAAGTTCCTCATAAGCGGACATAAAACCCGGACCCTTGGGACTTATGCCGTCTTTTGGATCAAGAATTATAAGTTTTCCTTCAACTTCGTTTCTCTTGAAAACATGTGCTATCATAGCTGCTCTTTCATAAGGAGCTGGTGGACATCTGTGAGGAGGAGGCGGAACAATAAGGACAAAAGTCCCTTCTTCAAAGTTTTCTATTTTCCTTTTAAGAGCCACATGTTCCGCACCCGGAATAAAGGCGGAAGGAAACTTTACGGAACATAGATTTTTCATTTTCTCATCGTTCCCAAACCAAGCTTCGTAGTTGTAGTCTATACCGGGAGCAAGGATTAAGTAGTCGTATTCAATGTAACCTTTATCCGTATAAACTCTTCTTCTGTCCCTGTCTATATCTGTCACTGTTGCGTTTAGAAAAGTATAACCGTATTTCGCTGCAGGGGTGTGAAAATCGTGCATAAGAAAATCCATCTGCACAAGATCTGCAAGCCATAAATTACTTATAGGACATGACATAAATATACTTCTTTTTTCAATCAAGATAACTTCTAAGGAAGGTTCTTCTTTTTTGAGATACTTTGCAGCTGTTACACCCGCCCAACCACCTCCTACTATAACAATTCTTTTACCCTTAGGGGAAGGAAGTATTCTCAACGGAGATTTCACCGCTCCGTAGCTTAACTGAAAAGCTCCAGTTAACGCTCCCAGTCCCGCTAACTTTACAATTTCCCTTCTGGTAAATCCCTTCATATCGCACCCCCCTGTTTTGTAAAGCTTTATTTTAACATGTAACAACAGAAAATTCACAAAAGGAAATTGATATACTTTTATACATAATGTTGGAACTTCTAACGGAGAAGTTTACCAAAAGTCTGGATAGATTAAAGAAGGCAAGAAAATTAACAGATAAACTGGTAAACGATGTTCTAAGGGATATAAGATTGGCTCTCCTTGAAGCTGATGTGGACTATACAGTAACTAAACAATTTCTCAAAAGAGTAAGGGAAAGAGCTTTGTCTTCGGAAGTAAAGACAAACCTATCACCCGCGGAGCAAGTTATCACCATTGTCTATGAAGAACTTGTAAGGGTTTTAGGAAAGCAAAAGGAAGATCTAAAAAAAGGAACAATTCTCTTTGTGGGATTACAGGGAACTGGGAAAACCACCACCATAGCTAAAATAGCCAATCTTCTGCGAAAAAAAGGTTACAGTGTGGCTGTAACTTCCACCGATCTTAGAAGACCCGCTGCTATGCTTCAGCTGGAAAGACTTGCGGAAAAAGTAGGTGTAAGTTACTTTTCCTTTGAAAATGTTTCTTTCGCTGTGGAAATTGCCTACAAAGCCACTGAAAAATCCTCGGCGGACAACGTTGATTACCTTTTAATGGATACCGCAGGTAGGCTTCATATAGATGAGGACTTAATGGAAGAGCTTAAGCTCATAAAAGAAAAGGTAAACCCTGCTGAAATTCTCTACGTGGCGGACGCTATGCAGGGGCAAACAGCTCTTGAGACTGCAAGAGCTTTTCACGAATTACTGGAGCTGACTGGCGTTGTTCTGACAAAAATGGACGGAGATGCACGCGGAGGACTAGCTCTTTCCATAAGGGAAGTTTTAGGAATTCCCGTAAAGTTCATAGGTGTTGGGGAAAAAATAGAAGATATTGAACCTTTTTATCCAGACAGAATAGCTCAGAGAATTTTAGGATTAGGAGATATACAATCCTTAGTAGAGAAAGCTCAAGAAGCTATTCCAGAAGATAAAGCACAAAACCTGTCTACTAAGGTTATGGGAGGGGACTTTGATCTTGAAGACCTTAAAGAAATGATACGTATGATCCGCAATATGGGACCTCTTGATAAACTTATCAGTATGATTCCCGGTATAGGAAGTCAAATCAGGAATTTAAAAGTAGATGAAAGCCAGTTTAAAAAAATAGAAGCGATAATAAATTCAATGACTCCAGAAGAAAGGCGTAATCCGCGGATAATAAATCTGAGCAGGAAAAAAAGAATAGCAAAAGGAAGCGGGACAAGCGTTTCGGAGGTTAACAAAATCCTGAAGAGATACGAAGAGATGAGAAAGATGATAAGAAAGATGAAAAGCTCTGCGGGTATTCCCTCTTTTAAGTTTCCTTTCCGATGAAGTCTTGCTTGCCCGATGTTGTGGTTGTATTTGGACTGTCGGGAACAGGAAAATCCTTTGTAGCTCGGATACTGAGCGAAGAGTTAGGATACGTATGGCTTAGAAGTGATGTTATCAGAAAGGAACTTGTGGGAATTGATCCTTACACTGAAGCAACAGCTCAGTTTGGAAAGGGTATATATACGGAAGAAATTACAAGAAGGGTATATCAAGAGATGATTAAAAGAGCGGAAAAACTCGTTCATTCTGGAAGCAAGGTTGTTTTAGACGCAACGTTTCTTAGAAAATGGCAAAGGGATATGATTAGATCAAAATTTAAAAAATCTCTTTTTATTTTAACAACCGCACCCGAGAGAATAATCGCTGAAAGACTAAGGCAAAGAAAAGGTGATGTTTCCGATGCGAACTACAGTATTTATAAAAAACAAAAGGAAATTTTTGAATTTCCTAAGGAAGAAAACTATAAAGTGCTTGATACCGATAAAGATTTGGAAACCCTAAGAGTTCTTGTTAAAGATCTCCTTAAGAATTGCAGTTGAAGCACGTGGGGAATAGAACTTCTTTATGCTTTTTCCCATACTTTCTATGTTTTCCTGTATACGTTCTACAAGCTTAACAACTTTCTCTAAGGAGGCTTCACTCTCCCTGATAACAAAAGCTCCACCGAGTTCTTCTATTTCCTTAGCGTTGTAAAATTGGTGATCGTCCGTTGCATAAGGGTAGGGAATAAATAAAGCGGGAATTCCAAAAGCGGAAAGTTCTCCAATAGTTCCAGCACCCGATCTGCAAACAGCAATATCTACTGCTGAGTATATAAGCCCCATATTTTTGCTAAATGGAATTATTTTCAAATTTCTTTGAGTATGAGCAGTTTCCTTTATTCTGGGAAAATCCCTTTTTCCTGTAATTAAAAGTGTTCGGATATTTGTTTTTCGGACAAAGTCCAAAGCTAAGTTGTTGATAAATCCCGCTCCCTGGCTTCCTCCCATGAATAGGATAAGAGTTCCTTCCGTGTCAAGGTGAAGCAGTTTTCTTGCCTCTTTCTTTTCTTTTCTTGATCTAAGTATTTCTTCTCTAACGGGTGTTCCTGTTTTTATAACATGAGATCCTTTTATATAGTTTCTTGTGTATTCAAAGGAAATAAATACCTTGCGGGCAAAAACCGAGAGAGTTTTATTGGTTAAACTTGGGACAGAGTTCTGTTCATGAATAAACAAACTTTTCCTGTGCAAGAGAGTTAATATACCGGCTGGCAGACTGGAGTAGCCTCCGAAGATGATTGTGAGAAAGTCTTCTTTAATCTCTGAATTTAAGAAATAAACTGCCTTTATCAAGTTAGTGGTTGATTTTATTTTTTTCTTAAGGGAAGTATTTCTAAAGGGATAGGTTTCTAAAAAAACAGCATCTCCCGGAATTTCTTTCTTGTATTCACTTTCAATTCCGCGAAGTGTTCCAACGTAAAGAGTTTCTATTTCAAGTTCATGAGCTTTTTTTAGAATTTCAAAAGCAGGGAAAAAGTGTCCTCCTGTTCCTCCTCCGGATACGAGCAATTTCATCTTAACTTCAAAAGCGGGCGACGGGATTTGAACCCGCGACCTCCTGCTTGGGAAGCAGGCGTTCTACCACTGAACTACGCCCGCGCAATTATATGTATAAAATATAACAGCTATGCAAGATAGAAAAGTCATGATAGTAGAAAACAAACCTATCTCTGTTCGTTTGTGGAAAATGGAACTATACGCTCCTCATATTGCCTGTTGTGTTAAAGGAGGACAGTTTGTAATGTTGGAAGTTTCTCCCACATACGATCCTATGGGAAGAAGAGCTTTCGCAGTGGCAGATGTGCGCAAAGAAAACATAACAATCTTCTACGAAACAGTAGGAAGGGGAACGTATCTGATGGCTAACATGAAAAAAGGACAGAGTTTAAGGGTTTTTGGACCGCTTGGTAAGGGATTGTTTACCTTTGAAGGAGAAAAACACCTGTTTATAGGAGGTGGAGTAGGACTTGCGGGTTTAACACTGCACGCTAAAAGAGCGATGAAAGAAGGTAAAGAAGTCATGCTTATCTACGGTGCAAAGTCTGCAAAAGATTTGGGAATGAAAAGCTGGTTAGAAGAAGAGAATATACCTTATATTATCTACACTGAAGACGGAACAGAAGGGAGAAAAGGAAAAGTAACAGAAGCCTTGTTAGGGTTTGACAACTCTTGGACAGTTCACGCCTGCGGACCGAAAGCGATGTTAAAAGCTATTAAGGAAGAAGGGAAAAAATTCAAACTCTATCTGTCTTTGGAAAGTCGTATGGCTTGCGGGTGGGGGGTTTGCTTAGGTTGTGTAGTGAAGACTGTAAAAGGATACGCAAGAGTGTGCTATGAAGGACCAGTTTTCAAAGCTGAGGAGGTTTTTATCTAATGTTTACGGGCTTGATAGAAGAAATAGGCAAAGTTCTTAGTGTTAAAAGAACCTCCTTAGGTGGTTTCATTGAAGTAAAAACTTCTTTAAAGGAAGTTAGTGTTGGAGACAGTATAGCAGTTAACGGAGCTTGTCTTACAGTGGTAGAAACACGCGGTAATTCCCTTCTATTTGAAGTTTCTCCTGAAACCTTTGAGAAGACAAATCTATGCTTACTCAAAAGAGGAGATCCGGTGAATTTGGAAAGGGCATTAAGAGCCAACTCAACTATGGGAGGACATTTTCTCCTTGGACACGTGGATTTTACGAGTTCCGTAATATCTATAAGAGGAAGTATTCATAAAGAACTTGTTTTGGAAATCCCTTCCTCCTATTTGATTTATTTTGTAGAAAAAGGATCAGTAGCTATAGACGGTATAAGCTTGACAGTAAATCGTGTTATAGAAAACAGAATTTATATAAATATAATTCCCCATACCTTTGAGAAAACAAATCTCAAATACAGAAAGCCGGGAGATAAAGTCAACGTAGAAACGGATATAATAGGGAAATATGTAATAAGGTATTTATCCCGTAACTCCTTGGAAAAAAAACTCAAAGATTTTATGGAAAAGTAAAGACTTCCTTAGCAACAAACTCTACTGCTTTTTGGAGTCCTTCGGTTCTTAATATTTGACTGAAAGGTGATATATCCACAATCCACACTTCCCCCTTAGGGTAAAGAGTAATAAAGAATCTTTGAACAAACCCTTCTTCTGAAATAAGAGTTTCTATAAGAAATTCTCCCGAAGATCCTCTGTAAACTTTGAAAAATCTTAGATAAATTCTTTCTTCCAGCTTTACTTCTTTACCCAAAAGTTTTTGAAGCACAGGATTCTTACCTTTAACTTTGATAGGAAACAGCATTTTCACCTCCTTAAGTTCCCTTATAGTCAAGGGAATTGGGTTTTTTTCCTTTATAAGGATTATCTCGTGAAGATCCTTACCCATACTTAACCATTTTTCTTCGTATTTAGTCAAAGGATTACTCACACATAGTTTTTTAAAATGTATCTTAAAGGCTTTAATCTTTGAAGCTTGTTCTATTGTATATTCTGCAAAGGGAAGATGGTCTGTTCTGATGTTTATCTCACCATCCTTTGAAAGTTTTTTTGAAAAAAGGTATAGATTTTCAGCACAGGTAAGTCTTCTTTTATGATGTCTTTTTTTAAACCATGGATCAGGATAGTTAATGTATATTTTGTCAACGGATTCCTCTTCAAGTAGGAGATAAAATCCCCAATAGGCGTCTAACTGAACACAGTAAAGATTGGAAATACTCTCCTTTTTTATTCTCTTGATGAGTTTGCCAATAGAAATACCGGATATCTCAAAGCCTAAGATTTTTCTATCAGGATTCTTTTTGGCAAGTTCCAAGATAAAATCTCCTCTGCCAAAACCTATTTCTACAATTAAGTTTTTCCAATTCAGAGGTTTTTTAACTCTTCTATAGTCTATTAAGACTGTCCGCATATTCTCAACAGTTTGATAAAATACTACACCATGTCAGCTATTGTAAGTATTTACGGAAGAGAAGTCCTTGATTCAAGAGGTAATCCCACAGTAGAGGCGGTTGTTGTGTTGGAAAGTGGTATTTGCGGTAAGGCTATAGTTCCAAGCGGTGCTTCTACAGGAGAAAGAGAAGCTGTTGAACTCAGGGACGGAGATCCAAAACGCTACAAGGGGAAAGGTGTTCTAAAAGCGGTAGATAATATAAGAGGGAAAATAGCCAAATGTCTTAAGGGAATGGAATCCACCAATCAAAGAGAAATAGACTTAACCCTTGTTGAACTTGATGGAACTGAGAACAAGAGCAAGTTGGGTGCAAATGCCATTTTAGCTGTAAGCATGGCTGTTGCAAGAGCTTCTGCAAAGGAACTTGGCATTCCTTTATACGTCTATCTTGGAGGAAAGAACGCTTTCAGGCTTCCAGTTCCTTTTATGAATTTGATAAACGGAGGGGTTCATGCAGACAATCCTTTGGACATTCAAGAATTTATGATAGTGCCTGTATGCGGTGATTCTTTCTCCGAGGCTCTGAGAGCTGGTGTTGAGGTTTTTCACACTTTAAGAGAAATCCTTAAAGAAAAAGGGTTTTCCGTGAATGTAGGAGACGAAGGTGGTTTTGCTCCCGCTCTTAGATCTACCTATGAAGCTTTGGATCTCTTGCTTATAGCCATTGAAAAAGCAGGTTACAAACCGGAAGAGGATATACTCCTGGCTCTAGACTGTGCTTCTTCAGAATTCTACTCCGAAGGAATTTACAAACTTGAAGGCAAGTTATTAGATACGGAGGAAATGATAGAATTCTATGAAAGACTCATAGATAAATATCCCATAGTATCCATAGAAGATCCTCTTTCCGAAAAAGACTGGGAAGGGTGGAAGAAACTTACATCTGCTCTCGGTGAAAGGGTTCAGCTTGTAGGAGATGATCTTTTCACAACAAACCCTGAAATACTAAAGCAGGGAACAGAAGAAGGAATAGCAAACTCAATTCTGATAAAGCTCAATCAGATAGGAACTCTCTCTGAAACGCTTAATACTGTTATGCTTGCAAAGGAAAGGGGTTATAGCACTATAATATCCCATAGATCTGGAGAAACGGAAGATACCTTCATATCCCACCTTGCGGTTGCGGTAAATGCGGGTCAGATTAAATCAGGTTCCGCTTCACGCACAGATAGGATTGCAAAGTATAACGAACTTCTTAGAATAGAAGAAGAATTAGGTTATGGAGCGGAGTTCTGGGGGAAAAAAGAATTCTGGAGATTTTTTAATAATTAGGAAGCTGGCTTTGGGTTTTTTCTTACTTTCCCTTGTGAACACCTTTGCAAATTTATTTCTTTCAGATCTTAATCTTGGTAGGGTTTTAAATCTTAGAGAAGCAACGGACAGGTTAGAAAAACTTGTAGAAGCGGAAAAGAAAAGAAACACTAATTTGAAAAAAATACACTCCCGTATAAAAAGTAATCCAAAATTTTACAAGGAAAAATTCATAAGAGAATATCTGCTGATGTTTAAAAAAGGGGAAAAGGTTATACCACTTCCGAAGGAGCTGTGGTATAAGTAAGTTATCTCTTCACTTCCTCAAGCTTCCTAGCAGCGGCATAAAGAACCGCCGTAGCAACTGTCTCGTCCTTAACTTTTGCAGTTCCTTTCATTTTAGAAAGAGTTCTCTTAAGAGATATAACTTCAAGCTCTAAAATCAAACTATCTCCCGGAAATACAGGTTTCTTAAAACGCGCTTGATCTATTCCTGCAAACACTATAGCGTATTTACCTATTTCTAATTTTAGAGATTTGATCATCAGTATACCGCCTACTTGTGCCATAGCTTCAAGAATGTAAACACCCGGAAAAAGGGGAAACTGTGGAAAATGTCCTTGAAACACGGGTTCGTTAATGGAAACATTTTTCAACCCTACAATTCTCTTTCCCTCTTCAAGTTCAAGAATTCTATCCACTAAAAGAATAGGATATCTGTGGGGAATGATTTCCCTTATCTCCAGTATATCCATGAAGACATTATCTTACATAAAGTCCGCAAATGCAAGATATTACACGCCAAATTTACATTTGTATCAGTTTTATCCTTTCAGGTTTTCTATAATACTCTTGATAATGAAGTATAAAGTGGCAGTGTTAAAAGGAGATGGTATAGGTCCAGAGATAGTGGAGAGTGCCTTACAGATTATAAAAAAAGCTCAAGATTTATTTGGATTTTCTATTGAACTCAAGGAAGGACTTATAGGTGGTATAGCTATTGATAAAAAAGGCACACCGCTGCCAGAGGAAACTCTTAACTTGTGTAAAGAATCAAATGCTATTCTATTGGGAGCTGTAGGAGGACCTGCATGGGACAGTTTACCTACCGAAAAAAGACCTGAGAAAGGTTTGCTTAAAATAAGAAAAGAGTTAGATCTTTACGCTAATCTGAGACCCGCCAAGGTGTGGAAAGCGCTGATAGAAGCTTCTCCTTTAAAAGCTGAAATTGTTAAAGATACAGATCTTCTTGTGATAAGAGAGTTAACAGGAGATGTATATTACGGAGAACCACGCGGTGTTTTTAAAGAGAAGGGTAAAAGAGTAGGTATAAACACTATGAAATATACAGAAGACGAGATAAGAAGAGTTGTTAGAAAAGCCTTTGAGATCGCAAGACTCCGCCGTAAAAAGCTGACCAGTGTGGACAAGTCTAATGTTTTGGAAGTGAGCGCTTTATGGAGAGATATAGTAGAAGAAGAGAAAGAAAACTATCCTGATATTAGCTTGGAACATCTTTACGTTGATAACTGCGCGATGCAGATTATAAAGCGCCCTGCTGATTTTGATGTAATTGTAACGGGGAATATTTTCGGAGATATAATTTCCGACGAAGCAGCTGTAATTTCAGGTAGTTTAGGAATGCTTCCTTCAGCGAGTATAGGAGATCGTTATGCTTTGTATGAACCAGTTCACGGATCTGCACCCGACATAGCGGGGAAAGGAATAGCTAACCCTATTGCTACGATATTGTCTACTGCAATGATGTTTAAATACTCCTTTGGTATGTGGAATGTTTCTGATCTTATAGAGAGAGCGGTAGAGGAAGCTCTTATTCAAGGTTATAGAACTCCTGATATATACAGTGCGGGATTTAAAGAGGTTAATACTGTTCAAATGACAGTAAAAATAGCTGAGAATATGGAGAAACTCAAGGAATGAGGAGTATTCTTCTTACAATTTTAATTCCAATATTAGGTTTTTCCTCTTCCTTGGAAGAGCTAAGAAACTTCTTTTTAAGAGAAGGTTATATAGTTGAAACTGATAAAGGTAGCGTAGTAACAGATTTGGGTCAGGATAAAACTTTTGTAGGTGAACAGTTCATTGTATTAAAAGAAGGCAGTAAAATCGTTCACCCTGTAACTGGTAGGATCTTGGGTAGAAAAGAAGAGATTAAGGGTTTGATAGAGATTACAGATTTAAAAAAGAACTTTTCTTTTGCTCGTGTATTAGAAGATAAAGGAATAAAGAAAGGATATAAAATAAAACTCAAAATAGGAAGTATATGTTTTGAAGGTAGTGAAGAGTCTTTCTTTCTTATAAGTTCTGTTTTAAAAAACGTTATAAAGGGAAAGAAGTGTGATTATACTGTAAAAGAACTTAAGGAAGGTTACGGAATTACCTTTAAAAACAAGCCAATAGCTTTTTTCCCTTATAGTTTACCCTCAAAAGGAAAAGTCTTTAAAATTAAAGCACAGCTTATAAAATCCTTCAACGGATTACCATTATCCGCTGATCTGTGTAAATTCGGTGGAAAAAGATATATTGCAATCCTTTTTGAGGAGTTTTTAGTAGTTTACAGATTTGAGAAAAAACTATCGGAATACACTAAAATGTATTTACCTGCCGGCTTTCCTCTTTGGATTCAATGTGTGCAACTAGAAGATTCTGAAGATTTTATTCTCATCAGTATGATCACAGGTGACTCCGCAAATTCACTAATTGTTAAATTGGAGAACAAAAC
Organism: Aquificaceae bacterium; assembly: GCA_026981975.1. Classification (GTDB taxonomy): domain Bacteria; phylum Aquificota; class Aquificia; order Aquificales; family Aquificaceae; genus Hydrogenivirga. Next base: position 75,663 of record JALSHV010000010.1, on the reverse strand, counting down.
TCCTTTTATACTGGAGAAAGATATACCCTTACTCATTGCTGTTCTTGATAAAAGGAATCCACAAAATACCTTTGTAGGGCAGGAGTTTGACAGTAGAAACCTGTGGGGAGAAATTAAGCGCCTTAAATTTAAATCAGGTAGGTTGATTTTAAAGGAAAAGTATCCCGCTCCTCCGGGATTTAGAGTAGATTCCGCTTACATGTATAAAGACTTTTTAATTTTTATTGACAGCAACGGATATTTAAAAGTTTTTAAAGGAAGTGAACTTGTTCTTTCCAGAAAGAAGTTTGGAGGATCCTATACCACAGCGGAATTACCAGATATCTACGAGATGGAGGAGAACTATTCTTTTAATCCAAGAGTTTCTATTATTTTCCTTCAGAATAAGGCATATGCGCTATTTATTAAAAATTCAGGTAGTCCAGCTCATAATCTTTTGAACCTTTCCGAATTCCAAGAAGGAGAAGTATATCTTCTCAAACTGGAAATAGGAAGCGAAATTCAAAAAGCAGAAGGGAAAAGTTTTAAAAAAGCTATACAATCAATAGTTCCTATTTCTGAAACGGAAGTCTTAGTATTGACTGCAAAAAAAGGAACGCTATCCCTGAACAATAGAGGAAGCCTTTACAAAGTAAAAATTCTTTTACAGTAGTCAACGCACATTATAGGATTTAATTCTCATCTTTATACTTCTCTCTTATTTCTTCTACTTGAGAGATGTTATTTAAAAAAAGATCCACAAGTATTGGATCAAAGGCTTTTCCTTTCAAATCTATAAGATAGTCTATAGCTCTTTCAAAAGTCCAAGGTTCTTTATAAGGTCTTTTTGAAAGAAGAGCGTCAAACACATCTGCTATTGCAGTCATTCTTCCCCAAAGGCTTATTTCTTCACCTTTCTTACCAGATGGATATCCTTTTCCGTCCCATCGTTCGTGATGATCCAGAGCTACAAGAGCAGCCATTTGGAGCAGTTCACTGGAGCTATCTTTTAGAATCTCAAAACCGATAATCGTGTGTTTCTTCATAACTTCCCATTCCCATTCGTTGAGTTTTCCTCTTTTAAGCAAAATCGCATCGGGTATGCCTATTTTTCCTATATCGTGCATGGGAGTGGCAAGCATTACGTTCTCACATATTTCTTTTTCAAAGTTTAACCCTTCTGCCATTAACCGAGTATATAGTCCAACTCTTACAATATGATTATAGGTTTCTGGATCTTTGTATTCCGCAGCATGAGAAAGTCTCATAATAGCTTCTCTATAAGCAGACTTTACCTTAGCCTGTAGTATGGAATTCTCAATAGCGGAAGAAGCATATCCTCCTAAGAGAGTGAAGATCTCTAAATCCTGTTGGGAAAAGTCTCCGTTACGTTTATTAACCGCTTGGAAAACTCCTAAAATATTACCTTTTTTATCAAAAAGAGGAATAGCTATTATATTACGAGTTTTGTAACCTGTTTCCCTATCTACCTCTGGATTAAAACGTGAATCCGCATACGCGTTATTAACTATAAGGCTTTCACCTTTCTCAGCTACCCACCCCACTATACCGCTGTTTGCAGGGACTCTTATTTCTTCTACACCGTGTGCAACCTTTGTCCATAGTTCTCTTCTTTTTTCGTCCAATAGAAACAAACTACATCTATCAGCTTCTAAAACGTCTCTGGCAAGATCGGACAACAAAATAAGAAGTTTATCTATATCTTGTTCTTTACTTATTCTTTCAGCTGAAGCAAGAAGAAGCTTAATCCTTTCAACTTCTCTCATGCGAAAAAATCTCAAGCAATGCAATAATATAAGGTAGTATAATGGATATTGCTTAATAAATTAAGGAGGTGGTTATTAATTGGCTATAGTAATCATTCATGGAAATGAATCTCCCGAGAAGGTCTTGAAGAGATTTAAACGTTTAGTTGATCAAGAGCAGATATTGACAGAAGTTAAAAGAAGGGAGTATTACGAAAAACCCAGTGAAAGAAAGAAAAAACGTGAAAGAGCCAGACGCAAAAGAATAATGAAAGCACTCAAGAAACAACAACAGCTTATATAATCTTAGGAATCAGTTGGTTCATCGGGAACCGTGTGATCTATTTTCTGATCTGGACATAAACGTCTTGGCTCCCATTCAGGATAAACGTCCGGATCAACAGGTTCTACAGGAACAACAGGCTCTATTTTGGGTTTTTCTTCCATAGCTAAACCCTCCTAATTTTTAAATATAATCACCACGCTCCCAAATTGAGCAGAAGATCAATACATTCCTCTTCAAGGGTGCGATCCACTCCACCGCTTCCTACGCTTTTTAGCTTTATACCGCAAAGTTCTGCGGAAGGTTCAGGAAGGAGATTGTCTTCCGCTTTTGAAGGATACGCAGTGTATATTAGCTTTTCTCCTTTGCGGGTAATTGAAAGTCCGTAAGCTTTTAAAAAAGCGTTTCTCCAACTGGCTATAAAGAGCTTCAGCAAAGAGGACAATTTTGTAGGTCTATAGGTAGAATGTGGTTTATACTTTTCAGGTTGTCTTATTCCTTCCAATTCCATTTTCTTTATAATTCTTTCAACTTGATCAGGAGGAGGGGGTTTAACAGGAGGCCAACCAAATGTTTCAATTGCTCTTCTACCCAATTTAAACACCCAAGAAGTAAATCTGGTAAACTCTTCCGCTGGTGAAACGAGTAAATATCTGAACTCACGCTGACCGAATTCAACAGCTTCAGACATGTCCCCTACTAATTTTAAAAGAGTGCGAGGTCCTTCTTTTTTTAGCAGTTCTTCAATTTCATATAAGCTTATATATTCACTTCTCCAAAGGGATATAAGAATTGGTTCTCTTCCAAGTCCAAAGGGCATTAGCCTGATTCCGGAAAGAATAAGCCTTTCCTTACGGGTTCTTCCTGCAAGCCAGAGATATTTATCAAGATAAATCTTAAGCTCTCGCGGACTGATGAGAATTCTTTCCCAGCCTTCTTTGCTTACTTCTATAGGATCTACAACACCTACGAAGTTTATACGCAGATTTTCCTTACTCATATCAAGTTTTTTATACTACGGTTACTTCTTTATACTTCTGTACTACCTCCCTTATATCAAGTAAAGCTGTTGTAAAGTATTCAAGCCAACTAAGAGGGATTTGATTAGGTCCATCTGATAAAGCTTTATCCGGATCCGGATGTGTTTCCATAAAAATCCCGTCACACCCTACAGCAACCGCTGCCTTCATAAGAGGGAAGGCAAATTCTCTCTGCCCACCAGAACTTTTACCTTTACCTCCCGGCAGTTGAACACTGTGCGTCACATCGTATATAACCTTGGCGAATTGGGACATAATCGGTAAACTGCGAAAGTCAACAACTAAATTGTTATATCCGAAGGAAGTTCCTCTCTCTGTTAGATAAATCTCTTTTGCTCCTCCTTCCCTTAATTTCTCCACTACATTTTCCATATCCCAAGGAGCCATAAATTGTCCCTTTTTAACGTTTACAGTTTTCCCTGTGCGAGCTGCAGCCAATAAAAGATCCGTCTGACGGCAAAGAAAAGCCGGAATTTGGATTATATCTACAACGTTTCCCACTGGTTCCGCTTGCCAGCTTTCATGGATATCCGTCGTTACTGGCAGATCAAAGGATTCCTTAACTTTTTGAAGAACTTTAAGTCCTTTTTCAAGACCTGGTCCCCGGAAAGAATGAATGGAAGATCTGTTAGCTTTGTCAAAGGAAGCTTTAAAGACTATTTTTACAGACTCAAAGCGCTTTCTTAAATAGGCGAGTTTCTCCGCAACTTGAAAGACAACCTTTTCGTTCTCTATAACACAAGGACCCGCTATTATCAGAAACTCTCCCATGAGATCTTATAGGTTAATAATAATGGTTTAAAGTCCAAAAATCCACAGTTAGTAAGAATTGCTATTATTTTATTAAGGAGGCTGAGATGAACAATCAGATGGGTAAGAATACTACAGTTTCGGCTCTAAAGGGTGTAATACAAGCCCTATTTCTTTTGGGAATTCTTCCCTTGGCTTGTGCACCAGTGGCTCAGGATAAAAGATTTGAGAGAATTTCCGAATTGGAGATAAAACTTACACGCCTTGAACAAAAACAGATAGATCTTGAAAGAAATATGGAAAGAACTAACGAGCGGATAGACAGATTAACAGAACTGATTTCCGAGCTCAGACTTGAAATAGAAAGAATTAGGTTGAGAATGGAAGTGGGAATTCAAGAGAAAACACCGCAGAAGATAACACGCAAAGAAGCGCCTGCTCCCGAGCATACTCCAGCTGAGAAAATTCCTCAGCCAACTGTGAAAGTAAAAGAAGAACCCCCCACTACCGAAAAACCTAAGGTTAAAGATGCGGAGACAGCCTATAGAGAGGCAATAGAACTTTACAGTATAAAAAAACTCCATGAAGCAAGAGATGCTTTTGTGAACTTCATAAAGGATTTTCCTGAAAATAAATACACGGATAACGCTTTTTTCTGGATAGGGAAGATATACCAAGAACTCGGTAATGAAAGTAGAGCGGAGGAAGTGTATAAACGCCTTGTTCAAAAATGTGAAGAGGGGAAATTACCTGATTGTAATAAATTACCAGATACTTACTATCAATTAATGAAAATTTATACAGAAAGAGGAAATCAAGAAGAAGCGGACAAATATTACACTATACTCCTTGAAAAATTCCCTACCTCTGATGCAGCTGTCAGAGCTAGGGAACAGAGAGTTTTATTAGGGGAATGATGGGACACATTAAAATACCGCAACATATAGCTATAATAATGGACGGCAACGGCAGATGGGCTAATCGCCAAGGTTTACCTCGCATTGTAGGACATTACAGGGGAGCAGAGGTAGCAGAAGAGATAGTAAAAGCTTGTGCAAATCTTGGAGTAAAATATCTCTCACTTTTTGCTTTTTCCACGGAGAATTGGAACAGACCTCAAGAAGAGGTTAATCTGCTTTTTGATCTCCTTAAAAGTTACCTAAGTCAGAAAAAGGAGGAACTTTTAGAACAAGGAGTAAGGCTAAAGTTCATAGGAAGAAGAGATCGTATAGGCAGAGATCTCAGATTGTTAATGGAGGAACTTGAAAGAGATACATCGCAAAACTGTAGAATCACTGTAATACTCGCGGTAGATTACGGTGGTAGAGATGATATATTAAGAGCAATTAACAAGGCTTTGCGCCTTGAGTTTAGTAGTATAGATGAAGAAACCTTTTCTGAACTTTTGGATCTTGGAAATATCCCACCACCGGATCTTCTCATCAGAACAGCAGGAGAGAAGAGAATTTCAAACTTTCTTCTGTGGCATATTGCCTACACTGAGCTTTACTTTACAGATCTTTGCTGGCCCGAATTCACTCCGGCTGAGTTGATAAAAGCAGTGGAAGATTTTTCACGAAGAACCAGAAAATTCGGAAGAATTCTTGATGAATAGAGAACTCTACGGTCTGTTGATAGCCTTTGTAACCTTAGGGGTTATTTTTCTACCGTTGAAACTTTTTATCTTCGCAGTTTCACTTCTTTCCCTTTTTATGGCTAAGGAATTATTGGATTCTTTGAAAATTGAGAATCTATGGTTTGCTTCCTTTTTATCTCCCGCTTTGTTTTACGCTGATACAGTTGTAGGAATTCTGTATATTTCTCTTATCGCTTTATCTTACGGGTATATAAGATGGAATTTAAACGAATTTTTAAAGGCTATTTTCGTTTTACTTTACACTGGATTTTTTCCTTCATACTTAATAGATTTAAAGGAAAAGGATACTTATATTCTTCTGATATTTTTTCTAACAATATGGGCTAACGATGTTTTTGCTTACTATATAGGGAAAAACTTCGGTAAGCGTCCTCTTTTTCCAAAATTATCTCCGAGGAAAACTTTGGAAGGCTTTATAGGTGGACTTGTTATCGCTGTTGTTCTTTTTCTTCTCATATCACCGTTGGATATTTCCAAGGCTTTTCCTATCAGTGTTATAACAGTTATAACAGGTGTTATCGGTGATTACTTTAAAAGTTTCATAAAAAGGCAAACAGGCATTAAGGATTTTTCCGGAATATTAGGTCCTCACGGTGGATTTGTGGATCGCTTTGACGCAGTAATTTTTGCAGCTCCTATATTTTACCGTTTAATTGCCGAATATGTAGAATTATAAGAATGAGTTTTTTCATAAGGGAAGATCCGCTTACCGGTGATAGGTGCATAATAGCTTCTATAAGAAGTAGAAGACCTCATGTTATAAAGGAAATAATAGAAGAAGAACCTTTCCAATGTCCCTTCTGCCCCGGGAATGAATCTCTTACACCGCGCGAGTCTTTCAGAGTAGAAGAGAACAGCAGATGGATAGTTAGAGTAATTCCCAACAAATTTTCAGCAATTCCCCACATGCACGATGTAATAGTAGATTCTCCCCAGCATAATGAAGATCTTGATAGAATGAACCATTTAGATAAACTTCTGTGGACTTATAAAGAGAGATTGGTTTACTACTATAACTTAGAAAATGTTAAATACGTTGCTGTTTTTAGAAACAGAGGTAAAAAAGCAGGAGCTTCAATTCCTCACCCTCATTCACAGGTTCTTGCCTTACCTTTTTATCCCCGCAGATTTTTGAAGGAAAAAGAAAAGTATGAAAGAATAAACAGAAACGCCCTAAGGGATTTTTTAAAAAGGGAAATGGAATCTCAAGAGAGAATACTCATTCACTCAAAAAACTTTTCCGTTCTGCTGGCTTATGCTCCCGTAACACCTTATGAAATCTGGATAATCCCTAAGGATAGAATTAATTCCTTCGTATTTGAAAGTAGATTTGAGGAACTCGGAGAAATCATAAAGGAGACGGTTTCTTTGCTTAAGACTTATTTAGGAGAAAATATCTCCTATAATCTCACACTACAGTCAGCCCCCCCTTGGGATAGGGATTACCATTACTACTTGAGAATACTACCCAGAGTTTCCGTATTCGGCGGATTTGAATTTGGGACAGAAAACGTTATTGTAAGCGTAGCGCCCGAGGAAGCAGCATCAGAATTAAGAGCTGTAAAATACGCTTCCCGAACCGAATAGTTTTATAAAGATGGTAAGCTTTAGATTTGAGGAAGATCACCCTTTTGCTCTTATTGTGCCTCTTATAGAAGAAGGGAGATTAGATCCGTGGAAAGTAGATATAGTTGAATTGGCTAATCTTTATATAGAAGAACTTAGAAAAAGAGAAAGTCTTGATTTGAGAATTCCCGCCAGAGCAGTAGTGGCAGCTTCTTTCCTTCTTAAAAAGAAAGTAGAAGTTCTGTTCCCAAAACCAGAACGCAAACCAAAACAGAGGCGCAACTATACTTTAGAAGAATTGGTAGAAATGTTTGATGAAGAAAGCCCTAAGGTAGAGGAAACTCTTACTGACAATATTGAAAAAGCTAAAAGGATTTTCGGTAAACGCTCCACAGTTAGGAACGGAAAAGGTGGAAGAAAAGCAGGCAGGATAATACCTCTTCACATATCACGTTTTGAAGATATCCTTAGGGAAATGTGGGAATTTTTGGGGAGTTTAGAAGTAGGTAAACGCATAGAGTTTATAACCTTTTTAGATAAAGTTAACTTTGTTCCTCAATTTATGGCTCTTATGTATTTGTATCATGAAGGTAAAATTGAACTTCACCAGAAAGAACCTTACGGTGAAATAGTTTTAGAAGTTATAGGTTAAAGCTTACTTCACTGCTTGTGCATACTTGTAAGCGAGTCTAAAAAGCTTCTCCGCTTTTTTTCTGATTTCTTCCTTTTGACTATCTGGCACAAAAGGATCGTCCAGCAGAAAGCTGGTGACCTTTCCTCTGACGTAGGCTCTATAGCATTTGAAAAAAGGTAGAAATAAATAAAATTCCGGATCTTCTGTGATCTTGTAATACTCTTGTTCATACGCACGAGATAGTTTTTCTTTACCGTAAAAATCTAATTCCATAGATAAAAAACACATATCATTAATAACATCTGTGCATCTGAAGCGATCGTTAAACTCTATACAGTCAAAAATACATATACCTTCTTTAAGAAAAGCAATGTGTTCTAACCTTATGTCTCCGTGACCATCTCTTATCCTACCTTCTTTTATCCTTTTTTCAAAAATTTCTTCATATTTTTTATAAAAAAGATCAGTTTTATCTCTTATAAATTCATAAACTTGTTGGGGAATAGTTATTCCCACATATTTCTCAGTTTGTTTAAAATTTTCATCTGTATTGAATTTCATTATCTCTATACTTCCAAATTCATCAGCTCTTTCAGCTGATAAATGAAACTCCGCTATCACCTTGGCAATTTCTCTCATTTGAACATTGGAAATTTCCGAAAGCTTATTCAGCAAAATACTATCCTTCGGTATTCTTCTCATCTTTACCGCAAAGTCAACTACATTGCTGTCTTCTTCCAGCACAAGCCTGCCGTTTTTTTCACTTACAGGAACAACTCCAAGATAAATTGAGGAGCAAAGACGTTTATTCAGTAAAACTTCCTTTTCGCAGTTTACCTTTCGCTTTTCAAGAGTAGAATAGTCTAAAAATCCGAAGTTTACAGGTTTTTTTATTTTGTAAACAGTATCCTTCAACAGAAGAACCCAGGAAGTATGAGTTTGAACCAGTTCAGCTTTTAGTTCCCTTGCCAGTTGTTCAATCACCTTTAGATATTATACCCATCTGTGCATTAAGGTTTCCTATGCCTATAATATATCTCTTAGGAGGTTTGGAGTATTGGAAAAGAAAAGAGTTCAAGATGTTGCAAAGGAGCTGGGAATTAAACCTAAGAAACTCATAGAGTTTCTTGAAAAGTGGTCTCCGCGGGAAGACAATAAGAAGTGGTCTAACTTCCATATTCTGGAAGAATTTCAGTTGGAGATGATATATCAAGAATTTGGAGAACCTAAGGATAAAAGAGAAAAGGAAAAAAGCAAGGCTATTCCCGAAAGGGAGGAAAAAGCACCTTTGATTTCTGAAGAGGAGGAAGAGGAAATTTCCGTTGAAGAAAAACCCATAGAAGAAGTTGTTGCGGAAGCTCTCGGCAAAGAGATAAAGGAAAAACCTTTAGAAGAAGTAGAACCCCCGCGACTTAGAGCTAAACCTCCGAAAAAAGTCAGAGAATTTAGAAAACCTATTGAAAAACCGCCGGTAGAAACACCCAAAACTGAAGAAGAAAAAAAAGAAGAAATTAAAACTTCCAAAGAAGAGAAACAGGAAAAACTGATAAAAGAAGAAGAACAGATCTTAAGAAAACTACAACAACAAATAGAGAAGGAAAAGAAAAAAGAAAAACCAAAGGAGAAAAAGGAAGAAATAAAGATAATAGAAATAGAAGAAGGAATAACAGTAAGGGAATTGGCTCAAAGACTTGAAGTTCCTGCCAACAAAATAATAGAAGAGCTTTTAAAGAGAGGAATTCTTGCAACAATAAATCAAAGTGTTCCTCCCGAAACAGCTATGGAAATAGCAGAATCTTTTGGTGTTTTAGCGGAAATAAAAAAAGAAGAAGAAGAAGAAGTCCTTATAGAAGAGATAGAAGATAAACCAGAAGACTTAAAACCCAGACCTCCTATAGTGGTTATTATGGGACATGTAGATCACGGTAAGACAACCTTGCTGGACAGAATTCGTAAGACCAACGTAGCACAGAAGGAAAAAGGGGGAATAACTCAACATATAGGAGCTTCACAGGTAAGACTACCCAACGGGAGAACCATAACTTTCTTAGACACACCAGGACATGAAGCTTTTACTTCCCTTCGCGCAAGAGGCGCACAGATAACCGATATAGCGGTTCTTGTGGTAGCCGCGGACGATGGTGTAATGCCTCAGACAATAGAGGCGATAAACCATGCAAAAACTTTTAATGTTCCCATAATTGTGGCTGTAAACAAGATAGATAAACCCGGTGCGGATCCGATGAAGGTAAGAAGAGAACTATCTGATCATGGACTGATCCCCGAAGATTGGGGAGGAGATACCATATTTGTAGATGTGTCCGCAAAAACTGGAGAAAACGTGGAACAACTTCTTGAAATGATAACCTTATTGGCAGATATTCTTGAACTCAAAGCAAATCCTAATAAAAGAGCAAAGGGAATTATCATAGAAGCAAAACTGGATCGCAAGAAAGGACCTACCGCTACTGTTATTCTCCAGGAAGGAACACTGCACGTAGGAGACGTATTTGTTGCAGGAATAACATACGGAAGAGTAAGAGCTATGTTTGACGACAAGGGTAGGCAAGTGAAAAGTGCCGGACCCTCTGTTCCTGTTGAAGTTCTCGGATTTGAAGAACTTCCTGTGGCAGGGGATACGTTGGTGGTGGTAGAAAGCGAAAGAAAGGCACGTGATATTGCGGAAAAAATAAAAGAGAAAAGAGAAAAGGAGGAAAAAACTGCTCAGGGAATTAGACTTGAAGATATATACAAAAAAATAGAAGCGGGAGAAACCCGTGAATTACGGCTTGTAATTAAGGCGGACACAATGGGATCCTTAGAAGCTCTGCGAAAGTCCCTTGAAGAGCTTTCCACTGAAGAAGTAGCTGTTAGAGTTATTCACGGAGCTGTAGGTGGTATAACAGAGAACGACATTATGCTTGCTAAAGCTTCTTCTGCAATTGTGATAGGATTCAACACACGACCTGATCCTAAGGCAAGGGAATTGATGGAGCGTGAAAAGGTAGATGTAAGACTCTACAGCATAATATATCAAGTTATAGACGATGTTAAAAAAGCCCTTCAAGGTCTTTTAGAACCTATAGAAAGGGAAGAAATACTTGGTTCTGCTGAAGTAAGAGCTGTTTTTAAAATCAAAAAGATCGGCACAGTGGCTGGTTGTTACGTTTTAGAAGGAAAGATAGTAAGAGGTAAAAATTCAAGGCTCATAAGAGAAGGAGTAATAGTGTATGAAGGAAAAATAGAATCCCTAAAGCGTTTTAAAGAGGACGTTCAGGAAGTAACAAAAGGTTATGAATGTGGGATAAAACTTCAGAATTTCAACGATATAAAAGTCGGTGATATAATAGAATGCTACGAGGTAAAGCTGGAACAAAGATCTATTTGAGTCTAAGAGACATCTACGAAAGTATCCAAGGAGAAGGGCTTTTAGTAGGCACACTTTCGGTATTCTTAAGGTTTCAGGGTTGCAACCTCAGATGCTCTTGGTGTGACCAACCGGAGGCTTTGGAGTTTGCAGATCCCAATATGGAACTGACAAAAGTCCTGAGGATAATAAGAAATTTTAAAGCAAAACACGTTGTCATTACAGGTGGAGAACCTTTTTGTCACAAGGAACTTATAACTCTTTCAAAATCTCTGCTTGAAACAGGTTATAGCCTGCAAATAGAAACCAATGGAACAATTTGGCTTGAGGGTATGGAAGATTTAGCCTCCCGGATTCACATAACTTGCTCACCTAAAGCTACAGCGTCTTTCTTTGTAAATCCATCAGTTTTAAAATACGCTTCAGAGCTTAAGTTCGTGGTTGATGGGACTTTGGAAGAAGAGAATTTACTCAGAAGCGAGTTTATACACTTTCTCTTAACAGGAAGAGTGGTTTTACAGCCCGAGGGAAATAAACCCAACTTTTTAAAGAAAGCTTTTGAACTTCAAAAAAAACTAAGTGAAGCGGGTTACAGGGTTAGGGTAATACCTCAAATTCATAAATTTCTTGGAATTCCTTAATCAGAGTTTAAGCTTTCCTTTTAACTCCCTTTCCAGTTCCCTTTTTATAGCTCTTTCTTTAAGCTCCTCTCTTCTATCGTGTAATTTTTTGCCTTTTGCAAGAGCTATTTCCACTTTAATCCAACCATTTTTCCAGTAAAGCTTAAGGGGAATAATCGTATAGCCTTTTTCTTTGACTTTTCCAAACAACCTTATTATTTCCCTTTTGTGAAGGAGAAGTTTTCTCTTTCTGAGAGGATCAGGTGGCTTTAGTGTAGCATACCTATAGGGTGCGATGTAAAGGTTATACAGCCATGCTTCTCCGTTTTCCACCCTTACAAAGCTGTCTTTGAAGGAAACATTTCCTCTGCTTCTAAGAGATTTTACTTCTGATCCCTCTAAGGAAACTCCTGCTTCGTATCTTTCCGCTATTTCGTATCTCGCACGTGCTTCTTTGTTCTCTGCTATCAAAACTGTTTGAGTTTTCCTCATAATCCTCTCCGGGGCGGTGGGAGTCGAACCCACAACCTCGGGATCCGTAGTCCCGCGCTCTATCCTGTTGAGCTACGCCCCGTTTTTTAATAATATAACTTAATTCCTATGCTTGCTAAAAGGATTATTCCTTGTCTTGATGTGGATCGCGGTAGAGTTGTAAAAGGTATAAAATTTCTCAACCTTAGGGACGCGGGAGATCCAGTGGAAACGGCTAAGAGATACGAGGAAGAAGGAGCCGATGAATTAGTCTTCTTAGATATAACCGCTTCAGCGGAGCAAAGGAGCATTATGATAGACGTGGTTAAAAAAGTTGCCGAAACTGTTTTCATGCCCTTCACAGTAGGAGGGGGAATAAGAACTGTAAAGGATATGAGAAGACTTCTTGAAGCGGGAGCAGACAAAGTTTCAATAAACACAGCTGCAGTTTTGAATCCCCAACTTATAAAAGAAGGAGCGGAACTTTTCGGTTCTCAGTGCATAGTGGTGGCTATAGATGCTAAGAGAGATAAGGAAGGTTGGAGAGTTTACACCCATGGAGGAAGAAAACCCACAGAACTATGTGCAGTTGAATGGGCTAAAAAAGTAGAAGAACTGGGAGCAGGTGAAATTCTCCTCACTTCAATGGATAGGGACGGCACAAAAAAAGGTTATGACCTAGAGCTTTGCAAAGCGGTAGCACAAGCGGTAAACATTCCTGTAATAGCCAGTGGCGGTGCGGGTAATAAGGAGCATTTTTATAAAGTTTTTACAGAAGGTTTAGCAGATGCAGCTTTAGCTGCGTCTCTTTTTCATTTTGGAGAGATAAGTATTCCGGATCTTAAAAGGTTTCTCTCTAAAAGAGGATTACCCATAAGGGTTATTTGAATTCTACTGCAAAACTACGTCGTAAAAAGCAGGCGTAGTTTTCTCCTATTATCTGTGTAGCTATAAATTTAGCTCTTTCGCTTGCTATTTCTTCATTCCTCTTAGGATTTTTTGTCTTTCCATCTGCTACACCTGTTATCTTAACAACAGGTTTTATTCCTATTTTTCTAAAACCTTCTATTACCTCTTTCAGATTTTTAATATTTGGATTTTTTGTTTTTGTTTTTCCGTATCCGAATAGGAAAGTGTATTTTGCAACAAGAATGTAAACTTCTTTTCTTTCTTCTTTAATGTAAAAAGTATTTCCTACAATTCTTGGAACTTCCGGTTTCTCTAAGGAGCTTATTCTGTAAGTTAATTCAAGTTCCTCTCCGGAAGACAGTGGTGGTAGTTTAACAATCATCTTACCATCAGTTACATCTGTAACATACAAGATTAGATATTCAAAAATAAAGGGGGTTCGTGAAAGAACTTTAATTCCTTCTATGCTTTGAGGGAATGAATCCTTTACCTTTTGTTCAAGGTGCAGTTCTTTTAACTCTTTATCGGAGATATTTTTCAAATGCAGATTTATTTCATACAAATTCTTCTCTATACGGTTTACGTTTATCTTCTTCTGAATGAGATCCGTTTCTTTTTCTACAAGATCTTTCTTTATGGGGATAAATACGAGGACATCAGCTCTTCTGTGTTCTTTACCTTTACTTTTCACAGTTTTGGTGTAAATATCAAGAAGGACTCCTATACTGGGTGGGCAGGTAGCTAAGGAAATACCGAAACTTAAAAATATAAACATTAAAATCATTGCCCAACCTCCCGGTAAAATTCCTCCGCCAGTATTTTTAAATTATCTCCTTCTTTTATTATATAAAGTCGTTTTACACCTTTATCTTTATAGATATCCGATGTGTAAACTTGGGTAAATTCAACAAGATAGTATTCTGCTTCTTGGGAAAGCTCTCTCCGAAAGGCTACTACAGATAAGTCTCTTATCTCTATATTTATGTGTTTCTTGTTCAGTATTACCCTCTTTTTATATGCTTTCCACTCCCGCAAACCTCCTCTTTTCCACTGAAATTTCTCAGAGTAATGAGAAATATAACTTTCAAGATTTTTGCTTTCCCAACTTTTCTTCCAACTGTTAAGAAATCTCTTTATATCCGCTGTTTTAAGAGTAGAAGGTATTTCTTTGTATATGGCTATAAGTGTATTTCCTTTTTTTATTTTAGGCACTATAGCAGCGAGACTTTTATTATCCGCTACAACACACCCCCTTGTGCTGAAGGGTATGTTTTCTCTATCCGATTTGTCACTACCGTGAAGCCATATACCACTTCCTCCTTTACCTAAGAGCTTATCAACGGGATTGGGATAGTTAAGAACAACAGCTATACCTCCGTATATTTTCGGCAGTCTGTGCGGTGGTATAAATTCTGTAAAGTAGTATATACCTTCAGGAGTTCTCATGTCTCCTTCCCTTTCCTTATCTTCCCAGTCTTTTCCTGTGGTTACAGGATATAAAGCTTTAAGCTTTTTACCTTTGTAAATAAGAAGATACTGAGACATTTTTTCTACAAGAAACACGTATCTATTCTGGGGATTTTCCACTATAACAGGGGGTGCTTTGGCAAATCTTCTTTTTAATATTTCGGTTAACTTTTCTCTAAAAATATAAGGATTTTCAACCTTTCTTATGAGTTCATTAAATCTGAAATATGAAGGATTGTAATCCGACTTTAACTCAATAGACTTTAAATAATTTTCTATAGCTTTTTTAAAATTTCCCTTTTTTTCTTCTATAAGCCCCTTTGCATAAAATCTTATATAGGGTAGAGGTTTTATGTCTATGGATTCCGCTAAGCTTTTTATCAACATAAGATCTTCTTTATTTGCCTTACCCTTAAGGAATTTCTCAAAAACTTCAAGAACTTCTCCTTTTTCCATATGATCGGAAGCAAAGACTATCAGAGCCAGACTTAAAAGAAAAGAAAACAGCACAGTTAATTTAACTTTAAAACCAAGCAGTTCTTTTCTCATCTCAACATCAGATAAATACGGTTAGAATAGATTTTAACCGTATGAAGTTAAAAGATCACGGAAAAACAGCTCTCATATACAAAGGGAGGGAAATAAGCTACGCTCAAGTGATTGAGAATGTAAACTCCTTTGCATCTCTTGTAGACGTTCTTCCCGCAGAAAGAGTCCTTATTGTCTCCGAAAACAGACCAGAATGGGTGTATTCTCTCTTCGGTATATGGCAAAAGGGAGCTATAGCTGTTCCTGTGGACTTTATGTCTTCTCCTGAAGAGCTTGCTTACATTATAGGAGATTCTGAACCTAAGTTAGTGTTTTGTTCAGAAAAAACTCTTACTACTGTGAAAAAAGCCCTTAAACTGTCAAATTCTTCCCCGGAAATCCTCAACTACGATGCCTTAACCCTTCCTAAGCCTCTGAATAAGTCGGTAAGTAGAGATAAGGAAGATATAGCCCTTATTTTATACACTTCCGGCACAACGGGAAATCCGAAGGGTGTAATTCTCAGTTTCGGAAATTTACTTTCTAATATTGAAGGTGTGGTTCAAACAAGGATAGCTGAAAGAGGAGATTCCACATTAGCTATTCTTCCCTTCCATCACTCTTATCCTTTAATGGTTACACTACTAGTGCCCCTTTTCTTGGGTGCTACAGTGGTTTTTTTAGATCAGCTGACACCAGAAGATATTATGGAAAAGCTGAAAAAATACAGGATATCCATTTTAGTAGGTGTTCCAAGGCTTTATACTTTGTTTCACAAGAAAATTAAGGAAAAAATAGAAAGTAACTTTGTAGCTTTAGCTCTTTTTTATCTTATGAAAAGAATAAGCTCAATAACTTTGAGAAAAAAAGTATTCTCTAAGGTTCATGAAGCTTTTGGAGGAAATATAAAGTATATGGTCAGCGGTGGTGCCAAACTTGATCCGCAAATAGCAGAAGATTTAACTACCTTAGGTTTTACAGTAATAGAAGGTTATGGGTTAACGGAAACTTCTCCGATAGTAACTTTTAACCCGCCGGAAAGGATAAAGCTTGGATCTGTAGGTATTCCTATAAAAGATGTATCGGTAAGAATATCTCAGGAAGGAGAAATCCTTGTAAAGGGACCCAATGTAATGAAAGGATATTGGAAAGGGCAAAGGGAAACTGAGGAGGTTGTAAAGCACGGCTGGCTTCATACGGGAGATCTCGGTTATACAGATGAGGAAGGATACCTTTATATAATAGGTAGAAGAAAAGAAATTATAGTGTTGGGAACAGGAAAAAACGTAAATCCAGAGGAAATAGAATCCCTTATTCTGAGGGAAAGTGATCTCATAAAGGAGGCGGGAGTCTTTGAATTAGGAGGTAAACTAAAAGCTATCCTTTGCATTGATCCACGAAAAGTAAGAGAGAAAGGAATCTTGAATATTTCAGAAACAGTTAAGTGGGAAATTATAGATAAGGTGAATCGCAAGCTTCCGGAGTGGAAAAGAATAACAGGTTTCAAAGTTACCGAAGAAGAACTACCAAAAACGAGACTGGGAAAGCTCAGGAGATTTCTACTTCCGAAACTGTATGAAAAATCTGAAATGGAACATCAGAGGAAAGAAGATAGTTCTATTTTTAATACCGTTGAAGGCTCTCTGATAAAAAAGTTCCTTGAAAAAGAAACAGGTAAAAAAGTATTACCATCTTCTCATTTAGAACTAGATTTAGGACTTGATTCCTTAGGAAAAGTAGAGCTGGTAAGTTTTATAGAAAAATCCTTTGGGATTGCTTTAACTGAGGAGGAACTTTCAAATAACAGCACTGTAAAAGATCTGGTGAATTTTGTTTCTAAAAAAAGAAGTAAAATATCCTCCGAAGAAGTAAGTTGGAAGGAGATACTCACACAGACACCTTATTATGAACTTAAAGACTTCCCACTGATTTTTAAGATAGGTAGGAGTATTCTTAGGATTTTCTTCCGTTTTTACAATAAGGTAGAAATAGAAGGAATTTCCAATTTTCCTCCCAAGCCTTTTATAATAGCCCCTAATCATGCAAGTTACTTAGACGCTTTTGTGCTTGCAGCTGTTTTACCAGAAGAAGTTGCAAAGGATACTTTTTTCTTAGGTGAAGAAGCTTACTTCCACAATCCTGTTACTTCTTTGTTCGCAAAATTAGCTCATGTAATTACGGTAAATATAAACAGCAAGCTCAGGGAATCTCTACAAAAAACAGCCCAAATCCTAAGGAAAGGAAAGGTAGTAGTTGTATTTCCCGAAGGTGCCAGAACAAGAACAGGAGAACTTATGGAATTCAAAAAAGGTGTGTCAATTTTAAGCAAAGAATTAGGAGTTCCCATAGTCCCGGTTGCTATTGTAGGAACTTATTCATCTCTTCCCATAGGAAGCTTTTTCCCAAAACCTGTGAAAATAAAAATTTTAATAGGTAAAGCTGTATACCCTGAAGGTAAAGACTACGAAACTATAACAGATATTCTGAAAAAGGAAGTAGAGAATTTACTACAGAGGAAGAAATTTACGTAGAAAACTGTAAACCTTAACAGCGGGTAATCCCATAACTGTATAGAAATCACCTTCTATCCTTTCTATAAAGGTAGCCCCAAAACCTTGAACACCGTAAGCTCCAGCTTTATCCATAGGTTCTCCTGTGGAAATGTAAAACAGAATCTCCTCATCAGTAAGCTTTCTAAATTTAACACGCGCGACATCATGAAAAGTTCTTCTTATACCCTTTCCTACAAAGGAAACAGCTGTTACTACTTTATGGTATCTGCCAGATAGAAACTTGAGTGTTCTGAAGGCTTCTCTTTCATCATAGGGTTTTCCTATAACTTTTTCCCCTACGTATACGAGAGTATCTGCTCCTACTACAAGGGAGGATTTGTGCTTCTTCCAAACACTGATTGCCTTTTCCTTTGCAAGTTTACGAGCTGTAAGCACGGGATTCCCTACAGGGTTCTCCTTTATCCGTGGGGGAATAACTTTGAAGGGAATGCCAAATAGAGACATTACCTCCTTACGTCTCGGAGATGAAGATGCCAAAATTAGAGATTTCATATATAAAATTATGAGTTATTATTAAGGCTTAAGGGACTGGAGGTGAGCCATGGAGGAAAGAGTAAAAATAGTTATAGACGATAAAGAATACGAAGTAGAGAAAGGAAAAACAATACTTCAAGTAGCTTTAGAAAAAGGAATAGACATTCCTTACTTCTGTTATCACCCCCGTTTGTCAATTGCCGGCTCTTGTAGAATGTGTATAGTTTACTGGGAGAACATAAAAAGATTGGTAATATCCTGTAATACCCCTGTTCAAGAAGGTATGATAATAAGAACTCACCATACCAGCGAGGTGGTGAGGGAAAATCAGAAGTATCTGCTTCAAGCCTTAATGACAAGGCATCCTCTTGATTGTCCCATTTGTGATAAAGCAGGGGAATGCGATCTCCAAAATTACGGAGCTGTTTACGGTCCACAAAGGCAAATTGTTCCAATATCCGCTTTGGAAAAAGAACGACATGAACTTGACTGGGAAAGCGACTTTTTAGAATACCATTCAAATCGGTGTATAGTATGTTACAGATGTATAAGAGCTTGTAACGAAGTGGTTTCCGCCCACGCTCTTTATGTAGAAGAAAGAGGTTTTCATTCAAATATTGTGCCTACAGAGCGTCCTATGGATACTTCTGTCTGTGAAATGTGTGGTATTTGTGTTTACGTATGCCCTGTAGGTGCTATACTCTCAAAACCCTTCAGGTTTTGGACACGGAGCTGGCTTCTTGAAAAGGAAAATACAATTTGCACCCTTTGTCCTGTAGGTTGTGAGGTTACAGTGGAATACGGAAAAGGAGATTGGAAATCTGAAAGAAAAGTTTACAGAATAATGCCCACTGAAGAACTTAATATATGCGCCAGAGCATTCTTTGGATACGATATTTTGAACACAGAAAGGCTTTTAAACCCCTATGTTCATGGGAAGGAGGAAAACGCTTCGGATCTTGTGAATCTGTTGAAAACACTTTTAATCTCTCAAAAAGGTAAAATAGCTTTTATTCTATCTGCCAGTATTCCCCAAGAGATATTAAAGAACGTAGTAAGAATAGCTGCTAAAACAGAAGCTTACATTACAGCTCCTCAGACAGCGGACTTTTTCAAAATTGCCGAAGCTGTAAAGGATTTTGACATTTTAACCCTTGAGGATATAAAAAACACAGAAACCTTTCTTCTCATAGGAGAGGATATAACCTCCACTGTTCCTGTGCTGAGTTACTATCTCAAAGGGAAAGTTTACAAAATAGGATCTTCTGTAAGAGACGGAAAACTTGGATTCCAGTATATAGATTGGGAGCAAACCGAAAAACTTGAGGGAAAAGTTACCGTAATAGTAAACTCCGTCTCTCTTGAAGAAGAAACACTCCGTAAAATAGTTCAGAAGCTGGGGATATGGAAAAAACGGGGATACAGAGTTTTTGTTCTACCTAAGGACGGGAATACTCTTGGGCTTTTTAAGGAGCTTAAAGATGTGTATTCTGATCTGGAAGCTGTTCTTGGTATGGCAATGGGAGGAGAAATAACAACCCTTGTTATCTTAGGAGAAGATATAACAGAGTATTACGAAGAAGAAATGCTTTCCGAAATACTAAGCAAAGTTGAACACTTGATAGTGGCTTCCCCCTTTTCAGACGGACTTGTTGAAAAGTCCTCCTTTAGAATCCCTCTTCCGTTGCTGGGAGAAACTGAAGGCACTTTTGTAACTCTTCTTGGTGAAGTTAAAGGAAAAAGATTCCTTCCCTGGTCCTTTGATGCTATTTCTTTTTGGAAAAACTTAGCGGACAGTTTAAAGTCAGAAGAGAGTTCTATTAAACAAATAAGAATAAACAACTTTCCTCCTAAGAAACCGAAGATCCATCTTTACAGAAACAGTTGGATAACTAAGCGCAGTGAAAACCTGTCTCTTCTTTTTAAAAAGAACATGCATATAAACACTTACAAGATATGAAAAGAGCTTCAAAACCCATTATAAAGCTATCCGAAACTACTAAGCTTAAAAGAATTTTCAGAAAATACGGTGTGAGAACAGTTTGTGAAGAATCCCGCTGTCCTAACCAGTCGGAGTGCTTTAGTAAAGGCACAGCTACTTTCCTAATTCTAGGAGATAACTGCACAAGAAACTGTGCTTTTTGCAACATAGAAAGGAAAAAACCTTTGCCTTTAGATCCTCTTGAACCCTTCAGGATACTAAAAGTTGTAAAAAGTCTTAATCTTAAATATGTGGTTATAACTTCCGTTACCAGAGATGATCTTCCAGACGGAGGAGCTCAGCAGTTTGCAAGATGTATTCGGCTACTTAGAGAAAACATACCTTCTGTAAAGGTGGAAGTTCTTATACCGGATTTTCGGGGAAATGAAAAGTCTCTGAAAATGGTTCTTGAGGAAAATCCCTATGTGCTTAATCATAACATTGAGACAGTTCATCGTCTCTACCCTAAGGTAAGAAAAGGAGCTGATTACATCAGAAGCCTTGGTATTTTAAAAAAAAGCAAAGAATTAGCTCCTAATATACTTACCAAATCAGCTTTAATCCTCGGACTCGGAGAAAAAAAAGAGGAGATAGTGCAAGTTCTTGAGGATTTACGCGAAGTGAACTGTGATTTCTTAGTCATAGGTCAATATTATCAACCCTCTCTTAAACACTATCCTGTTGTTAAATATTACAGTGAAGAGGAGTTTAAAGATATAGAAAAAATAGCTTTATCAATGGGATTCAAATTTGTTATAAGTAAGCCTACCGCAAGGAGTTCCTACTTAGCGAAAGATTTCAACAATTTCTATGAAGATCCTGCAAAGCGTATATCCTGAAACCTTTTTCCTTACTTTTGAGAAAACTCTTTATAGCGGTTAGTATTGCATATCCTCCTCTTACAGTAGTAGTATAGGGAATGTTGTGCTGAACCGCAGCTCTCCTTATAAAGTAAGCATCACTTACTTCTCTCCTACCTGAGGGTGTGTTTATAATAAGGTGTATCTGTCCGTTAGTCATAAGATCAACTACATGTGGTCTTCCTTCTGATATCTTTAAAACATGCTCGGCGGTAATTCCCTTGCTCTTAAGAAATTTGTATGTTCCGGTAGTGGCAAATATTTTAAAGCCTAATTTTAAAAACTCCTTAGCTAATTCTGTTATTTTCTCTTTGTCCCTATCCGCTACACTTATAAAAACGTTTCCTTTTTCCGGCAACCTGTTTCCCGCTGAGAGTTGAGATTTATAAAAAGCCAAGCCAAAATCTTCATCAATCCCCATAACCTCTCCTGTGGATTTCATTTCCGGACCTAAGAGGGGATCTACTTCCGGAAATCTATTCCACGGAAATACTACTTCTTTAACGGAAAAGAGCTTGCAATTCCTGCTCATAAAGTCGGAAGCAATGTGATTTTCTCCTTTTTCAAGTCTTTCAAAAACCTCCGGCACTAAATCTCTTAACTTTCTTCCCAAGGCAATCTTTGCCGCTATCTTTGCCAACGGATAGCCTATAGTTTTACTTACAAAAGGAACAGTTCTTGATGCTCTTGGATTAACCTCAAGAACATATACGTCCTGCCCCGAGACGGCAAACTGTAAGTTTATCAAACCCTTTACTTCAAGACTCAGGGCAATTTTACGAGACCACTCCTTTACTTTTTCAATGATTTCTTCTTTAAGAGAATAGGGAGGTATTGAAGCAGCACTGTCTCCTGAATGAACTCCTGCTTCTTCTATGTGTTCCATAACCGCACCTATTAAAACGTCTTCTCCGTCTGCAACCGCATCTACATCAAGCTCCACACTGTCATACAAGAATTTATCTATAAGAATAGGTCTTTCATAGCTTACACTTACCGCTTCATCAAGATATGCCAGTAAGTCTTCTTCATCGTAAACTATTCTCATAGCTCTTCCGCCAAGCACATAAGAAGGTCTAACGAGAACGGGATAGCCTATGGTATTTGCTACTACGAGTGCTTCTTCTCTACTTATAGCTGTCCCACTTTCCGGCTGTTTTAATTCTAAGGAGAGAATGAGCCTTCTGAAAAGCTCTCTGTCTTCCGCCCTATCTATACTTTCCGGCGGAGTGCCAAGAATGTTTACACCTTCTTCTTTGAGGCTTAGAGCCAACTTAAGAGGTGTTTGCCCTCCGAATTGAAGGAGAACTCCGAAAGGTTTTTCTCTTTCTACTATATCAAGAACGTGCTCAAGCACTACAGGTTCAAAGTAAAGTTTATCCGCCGTGTCGTAATCTGTGGAAACGGTTTCTGGATTGCAGTTTACCATTACAGCTTTGAACCCTTCTTCCTGAACAGCGAAAACAGCATGAACACAAGCGTAGTCAAATTCTATTCCCTGACCTATTCTATTGGGACCGCTACCGAGAATCAGCACTTTTTCTTTCATAACTCAGCGTATATTTTAACTGAGGGTGCTTAAGGATATACTGATAAAACTCAAATTAGTTTTTGATAATTGTTCTGTATGTGGAATGTCTATCCTTGGAGAATCTCAAGGTTATTTATGTTCTTCCTGTCTTGAGAGTATAAAACCCTATCATACCGTTGTGTATGAACCTATACCTTATGTAACCTCCTATAAGGTATTTACCCTTTATGAAGGGGCAACAGCGGAGGCTCTGAGGCTGTTAAAGTTTAAAAGAGTAAAACCCCTGGCGGAGTTCTTAGGTAAATGTATATCAGAAGATCTTTTAAACTTTAGGAAATCCGTAGGAGCGGATTATCTTACTTTTGTCCCTGTTCACTTTTTCAGAAAATGGAAAAGGGGCTTTGATCATAACGAAGAAATACTAAAAGCTTGTGAAGGAACATTTCAGTATTTGATCTTACGAAGGAAAAATTCAAAACCTTTATACCTTTACGGGAAAGAGGAACGCTTCAGAAGAGTTGCAGGTGCTTTTTACATTCCCGAAAGTGTAAGAAGCTCTGTAAAAGGTAAAGATATCCTTGTTTTTGATGATATTTTAACAACAGGAGCAACCGCTTCCTCTGTTGCTAATACTTTACTATCTTCAGGAGTGAATAGGGTTTATTTTTACTTTTTATGTCGTGAGAAATAGCTAGTGTTTCTTTCTTTTTAAAATTACATTCTTTATAAGGTAATTCTGAGCTATGCTTAATATATTGTTTACAGTCCAGTAAAGAACCAATCCTGAAGGAAAACTGGCAAAGAGAAAAGTAAAAGCTACCGCTGATATATACATAATCAAATTCTGCTTGGGATCGGGACTGGGCATTAGTTTTTGTTGCAGTATCATGGTAAGTCCCATTATTACAGGCAAAAGATAAAAAGGATCTTTATCGGCAAGACTCGGTATCCATAGAAGACCCGATAGTTTGAGATCAACTGTTATTATGAGAACTTTGTAAAGAGCAAAGAATATGGGGATTTGGACAAGTATCGGAAGGCAACCGCTCATCGGATTAACACCGGCTTCCGAATACAGCTTCATCATCTCTTGCTGAAGTTTAACGGGATCGTTTTTGTATTTCTTCCGAAGCTTTTCCATTTTCGGAGCTAGTTCCTGAAACTTCATCATAGAAGTGGTGCTTTTGTAATTCAAAGGGAAAAAGATTATGCGTAGTATTAAGGTAAGGAAAACTATTGATACAATCCAGCTACCGGTATATTCAAATACCCAATACATAAAGAGGAACAAAGGTTTGACAAAGATCTTTAACATTCCGTAATCAAGCAGATCTCCTAAGTTAACTTCCCTTAGTCTTGAGTAGTATTTAGCTCCCATATATAAAATCAGAGGTTCTGTATAGCTTACATATGTAAAAGTTGTATACTTTTCCTCTCCTGCTTCCGAATAACTTATTTTGTCTATAATTACCTTTGCTATTTTTCCCTTGAGTCCCTTGAAAAAATACCGGCTTTCTTCTCCTGCAAAGAAAATATCTCCTTCATAGCTTTGCTTGCCTTGAATTTCATCTATATCTATTCTGAGAATACTATCTCCTATACCTATAACAGGACCTTCATGGGTGTAAAAGGATTTCTCATAAGGATAAGTTCCTACTAATACATAGAGTCTTTTTCCTATATTACTGTTGATTCTTAATACAAAGTAAAAGTCTTTAAATTCAAGCTCTTTAATAAGTTTTAAATCCTTTTCTTCGTAAATCATCAAAAGCTTATTACCTTCTTTTTTTATTTTGTAAACACCGAAGTTAAGCTGCTGATCAATGGAAGGATCTCCTGTATATATTTCTAAAGGAAATACATTAAGTTTCCTTTCTATATCTGTTATAAGATCAAATCCGAATTTTTTATCTATAAACCTAACTATTCTTCCACCCTTAGGGGTAACATCAAGAGAAAAACTACCAAAATCGTAAGTCAGTTTTTCCGAAACTTCCTGTTTTTCTCTTGTTGTTCCAAGCATTAAGGTAGGAATTCCCTCTTCTTTCTCTTCTTTTTTTTGTTCAGCTTTTATAGTGCCGTCTCCTATATGGGGTGGGGGTTCTGGTATGAACTTTATGAAAAAGTAATCAAAGATAAGAATTAAAATACCTACAACGATCATTGCTATAAGTATTCTCTTTGCTTCTGCTTCTTTCTTATCGGGCATCAAGGGAAATCTACACCTCCTTTACTCCAAGGATTACACCTTATTATCCTCCATATCGTCTTAAGTATTCCTTTTAAAATACCGTATTTTTCAACGGATAAAATAGCGTAGTGAGAACAGGTAGGATAATACCTACAGGCAGGTGGATATAAAGGAGACACAAAGATCTGCCAAAAACGCAGTAGTTTTACGGTTAACCGCTTCATTAAGGTGCAAGCCTCTTTCTTCCTTTCCTTCTCCTCCTGTTTATTATCTTTCTACCGGCGGAAGTTCTCATTCTTGCGAGGAAACCGCTTCTTCTCTTTTTTTTCCGAATGGATATATGAGGCTTAAGAGCTTCCGTTGCCATCAGAATACCTCCTCAAAGGCGGGATTTAAAAACCCGCCTTGTCTGTAAATATTCCCGTAAATACGAATACTATGGAGAACAGGAGTGCGTAAAGAGCAAGGGTTTCTATAAAAGCAAGACCTATGAACATTATGGTTTGAAGTCTGCCACCCACGTTAGGATTTCTTGCTATTCCTTCCTGTGTTCCTCTAACTGCGTGTCCCATACCTATACCAGTCCCGAGGGCGGCAAGACCTATAGCAAGTCCAGCTGCTAAAGCTAATAAGCCGTAGAACAAAGCTCTGTCAGAAGATGTGGCTTCCGTTTGAGCTGCAAAGCTAACGGCAGGTATCAGAGCAATTAAAACCATAAACGCTTTCCCTTTCATACTATACCTCCTATTGGTTTATTGTTGAGTGAAGGAACTTTTACCTTGGGAATAAGACTGCATACCCCTTTTTGACACCCCCGTGTCACCTGCTTTCCAGCAAGCGATTCTTTACACTTTTGCAAGGAATCTTCTAAAATCGGAATAATTCTCATTATTAATGCTCCTCGTGAACTACTGCTCCTGCCAAATATACAACAGACAGGATCATAAAAACGTAAGTTTGTATAAAAACTGCTAAAAACTTAATTGCTATTATAAAAACAAGCGCTATGGGGGATAAAGCCATAGTGAAGGGATTTTTGATTGCAAGTCCTAAAAGTGCAAGGAGTAGGATAGCTCCTCCTTTCATGTTAGCGAACAATCTCAGAGATAAAGTTATAGGTCTTGCTATGTGGGATATTATCTCAACTACTACAAAAAAAGGAGCAAGCCATATTACCGGTCCTGTAAAGTGCTTAAAATAACCTATACCGTGCTGTCTTATACCTTCGTAGTTGTAATAGAGGAAAACTATAAGCGCCATAGCGAGATTTGTGTTTATATTTCCAGTCGGTGCTTCAAAACCCGGTATCATACCCAGCAAATTTGAAAAGAAAATAAAAAGTCCTATGGAGGCTATAAGAGGAGTGTATTTTAATCCAGCTGATCCTATGTTGTCCAGCAACATATTTCTTACAAAACGTAGGTATCCTTCAAGAAGAGCTTGAAATTTTGTAGGTTTCACAGCAGGTTTTCCGCCTGCAAAAACAAGTCCTAAGGCTATACCCATAGCTATGAGTCCAAAGAAAACGTGATTTAAACTGATTCCTTCCATTTTCTTCCCTTTTCGGCTGAAAGATTATATCACATCTTAAAGATTTATCTCAGCTCTGAGTATATCGTGTAGGTGGATAATTCCTATAGGTTTGTGGGACTTATCAACTACTATAAGAACAGTTATTTTATGCTCTTCCATTCGCCTGAGAGCTTCCATAGCCATTTCTTCTGGTTTGGCGGTTTTGGGATTTGTTGTCATAACGTCCTTAGCTATGCTTTTGTCAATATTTCCACCTCTCCTTATAAATCTTCTGAGATCACCGTCTGTTATAATTCCCGTTAGCTTACCTTGGGAATTTACAACAGCGGTTGCTCCGAATCCTTTGGAAGTCATTTCAAGGATAACCTCCCGCATTGGATCTTCTTCCCTCACTAAGGGAACTTCCTCTCCTGTGTGGTGCAGATCTCTTACGAGTTTCAGTTTTCTTCCTAATGCACCCGCAGGGTGTCTTATGGCAAAATCTCTGGCGGTAAACCCCCGCAGCTCTAAAAGGGTCATAGCAAGAGCGTCTCCGAGAACAAGGGTAACAGTAGAAGTTGTGGTGGGTGCAAGTTTAAGGGGACATGCTTCTTTTTCAACATTAAGGAATAGATGCACATCGCTGTATTTTGCCAAAGTAGAATTTTTTCTGTTAGTTATCGCTATCAAAGGAACTCCCAGCATTTTTACGTAGGGAATAAGCTCCAAAACTTCCGCAGATTCTCCACTGTTAGAAATAGCCATAAGAATATCACCACTGTCAATGACTCCTAAATCTCCGTGAAGAGCTTCAGACGGGTGAAGATAATGTGCTGGTGTTCCAGTGCTGGAAAGGGTAGAAGCTATCTTACGAGCTATGTGACCAGATTTCCCTATACCTGTTACGATTACCTTTCCCTTACAGCTAAACAACAGCTTAACTGCTTTTACAAAGCTCTCTCCTATAGTGTCTTTGAGTTTTTTAATACCCTCTATTTCCTCATCAATAACGCGCTTCGCGCGTTTGAGTATTTCCTCCGCTTCCATTTTAGGATCCGTAATTCTTTATTCCCTTTTTTATTTCTTCTATTGCACTTTGTAAGCCTTTCCAGTTTTCCACCTTAACCCACTTACCGGGTTCAAGTTCTTTGTAGTGTTCAAAAAAGTGTTTTATTTTTTCCTTCACTATTGAAGGAAGATTGTCTACGGTCTTTATACTCTCATAGGAAGGATCTAACTTGGAATGGGGAACTGCGATAAGTTTTGTATCTATTCCTTCTTCATCTCTCATTTCCAACATACCTATTGGTCTACACCTCATAACGGATCCGGGAGCAACTGGTTCACGTGAGATTACAAGAACATCTATAGGATCTCCGTCCTCCGCAAGGGTGCTAGGTATGAAACCGTAATTAAACGGGTAATACATGGCTGTAAAAAGGAATCTGTCCACAAACAAAATACCCGACTCCTTATCCACTTCGTATTTAATACCGCTTCCTTGAGGTATTTCAATCACTACATATATATCCTCCGGTGGGTTTTTTCCCGGTGGTAGATCTTTCAAACCCATCTTCCAATTCTACAATACTCAGGATAAAACCCTGAGTGCCGGGCTATTTATACCGCGCCCCTTTGGGTGTCCATGAACCCGGCAGGCGCCATTTGGACACCCGAATTTTTATTTAAATCTATTTATCTGTATTTCTCAACTTTTATGGAAGTTGCGGGAACTCCTGCATTCTGAAGTATTTCTTTAACAGTATTTACAAAAGCTGGAGGTCCACAGATATAGTAGAGAAAGTTTACAAGCTTTGAAAGCTCTCTTAAAAGGATACTTTTATTGAATCTTCCCACATACCCTTTCCAAAAAGGTGGTATTTCCCTTGTAAGGGTGAGAATCACATTAACTTTAGCACGCCTTCCCATATTGAAAAGTTCTTTTCTGTAGATAATTTCCTCATAGGAAGTAAAAGATCCCAGTAGGATAACTTCCGTATCCCTTAACCTTTTATCCTTTATATATCTGAGAATAGACATAAGAGGCACTATACCGCTCCCTGCGCCTATGAGAACAAGGTTTTTCCCCATTTCTTCAGTCCAGTAGAATTTACCGTATGGTCCTGTAAAGGAGAATACATCTCCCTCTTTAACGGCGGAGGTCAGATAAACAGAGGCTTTACCTCCCTTTATCCTTTTAACGGTAAGTTCTATTCTATCCTTTACCGTAGGAGGTGAAGCAATAGAATAGGCGCGTTTTAGAACTTTATCCTTATAAGGAACTTCCAGAATTACATACTGTCCCGCGTAAAACTCAAAGCTTTCATTTTCAAGTCCAAAGATTAGGGTTTTAACCGTTGGTGTTTCCTGCCGAATCCCTATAACAGGAGCGGTTATCCTCTTCACTTTTCCTTCTCTTTCAGTTTTTCATAAGCGGAGATAATATAGCCAAGAAAGGATTCTTCCGGTTGAGATCCTACAAACTCTACCAAACCATCATTTATAACTATTTTGGGAACTCCTATAACCTGAAATTTTTCTGCCATATCCGGATTTTCCGTAGAATCTATAGCAGTCGCCTTTATGTAGTCACTTCCAAGAGCGAAGTTCCAAGCGGTATAAACAGCGGAAGGGCAATAGCCACAGGAAGTAGTAACAAACACTTTAATATCAATAGGAAGATCTATTTTTTTTAGGATTTCAAGGGTTTTCTCCGACAGATTCGGTTTTCTCTTAGAAACTTGAATAATACCTTTTACAAGAGAACCGAACTCAAGACCTGCAGGTAAGCCTATATACCTTATACCGTAATCTTTATCTCCCTCTATTACAAGAGTGGGAACTCTGTCAATTCCGTATTTCTGAGCTTTTTCTTTGTCTATAAAAGGACTTAAAATCTCGTAGTTTACCTTTTCTTTTCCAACCACTTCAACCAACTCCCTTAGGAGTATCTCAGCGGTTTGACAATTTTCGCAACCTATTGACTGGGAAAAAAGTTTAAGCGATATTGGATTTTCAAATTCCTTTTCAAAAACGTCTCTTAGTTGACTTCTTACATCAAGTCCCAACAGCATCTCTTCACCTCCTAATTATATAAATATATTCTAAATTCCTTATAATATTCAAAAGAGCGATTTCCTCCTTACCTGTTGAAGAAGATTGTGAGCAAGCCTGGTAGGCTCAGGAATTCTGAATCTTGAGGTCTGAAGAACCAAGCTTATAGCTGTTCTCAGACTTATTCTGTGACCAATAGAAACAAAGATAGGTGCACTCTTTTCCTTTGTCCTTACCACAGCCCCGAGAATTTCATCTCTGTATTTAAGGTAAGTAAAGCTTCCCCTGCTATCCGGCGGTTCTTTGTAATATCCAAAAAGTTTCGTTTTGGCAACTCCTATACTCACCTGTCCGGTTTCCACACCGAAATGGGAAGCTATACCACACCTACGCGGGTGAGCAATTCCCTGTCCATCTATGAAGAATATATCAGGCTTAACCTTTGCCTTTTCGTAAAGCTTAAGAAGAAGAGGCATCTCCCTGAAAGCTAAAAATGTAGGTATATAGGGAAAGCTTACCTCTTCTTCTATTACTAAATCGTAAATAGGTTTAAGGGTATTAAGCTCTATTATTACAAGACTTGCCCAAGCTCTTGTGGGATTTTTATCCAATTTTTCAAAGGTAAGATCCATACCACCTACTGTTTTGACTTCTTTAAAATCATCTTTTTTAATGACTTTAAGTGCGCAGTTTTTCTGAATTTCTTTTAACTTCTCTATATTAGTTCCACTTTCACCACTTCCCCACAAGGTT
Source organism: Aquificaceae bacterium (assembly GCA_026981975.1). GTDB lineage: Bacteria > Aquificota > Aquificia > Aquificales > Aquificaceae > Hydrogenivirga. The sequence goes on along the minus strand of JALSHV010000010.1, from coordinate 45,697 downwards.
CCACCTCTCTATAAATATCCGCTTCAAATCTAAAGATTTTAACTTTTTCCCTTTTCCACAAGTTTTCTTCTAATCCTGCTTTAAGGCAAGCTCTGTTGAGGAACTCTTCTGATGTTAAAGTGTATTCTACAGCAACTTGTGGAAGTAACAAGCCTTTTCTTTGACCGTATTCTACTAAAACTCCGTGTTTTCCTACCTTTATGGAGTCTTCGGGGTTCTCTTTTACTTCCTCAAGGGATCCGAGCAGAGAAATTTCCCATATAACGTTACTTAACTCTGATCTTATAAGAGGTTTAAATCTGGGATCTTCAAAAGCGGAAGAAATAGAAGTGCGAATAACAGCTTCCCACAGAGGATAGCTTGGATACGGTATACCCACGCAACCGCGTAGTTCTTTTTGCGGGTAGATTAGAAGGGTTGTAAAGATTCCCCTTTTAAAGGAATACTCACTTTTTATGTAATTCCTTACCTTTAACTCTTTTCCTTCTAAAAACGCTTCTACCGCTTTTCTGCCTAAGGCGATAAGCTCTCTAACTGATTCCGAGTTCAGCACGGATCCTTCTTTCAAGATTAAAAAATTCTTTCTCTTCCTCTTTACCTTTTTCGTGATCATAACCTATAAGGTGAAGTATTCCGTGTATAAGTAATTGTAGGATTTTTTCTTCCACAGTAATGCCTTCTTCAACTGCTTGACGGTAAGCTGTGTCTGCTGAAATTACTACATCTCCAAGAAGCAATCTACCTTCTATCTCATCTCCCATGGGAAAGGAAAGAACATCTGTAGGTTTATCTTTTCCTCTATAGATTTTATTCAGCTCCTTTACTGTAGTATCATCGGTAATCAACACACTCAGCTCAGCATTTCTCAAGTTAAGGAAGTCTAGTATTTCTTTAATCCTCTTGTTGAGAAACTTCTTCTTGAACTTTCTTCTTTTGAACTTTATCTGAATCCCGCTCATAAGCTTCGTAAGCAGATATGATTTTTGCCACTATGGGATGTCTAACAACGTCTTCTTGGGAGAACCATACAAAGTCTATTCCCTCCAATCCCTTAAGGATATGTAAAGCTTCCAAAAGACCCGAATGTTCCTTCTTGGGAAGATCTATCTGCGTTATATCTCCAGTGACAACTACTTTTGATCCAAAACCTATACGGGTAAGAAACATCTTCATTTGCTCACGGGTGGCGTTTTGAGCTTCATCAAGGATTATAAAGGCATCGTTAAGAGTTCTACCTCTCATGAAGGCTAAGGGAGCTATTTCTATTATATTTCTTTCAAGCATATACATAGCCTTGTCGTAATCAATCATATCGTAAAGAGCATCGTATAGCGGTCTGAGATACGGATCTACCTTTTCGGCTATGGTTCCTGGTAGGAATCCCAGTTTCTCACCTGCTTCAACAGCAGGTCTCGTGAGAATTATCTTGTTTACCTTTTGCTCTTTAAGATGGGCAAGAGCCATTGCCATTGCTAAATACGTTTTTCCTGTTCCTGCGGGTCCTATACCGAAAACAACGTCATTTTTCCTTATCGCTTCTACATAGCGCCTTTGTGTTACTGTTCTGGGGGTTATAGCTCTCCTTCTGTGAGTTATGAGAATTATTTCCTCTTCTGTTCTTTCAAGCTCTCCTGTTTCTTCAAGGAAATTTTTTGCGTATTCCTTCACTTCAGCAGCGGTGAGAGACTCTCTTTCAAGTCTTTTAATTACTGCGCTCAAGAAAGCAAGAAATTTTCTTACCTTTCCCTCTTCTCCCTTAATTATCAGCTCTGTTCCCCGTGGAACTATTCTAATATCAAAAACCTTAGAGAAGTAACGTATGTTCTCATCAGCTCTGCCAACTATGGCGTAGAACTTTTCATCGTATCGTCCCAGTTCTACTCTCTCTTCAACAGCAGTTTTACTGATCATTCTCACTTGACTTTTCAGCTCGTTAAGGATAAATATAAAATCCCAGAAAAGAAAATACAAGCTTGTGTAAGGAGGTTTAAAACATGGGATACATGTTAAGGACTGCTCTACTTTTAGGAGTGCTTACAGGTCTTCTGCTGTTCTTAGGTAATGTTATCGCAGGACAAACGGGTATGCTTATAGCCTTTATAATAGCAGCACTTATGAACTTCCTTTCTTACTGGTTTTCGGACAAGATTGTTCTTTCCATGTACAGAGCGCGACAGATAACACCGGAAGAAGCTCCGAAACTGCACTCCATGGTTGAAGAACTTGCCCGTAAGGCAAATATGCCGAAACCCCCCATATACTTAGTCCCTATGGAACAGCCAAATGCCTTTGCTACTGGCAGAGGCCCGGGAAAAGCGGTAGTAGCAGTTACAAGAGGTATCCTTGAGATTTTAGATGAGGACGAGCTCAAAGGAGTTCTAGCTCACGAGATAGCTCATATCAAAAACAGAGATGTTCTTATAGCTTCTATTGCAGCTACGATTGCGGGAGCCATATCTATGATAGTTAACTGGCTCCAGTGGGCATTGATATTCGGTTGGGGTAGAGATGAGGAAAATAATAACCCTTTATCAATAGTGGGAAGTATTCTGCTGATAATAATCACCCCTATAATAGCTGCTATAATTCAGATGGCAATATCTCGCTCGCGGGAGTATCTGGCGGACGAAACGGGCGCAAAACTATGTGGTTGCCCTCTTTCTTTAGCAAGAGCTTTGGAAAAAATCCACAATTACGCTATGCAAGTTCCTGCAAAGGTTAATGAAGGAACCGCTCATCTTTTTATAGAAAATCCCCTTAAAGGAGAAGGACTATGGGAACTTTTCTCCACTCATCCTTCTACGGAGAAAAGAATAGCCAGACTTATGGAGATGGCACGCCGTATGGGACAGGGGCTATGATAAAATACTGCTTTCGTAAATGCTTAAACTTGTTGTAATAAGACACGCGGAAAGCGAGTGGAATCTGGAAGGGCGTTATCAAGGGCTTCTTGATCCGCCGCTGAGTAAAAGAGGAAGGAATCAAGCACTTCTTTTAGCTAAGGAAATTGGAAAATTAAATCCTTCTGTTGTTTATTCTTCTCCTTTACGTAGAACTCTTCAAACAGCAGAAGAAATAGCTTCCTATGCAGGAATACCTCTTTACACAGATAAGAGAATAACGGAAATAGATCACGGAAAGTGGTCTGGTTTGCTTGTGGAAGAAGTAAAGGAGAAATTTCCAACGGAATTTAAAAGATGGATCAATGAACCCCATAAGGCAAACTTTGAAGGAGGGGAAGATCTAAGAACCGTTTACGAAAGAGTGAAGGATTTTCTTGATTCCTTAAAAAGGAAACATACTGGAGAAACAGTAGCTGTTGTTTCCCATACTGTTCCTATAAGGTGTATGTATTGTTATGTTTTGGGATTAGAACTTACAAAGTTTTGGAGCTTTGGCTGTGATAATGCTTCTTACTCAGTAATATTAATAGAAGAAGAGAGAAATGTTCTTCAAAAGCTCAATATAACCTGTCATCTGGGGGATTTATACGTTGAAACTCATAAAGCTCTTTAGTTTAATTTTTACAATATCTACTGTAGCAGCAAGTGAACCGCTGAGCGAGAGTATAAGCCTCAGAGTAAAAGTTGTAGGTAAAATTTTAGAAGAAAAACCAAAACTCATACCACCCGCCAAGCTTAAACAAAAGGAAGATAAAAGGTATCTCAATCTTTCAAAACACTTATTGGTTCCACCAAAGTATATAGAGAGCTTATCCCCAGTTCCACCTTCTAAGGGTAAAGCCTGCGGAGAACCTAAGGATAAAGCTTATTATAGGGCAGCAGTCCTTTCTTATCTTAAAGGTAATCTGAAAAAAGCAGAAACAAGACTTTTAGATATTTTAGCTATGCAAAACTCCGCTTTTATTCCTCAATCAGAATACATATTAGGACTTGTATACGTCCAAAAGGGAAAGGAAGAAAAAGCTATAGAGTTTTTTAAAAGTTCTTGCCTTGCTCAGCACCCTTACAAGCAAGCTGCATGCGAAGCTTATTACGCTTTGAAATTTAAAAAAGAAAGAAAACCTGTAAGGACAGAAAACCCTTCTTTGTGGAGAGTGGTTTATGAAATAAAAAACGGTATACTGAGCAGTCCGTCTTGTGATAAAACTGTTTTTAAAAGCTATTGCGCTTATGTAAAAGACTTCGTTGAAGGAAATATAAACCCCGCCTATCGTGAAAGCACAGAAGTGAGAAGAGCCATAGTGCTTGTAGGAAACGGAAATCTTTCAAAAGCAAAGGAGATTCTAAAAAGGCACTCAAGACCCTTAAGTAAGTATAGGGATATAGCTCTTTACTATTTGGGGGTAATAGCCTATCTTGAAGGGAACAAAGAAAAAGTTTATAAAATAGCTTCTCTGCTTGAAATTAGCAAACCGGATTATTCTGAAAATTTACTACTACTTATTTCACAAAAAGATATAATTTTTTCAAAGATAGCTTATAAACTAACGGGAGATTTAAAGGCTTTAAAATACGCAGGGATAATAGCCTATAACAGAAAGAAATACGATTTAGCTTATGCGAATTTTGAAAAAGCAGGAGAGTTTATATTAGCAGCATGGGCTGCTATAAGAAAGGGAGACTATTTGAACGCATATAAATCTCTTAAAAAGGTAACAAGAAAAGATAGAGATTATTATTTATGGATTTTAGAAACTTTGTATTGGCTTGGTAAAGATCCTATAATGGAAGAAACTTTAAGGAAGATAAAAACAGAGTTTCCAGCTCTTTACGGAGAATACAAGGGTTGGCTTTTGTTCCGTAGAGGAAAATGGCTAAAGGCTTACGAGTATTTTAAAGATCCCTATCACAAAGCTTTAGCTCTATACAATGCGGGTAAATACAGGGATATTTTAAAACTGCTGAAAAATAAAAGTTCCTATAAGGAAAGATTACTTAAAGCTAAAGCAGCTATATCCCTTGGAAAAGGTAAACTCGCAAGAGAGTTCTTGACGGAGGAATCACCTTCGGAAATATATCTGATAGGAATGAGTCATTTCATAGAAGGTAATTACACTACGGCTGTGGAGTATTTTGAAAAGCTATCAGAATACGACGATTTCCGCAGTAAAGCCTTTTTAAGAATAGCTGACTCCTTTTACAACTTAGGTAACTATACAAAGGCAAAGGAGCTTTATAAAAGAATAATGCTACTTTATCCTGATTCCCAAGAAGCCTACGATGCAACATTAGCTTTGGCTCAAATAGAACTCCAAAGACCCACCGATGATTTAAAGGAAATAATAAAGGACTTTATGGCAAAATTTCCTTCTTCCCCCCTTGTAAAGGATTTAAAGTATCAGTTAGCAAATCTATACATAAAGGAAGGTAGCATCGCTAAAGCCCGTAAAGTGCTGGAAGAGTTGAAGAATACAAAGATCTATAAAGTTAAAGCTTTAATAAAGCTCGCTGAAATAACTAAAAATCCTTCTGAAAAGGAAAAATTACTTAAAAAAGCTATAGCCTTAGGTTCTCCGCAGGAGAAGGAGAAGGCTACCGATATGCTTGTGGATCTATACCTTAAAGGTAAGGATTTTGAAAAACTGGCGGATCTTTTATCGGAGGGATCAATTGAAGACAAAAAAAGAGCAGTTTCTATATATTTGTCAGAAAATCCGCAGAAAGCAAAAGATCTTTTTGAGAATATTATTAAAGAGCATATAGATGAAGAGATAAGAGCCTTAGCTCTTGAACTGTTTAAGAAAACTGAGGAAAAGAAATACTTACTCATAGCACGAGACAGTATCAGTCCGAGAGTAAGAGCCGAGGCTCTTTACATATTGGGAAAACTATCAGAAAATAAAAACAAAAGAAAAGCTTTGGAGTATTACATTGAACTAATTCTTTCTGCGGAAGGGATTCAACCTTACTATAACAAAAGTATTCTCAGAGCATCAGATATACTTGTATCTTTGAAAGCTCGCAAGGACGCCAGCTGTCTTTTGGAAAGATTAGAAAGAAAATTTCTTTCAGAAGAAGAACTCAAAAAGGTTAAAATCTTGAAGGAAAAGCTTCCTAAATGTGAGGTGAAAAAGTGATGGAGGGATCCCTAAATCAGATTCTGGATCTTATAAGGAAAGGCGGTATAGTAATGTATCCCCTTATAATCTTATCTATAATCTCATGGGTTTTTATAGTGGAGAGAATTATGAACCTCAGAGTATCTCAATTTCTTCCTTCCAATCTCAACGAAGTAAAACTTCTTCTTCAAAAAACAGATATAGATTCAGCTTATAAGGTTTTATCCCTTAACAGGGATATATTTTCAAAGGCATTAGCACTGGTTTTAGAAGAATATCTCAAAGGTAACAGAAGTAAAGCGGATCTCTCCTCTCTGATGGAGAGTGAGCTATCAGCAATTGTTCCCGCAGTGGAAAGAAATCTTATGCTTTTATCCGCTATAGCTTCTATAGCTCCTTTGTTGGGACTTTTTGGAACTATAACGGGGCTTATAAAAGTTTTCTCAGCTTACGCTTCCGTTCAAACAGAAGAAGCAATGAGACTGCTTGCAGCTGGTATAGGAGAAGCTCTTACCGCAGCAGCGACCGGTTTAATAGTGGCGATACCTGCTCTCTTTGCTTACTGGATATTTAGAAATCTCGGTAATGATATAGTGGATAGGGTGGAAAAAGAAGCACGTGAAATACTAAATATGCTTGATTAACTGTATGTTAAAATAACTATACCTCGTTCCCTTGAAGGGAACCCTTAAGGACCAGGAGGTTATAAGATGCCAAAACAGAGACATTACAAAACCACAAGGTTTTATGAAAGTGTTTTTGTTCTCAAGCCAACACTCAGTGAAGAAGAGATAAAACAGCAAACAGAGGAAGTCAAGAAGTTTATAAAATTAAAAGGCGGGGAAATTTTAAGTTTTCAGGATTGGGGAAGCAAAACCTTAGCTTACAGAATAGATAATTTCAATCATGGTAGATACTTTTTAATACAATACAAAACTTCAAATCCACAACTTCCGAATGAACTTGACTTTTACTTCAGGATAGGAGAAAACATTATCAGATGGTTAAATTTTCAGATAAAGGAAGGTGAGGTAATAAAAAGTGCTAAATAAAGTTCTTATAATAGGAAGGCTTGTGAGAGATCCAATTATAAGATATCTTCCATCTGGCACTCCCACTACGGAATTCGGTTTGGTTTGGAATAGACGTTACAAAGTAGAAGAAGAATGGAAAGAAGAAAGTCATTTCTTTGATGTAAAAGCTTACGGTTCACTTGCGGAGAATTTGTCTTCCAAACTTTCTAAGGGATATACGGTTGTAGTGGAAGGTAGACTGGCTCAAGAAAGATGGACTGATCAAGAAGGAAATACAAGAAGCAGAGTCAGGATAATAGCTGAAGCTGTAAGAATAATAAGAAAACCCAGAATAGATGAAGTAGAAGAGGAAGAATTACTTACTAAAGGAATAGATATAGAAGAAGAGCTTAAGGAGTTTAATAAAGAAAAACCGCCTTTTGACGAAGATGACGAAATACCTTTTTAGGAGGTTTTACAAATGGCTATAAAAAGACCAGCAAGAAGAAAAGTTTGCTATTTTTGTGAAAAGGGAACAGAACCGAGCTATAAAAACTACGAAGAGCTGAGACAGTTTTTAACAGAAAGAGCGAGAATAAAGTCCAGAAGACAAACCAATTTGTGCAACAAACACCAAAGAAAATTAGCTATTCATATAAAAAGAGCAAGACAACTTGCCCTATTACCCTACGTAGTGGTATAAGGAGGTTTAAGATGAAAGTAATCCTTACTAAGGATATAGAAGGTTACGGTTTCTTAGGTGATATAGTGGAAGTTAAAAGAGGATTTGCGAATAACTATTTAATTCCAAGGGGATACGCTCTTCCGGCAACGGACAACAATGTAAAACACGTGCAGGAAATCCTGAAGCAAAAGAGAAAAAAACTTGAAAGGGAAAAACGTAAAGCTAAAGAATTAGCTAAGAAATTGGAAGGAGTCACCGTGGAAATTATCAAACCCATAGGTGAAGGAGGAAAACTATTCGGTTCAGTTACCGCTTCAGAAATAGTAAAAGCATTGAAAGAAAAAGGTATTGAAATAAACAGAAAAAATCTAATTCTCAATCGTCCCATTCGTGAAATAGGTCTTTTTACTTTACCGGTAAGACTGCATAGAGAAGTAACAACACAGATAAAAATAGAAATAAAACCGGCGAAGACTTAGTTAAGAACTGGTCTTCTTTTTAGAATAAGTCATTTGAGCAGTTATTTTAAAAGCGTTTTTTATAGCTTTTTTTACCTTTGATTTATTAACTTTCAAAATCTTTGCTACTTTTGTAGCCACCTCCTCGTTGTTTATATCTTCCTCAAGCAATTCTACAAGAGATAGTATCAAGCCTAATTCATTATACCTGCTCTCGTAAGCTTCCGCTATATCCTCATCTAATTCCAGCTCCTTCGCTATTTCTTGGGGATGTTCACCCATAAGCTCGTCCGTAAGAGAAAACAATCCCGTTATATAAGCTTTTTCTTCCAGAGTGGGGGAGTATAACTTAGCAAGCTCCTCAGCAAGGCTTGCTCTGAAGAGAGATCTTTTGATAATTTCCTCTTCTTCATGTCCCGCAAAAAGTTCCGTTATGGCAAGTGCTAAAGTAAAGTTTGCCACGTTGTTTAAGCTCAAAAAGGATATAGCATCTTCCACAGAGTTTATATCCTGCGCACGTTCTCTGTAAAGAGATTTAACAAATCTCAAAAGACGATAGGTGGCTCCTACGTCTTGTTCTATAACTTCTGCTACTCTTCCCATATCCCGTTTTTTAAGAGCTTCATACAGTTTTATAACTGTTCCTTTCATAAAATACAAACTTCTTATATCTCTAAGTGGTATAGGTTTGGACAGATAGAATCCCTGAAAGTAATCTGCTCCCGCACGTTTGGCTTTATCGTAATCTCTCTCCGTCTCCAGATTCTTTGCAATAATACCTTTGTTAAGCTCTTTGAGAATTCCTAATACTTCTCTGAGTTCTTCCTCACTATAAACAAGATCTTTCCAGTTTATCTTAACCATATGACATTTATTAAGTAGAGGTAGATAGTTAACTTTTTCAAAACCGAAATCGTCTATACAGAAGATAAAACCTCTATCCACCAGTTCATTCACAGCTTTCAAAAGCTCGTCTGTTATACTTCTGTTTTCAACAAGCTCTATACCCACAAGTTCCGAAGGGAGAAGTTCAAACATAGTAGCTTCTAAAAATAGGGAGGGAACGTTTACGAACACTCTTTTTCCGTTACCTATTTTTTCAGGACCTACATCTGCCATTATGTTAACAGTTATAGAGGTTGCCTTGAGGGGATCAAGATTTTTTGGAAATTTTTTTGTTTTAATATCCTTTAGAGTTACTTCATAAAAAGCTATATTTCCCTCCCTGTCAAAAATGGGTTGTTTGAAAAGCACATACATAACCCTAATTTTATATAACGGAGAATCTTTTAGCTTCTTTAATTTCGCCTACAAGATAAAGAGAACCTAAAGCACACAGATCTCTATCTATAAACCAAATTTCCTCTGGAGATTTTAAAAGTTGTATATCTCTAAACCCTAACTTCTCCGCGTATTCCTTAAGGGTTTTTACTGATTCTCCACGTGGATGACTTATTTGAACAAGGTAAATTTTATCTTTGTATCTCCTTATGATTTCCATGGAAAGCCTCCAGTCCTTTTCTGATAGTCCTGTAAAGACAAAATCTATATTTTCAAAAAGTTTATTTACTTCTTTAACAACTTTATTTATTGCATAAGGATTGTGAGAACCATCTACTAAGAGAAGAGGTTTTTCCCTGACGATTTCCATTCTTCCTTCCCATCGGGTTTCTGAAAGAGCTGAAAAAAGCAGTTTTTTATTAAGTTCAACAAACAGAGAGGATAAAGTTATTGCCAAGGCGGCATTGTCTGCTTGCCATTTCCCCATCAATCCCAACTCAGCTTTGTTTATATTAAAGTCGGAGAAAACGTAATCTACAAGTAAGGTCCGAACTCCTTTAATTTCACTTTTATAAGTGAAATCTATCCCTGCCGTTATAAGATCTTTGTATCCCAGTTCTAATGCTTTAGTATAAAGAGGATAGCGACAGCTTCCCAATACAAGAGGTTTACCTTTCACATACAACTGAAGTTTTTCTTGAGCTATTTCTTCTACTGTTTTTCCCAGCCAACGGGTATGATCCCTTTCTGCATTTGTAATGCCTATTGCAACGGTATTGGCTACCTTTGTAGCATCCCATCTGCCTCCCATACCCACTTCCATAACGGCTATATCCACTCCGTTATCCTTGAAATAAACAAGAGCTATCAGAGTAGCAAATTCAAAATAAGTAAGCTCAAATCGCTCCGCGATTTTTCTTAGATCCTTTATATAAGCTGTAAGAATTTCCTTCTCCATAGGAGTGCCGTTAATGCGCCATCTCTCGTTTTCTTCTACAAGATGCGGGGAAACAAACCACCCTGTTTTAAAACCGTGATATCTGAGTATCTTTTCAAGAAAAGCACAAGTTGATCCTTTTCCGTTAGTCCCCCCTATAAGAATTGAGGGAAAATCCTTCTGCGGATTACCTATGTATTTTACAGCGGATTTAATTCTATCTAAGGTGGGAATTATCTTGTTCTCCTTTCCTTTGTAAATATCCCAGAGCTTCACCAGAAGTGAAAGATACAAACTATTCCGAAATTTTCAAGTATGAAGTTATAATTTAATGCAGTGTCCCAATACCGCCTGCCGGGGATAGGGACACTCTCAAGTAGGCGGGATATAAATACCCCGGTTCCGGGTTTGATGTATGCCAACCCGGACTCAGAGAAAAGGGTGAGAAAGTGGATTCTTCCAGAAACGGAAATTCCTAAAAAATGGCTGAACATAATACCCCTTCTGCCGGAATCTCTTGATCCACCGTTAGATCCTGAAACAGGGAAGCCAGTCTCTGTGGAAAAACTCTTAGCAATTTTTCCTGAACCGTTGATAGAACAGGAAGTTTCGGATAAGGAATGGATTGATATACCGCCGGAGATTCTGGAAGTCCTTTCTTTATGGAGACCCACTCCTCTGCACAGAGCTAGGAATCTTGAAGAATACCTTAAAACCCCTGCTAAGATTTTTTACAAAAATGAGAGTCTTTCGCCACCGGGCAGTCACAAGCCCAATACAGCTGTCGCTCAAGCCTACTATAATAAAATTTCTGGCATAAAAAGATTAACAACAGAAACAGGAGCAGGTCAGTGGGGGAGTGCTCTTTCCTTCGCGACTCAATTCTTTAATCTTGAGTGCAGGGTTTATATGGTAAGGGTAAGCTACAATCAAAAGCCTTACAGAAGAATCCTAATAGAAACTTGGGGAGGTGAAGTAATTCCTTCTCCAAGTCCTAATACTAACGCCGGTAGGCGTTTTTACAAGGAAAATCCAGATCACCCTGGAAGCTTAGGTATTGCGATAAGTGAAGCTATAGAAGAAGCGGTTCAAAGGAAGGATACCAACTACTCACTGGGAAGTGTTTTAAATCACGTTTTGCTTCATCAGACAATAATAGGATTGGAAGCTAAAAAGCAAATGGAGGAAGCGGGTTTTTATCCTGATATTGTAATAGGAGCGGTAGGTGGTGGAAGTAATTTTGCAGGCTTGTCCTTTCCCTTTATAGCTGATGTTCTAAAAGGAGAAAGGAAAAGGCTGGAAGTGTATGCAGTGGAACCTACAGCGTGTCCTACTTTGACAAAAGGAGAGTATAAATACGACTTCGGAGATACTGCAGGTTTTACTCCCCTTTTAAAAATGTATACTCTCGGTCACGATTTTGTTCCTCCTCCTATACATGCGGGTGGTCTTCGCTATCATGGAGATGCACCTCTTGTATGTAAGTTATACGATTTAGGTTACATTTCAGCGGTAGCCTATGATCAAACCGAAGTATTTGAAGCTGCAGTCACCTTTGCAAGAACGGAAGGGATAATTCCAGCTCCGGAATCCGCCCACGCTGTAAAAAAAGCCATAGATGAAGCTGTAAAGTGTAGGGATAATAGAGAAGAGAAGGTAATTCTCTTTAATCTATCTGGGCACGGTTACTTTGATCTGAGCGCCTATAATAAATACTTAAAGGGAGAATTGGAAGTTAAATGATAGGTAACCCCTTTCGTAGAGAAGGGGGACTGTTAAAAACCCTAAATTTATGGGATTGGTTTAAGTCTCTATCTCCCGACAGACAAAAAGACTTTAAAAGAGCCTATTCCCTTAAAGTAGTCAGAGATATGCGTTTTCCCTATAAAATACAACAACTTTTACAAGGAAATATAGAAAGAACACCTTACACTAAACGCACGTTTTTAGGAACACTGGCTCAAGCTTCTCTCTTGGAAGGTTACTATGATACAGCTCAGTGGATATACAAAGAAGCTCTTAAGATGGAAGGAACAGCCTACGAAGAGCATCTTATTTTGATGGATCTTTTGGTTCTTTATAGAAAGCAAGGAAGAATAGAGGATATTAAACAAATCTGTAAAAGGGATATAGAACTTTTTCCTGCGTATAAGGAAGAATTAAAAAGAAAGAATAGAGGAAAATTACCTTTTATCCCCTCTTTTGAAATTTATATCTATATTTTAGAAAAAGAAGGTAAATACAAAGAAGCTCAAGATTTAAGAAATTATATGTGTAATGAAGGAATCCCGCAGGGAGATAAACTCGGTGAAGAGTGTAAGTAAACTTCTCAGGAAGATAATAAGACTTCAACGTGAGGAAGCTTTAATTCCTCCCGGCAGTTCCATCTTAATAGCCTTTTCAGGAGGAATAGATTCTGTGGTCCTTACCCATGCTCTCCTTCAGTTAAAATCTTTCTTAAAACTGAAATCTATTGCGGTTGCTCATTTTAATCACATGTTAAGGAAAAACTCTCTGCAAGACGAGGAATTCGCTAAGGATTTCGCTGTAAAGAACGGCATTGAGATATTCATAGGTAGAGAGAAAGTAGGAGAAATAGCAAAGAAATCAGGAAGAAATGTTGAGGAAACCGCAAGGGATCTTAGATACTCTTTCCTCAGAAGCCTTAAATCGGAAAAGGGATACGATCTTATAGCAACAGGACATCACTTAAGCGATCTTGTAGAAACTGTTCTCTTGTGGCTCATTAGAGGTGCTGGATTTGAAGGATTGTTAGGATTTGAACCGAAAGAAGGAGACGTAGTTAGACCTCTTTACAGGGTAACACGACAAGAAATAGAAAATTACGCAAAAGCGTATAAACTGCAATGGATAGAAGATCCCACTAACAGAGACTTACGTTTTTATAGAAACAGACTCAGACATGAAGTTATACCTATACTAAGAGAGCTTAATCCCTCTGTAGAGGAAACTTTCCTACGTATGAGGGAAATACTTAAGGAAGAAAACGACTTATTACACAGGATAAGTAGCGATTTATTAAAACAGTTGAAAGTAGGAGACTGTCTTAAAGCAAGAGACTTAGGGAAAGAACATACCGCTCTTCAAAGAAGAATTTTAATGGAATTTAGCCGTGTAAAATCTTTCTCAAAAATAGAGCAAATGAGAAGATTACTTTACAAAGGCGGGCAGATAAAACTCGGCGATGGACTAAAAGTAGTAAGGAAGGGAGAATACCTGTGCTTGAAAAAAGTGGAGTAAAAGCCTATCTTCTAAATCTAACGAGTGTATCGGAGGAGGATCTGCAGTGCAGATGTTTAAGAGCTTCTTTGTCTGGATACTGATAATAGGAGCAACTATTGTTGCCTTTAATATCTTTGAGCAAAGGCATGAACCCGCTACAAAAGTTCCTTTGAACAGTCTTATACAGCTTGTTGATGAAGAAAAAATAGAACACGTGCAGGTTAAAGGAAAGGTAATCGTAGCTACTACAAAGGACGGACAGAAAATAGAAACCGTCATACCTCCCGGATCCCGTATAGTTGATGATTTAGTTAAAAAAGGTGTAAGAGTAGAAGTTGACACAGGGGAATCCGGTGCAGGCTGGCTACTCAACCTGTTTATCTCTTGGCTCCCTATTCTCTTGTTTATAGGCATTTGGATAGCTCTCATGCGTCAGATGAGCGGGGGAGGACCGGGCAACGGTCCGGGTAAAGCTTTTTCCTTTGGTAAAAGTAGAGCAAAGGTTTACATAGAGGAAAAACCCAAAGTTACCTTTGAAGACGTTGCGGGTATAGAAGAAGTAAAAGATGAAGTCAGAGAGATAATAGAGTATTTAAAAGATCCCGTTAAGTTTCAAAAACTCGGCGGAAGACCTCCCAAGGGTGTTTTACTTTACGGGGAACCGGGTGTAGGAAAAACACTTTTAGCAAAAGCTATAGCGGGTGAAGCTCATGTTCCCTTTATATCCATATCTGGATCCGATTTCGTGGAAATGTTTGTAGGAGTAGGAGCTGCAAGAGTAAGAGATCTTTTTGAAACAGCAAAAAAACACGCGCCTTGTATTATCTTCATAGATGAAATAGACGCCGTTGGTAGAACCCGTGGAGCTTTAAACGTAGGTGGTGGGCATGATGAACGGGAACAGACGTTAAACCAACTACTGGTAGAGATGGACGGATTTGACACTTCAGAAGGAATAATAGTGATAGCTGCAACAAACCGTCCTGATATACTTGATCCTGCACTTCTCAGACCGGGAAGATTTGACAGACAGATATTCCTGCCCAGACCTGACGTTAAAGGAAGATATGAAATTCTCAAAGTTCACGCAAAAAACAAAAAGCTGGGACCTGATGTTGATCTTGAACTTGTAGCAAGAGCTACTCCCGGCTTTACAGGAGCGGATCTTGAAAATCTACTTAACGAAGCAGCTCTTCTAGCGGCAAGAAAGAACAAAGACGTTATAAGTATGGAAGAAGTAGAAGAAGCTATAGACAGAATAACTATGGGACTTGAAAGAAAAGGAATGGTTATATCCAACAAAGAGAAGGAAAAAATAGCTTATCACGAAGCAGGACACGCTTTAATGGGATTTATGACGGAAGACTCTGATCCGGTTCACAAAGTTTCTATAATCCCGCGCGGAATGGCATTGGGAGTTACTCAACAGTTACCCATAGATGATAAGCACATCTATGACAGAAAGAATCTTTTTGGAAAGATCCTGATAATGATGGGAGGAAGAGCAGCGGAGGAAGTCTTTTACGGAAAAGAGGGGATCACTACAGGAGCGGAAAACGATCTTCAGAGAGCTACCGAGCTTGCTTACAAAATGGTATCTATGTGGGGTATGAGTGACAAAGTAGGTCCCTTGGCTATTAAGAGAGTTTCTAATCCTTTCTTAGGGGGAATGACAAATAGTATAGAAACCAGTCCGGAGCTTCTCAGAGAAATAGATGAGGAAGTTAAAAAGATACTTACTACAGCTTATGAAATTGCTAAGAATACTATAGAAGCTCACAAAGAACCACTGCAGGCGGTAGTTAAAAAACTTTTGGAGCAGGAATCAATAACCTGTGAAGAATTTGTGGAAATTCTTAACCTTTACGGTGTTGAAGTAAAAACAAAATGTAAGAAAGAAGAGCTGAAAACCTTTGAGTCCGATAGAGCGGAGAAAAGAGAGGAGGTTGTTTAATGGGAATGACTATAACCCAGAAAATTCTAGCAGATCACGCTGGAAGAAAAGAAGTATATCCCGGTGATCTCATAACCGCGAAGATAGACTTAGCTATGGCTAACGACGTCACCGCTCCTCTTGCTATTAAAATACTTGAAAATCACAATCTTAACGGTGTTTTTGATTCGGAAAAAATAGCTCTTGTTCTGTCTCACTTTGTCCCCGCCAAGGATATAAAGTCTGCCCAGCAGGCGAAGTTGGTAAGGGATTTTGCTCGTAAACACAACATAAAGTGGTTTTTTGAAGAAGGAGAAGGAATAGAGCATGCCCTTCTTCCTGAAAAAGGAATAGTTGTTCCCGGAGATCTGGTTGTTGGTGCGGACTCTCATACCTGCACTTATGGAGGTATAGGAGCTTTTGCAACGGGTGTAGGATCAACGGACATTGCCTATGCTATTGCTACTGGCGAAATATGGCTGAGGGTTCCAGAATCCATGAAATTTATCTTTTACGGAAAAGCAAAACCGTGGGTAACAGGAAAGGATTTCATTCTCCATGTTATAGGTGAAATAGGAGTTGATGGAGCGCTTTACAAAGCCATGGAGTTTGAAGGAGAGGCTATTAAAAACCTATCGGTAGAGCAAAGGTTAACCATTACAAATATGGCTATAGAAGCAGGTGGTAAAAGCGGAATAATAGCTCCCGATGAAAAAACCTTAGAGTATGTAAAGAACAGAAGTAACAGAGAAATTAAGATTTATCACAGCGATCCTGATGCAGAGTATCATTCCGTTTACGAGTGGAATGCCAACTCCTTAGAACCTTTAGTAGCCTGGCCCTATCTTCCTTCCAACGTGCATACTGTTGGTGAATCTTCCCATATAAAGATAGATCAGGCTTTTATAGGATCTTGCACTAACGGGAGAATAGAAGATCTCAGATTAGCAGGAGCGGTTTTTAAAGCCGCCTTAAAAAGAGGGAAAAAAGTTCATCCCTATGTCAGATGTATAGTCATACCCGCATCAAAGGAAGTATATCAACAGGCACTCCGTGAAGGACTTATAGATGTATTTTTAGAAGCAGGTTGCGTTGTATCAACACCAACCTGTGGACCTTGTTTGGGAGGACATATGGGAGTTTTGGCGGAAGGGGAAAAATGTATATCCACCTCTAATAGAAATTTTCCCGGTAGAATGGGTCACCCGAAATCTGAATCCTACTTAGCGAACCCTGCTGTTGTTGCTGCAAGTGCTATTTTAGGAAGAATAGCACATCCTGAGGAAGTAGTAAAAGCACAGGATCTTGTAAGAACTTAAATGTTGGGAATTATAGGGGGCAGTGGTTTATACAGCCTGGAAAACCTTACTATTCTAAAGGAAATTGAAATAAACACACCTTTTGGAAAACCTTCTTCTCCTATAGTAATAGGAAAATTAGAAGAGAAAGAAGTCGCTTTTATGTCCAGACACGGGAAAGATCACTCTCTTCCACCGCATCTTGTTCCTTACAGAGCCAATTTTTGGGCTTTTAAAGAAGTAGGTGTAAGTAGAGTTTTGGCTATATCGGCAGTTGGAGGAATAAAGAATACCCTAAGGGCTGGTGATTTTGTGATTATAAATGATTTCTTAGATTTTACAAAGAAGAGAGATAACACTTATTACGAAGGAAAGTTTTCCTGTAGGATTGAAGGAAAAGACAAAGTATCCGAGCTTTTGAGAAACGGAAAGGTGGTTCACGTAGATGTTTCCGATCCTTACTGTCCGGAAATGAGGAAGATCCTTAAAGAGGTAATGACAAGATTAAGTATTCCATACCACTACGGAGGTGTCTACGCTTGCACAGAAGGACCTAGATTTGAAAGTGTGGCGGAGATAAAAATGTTGAAAGTTTTGGGTGCAGACGTAGTAGGTATGACAGGTTATCCAGAAGTTGTTTTAGCACGAGAACTTACTATGTGCTACGTTTCCATCTGTGTAGTGGCTAATCCTGCTGCGGGTATTTCGGGAAAGAAGCTTACAAGTGAAGAAGTAATAGAAATGATGTCTTTAAAAGAAAAGGAAATAGGGCTTATAGTGCGCGAATTTGTTAAACTGCTTCCTAAGAGTAGATCCTGTTCTTGTAAAGAAACTCTTGAGGGAGCTGAAGTTTAATGCAGGAAACCCTTTCCCCGGAAATTTTCAAGCAATTAGGATTCGGAGCTTCAATGGGATTTCTCATAGGTTTTACCTTTAAAAGAATATTTAAATTAGCTTTATTTGTTGTTGGGGTTTATATAATCTCCCTTGTATGGTTAGCGGATTTGGGTTTGATAAGTGTTAACTGGGAAAAACTTGCCAGTTCTGTAAATACTATTTTTTTATCTTTTGACAGTTTTATAAAGACTCTCTTTAAAACGCTTTCCTTCGGAGGTAGTTTTATTATAGGATTTGCCCTTGGTATGAAAGTATAATAATTTCCGCCATGGCAGAAATCTACAGGAGGGAGAAATGGGCAACCCGTATAGGTCTTATTCTAGCCATGGCAGGAAATGCGGTAGGCTTAGGCAATTTTCTTCGCTTTCCAGTTCAAGCAGCGGAAAATGGTGGCGGAGCTTTTATGATCCCATACATAGTGGCTTTTATACTGATAGGTATTCCTTTAATGTGGATAGAATGGGCAATAGGTAGATACGGTGGTTCAAAGGGACACGGCACAACGCCCGCAATATTTTACCTGCTTTGGAAGCACAATTTTTCAAAAATCATAGGGGTCTTCGGTCTTTGGATACCATTGGTTGTTATTGTTTATTACATTTACATAGAATCTTGGACGTTAGGATACGCACTGCGTTTTCTATTGGGTCTTGTTCCGGAAATTCCAACTCAAGTGGGGGATTCTGATTCCTACCTTCAACCTTTTAGGGAGTTTCTCAGCAGTTATATTGGTTCAGGCCAGGATTTCTTAAAACCTTCCGTCTATGCTTACGGAATATTTATTCTTACTATGGCAATAAATTTATGGATATTAAGTAGGGGGGTTTCAAAAGGAATAGAAGCCTTTGCGAAAATAGCAATGCCTACTCTCTTTATTCTTGCACTTATACTGGTAATAAGAGTTCTGCTACTGGAGACACCCAACGGCAGTGCCATACAAGGGCTTAATTTTCTATGGAAACCGGACTTTTCAAAACTCGGTGATCCGGGAGTGTGGATTGCAGCATCAGGTCAGATATTTTTTACTCTATCCTTGGGATTTGGAGCCATTATAACTTATGCTTCTTATATAAAGAGAAATCAAGATATAACATTAAGCGGACTTACCGCCTCTACATTAAACGAGACAGCTGAAGTAGTTTTAGGAGGCTCTCTTGCTATTCCCGCTGCTGTTGCTTTTTTCGGTGTAGCAAATGCAGTTGCAATAGCTCAATCTGGTGCATTCAATCTGGGTTTTATAAGTCTTCCCGCTATATTTGCTAATATGCCTGCGGGAACTTTCTTGGGATTTCTGTGGTTTTTTCTTTTGTTCTTTGCGGGATTAACTTCCTCTCTTGCTCTAATGCAACCCTTAATTGCTTTTTTTGAAGATGAATTTGGTCTCTCCAGAAAAAACTCCGTTTTGATAACGGGTGGAATTGTTTTTTTCAGCGCTCATCTTGTAATCTTTTTAAACAAATCCTTAGATGAAATGGACTTCTGGGCTGGGACAATAGGTGTGGTTTTCTTTGGACTCCTTGAAATGATCCTTTTTATGTGGATCTTTGGTGGGGAGCGAGCTTGGGAAGAAATAAACAGGGGAGGTCTTATAAAAATTCCCAGATTCTACTACTATATAATGAGGTATATAACTCCCCTGTTTCTTCTTATTCTTCTGTCCGTATGGGCAAAGGAGTATATTCCTAAGATTATCGCGGAAACTCATTGGACTGTGTGGGTAACAAGGTTTTACTTAATAGCTCTTTTTCTTTTTCTTGCACTTTTAGTTTTCATTGCGGAGAAAAGAAAAGCTCAGGAGGTCGGGGTAGCTGAGGAGTAGGGATATCCGAATGGCGCCTGCCGAGGCTACGGGTATCCCGAAAAAGGCGCGGTATAAATACCTCGGCCTCTGATCCCTTTAAAGGGGATCGGAGCTTACAGGGTGAGCTGTGAATAGAGTTTTAATCTTCCTTCTCTCCTCTTACTTCGGACTGGGTTTGTTCTTCAGCGTAGTAACAGCACCAACTCTTTTTAAAACCCTTGAAAGGACAGTTGCGGGAAGCGTTGTGGAAAAGATATTTCCCTTTTACTTCGGAGCAGGATTAGGTGCGGTTGTTTTATCCCTGCTCATAGCTATTTCTTCGCGCATGAGTAAGCTTTTAATACTTCTTTTAACTGCCAATATGGCGGTCCTTTTAACTTTACAGTTTTACATAGTTCCCAAAGTTCATAACCTTAAGGTAGCGGATTCTCCTGCTTTTGTTAAGTTACACTTGCTATCAGTTATAATGAGTGTTATATCCCTATTTTTTACCTTTTCTGCCATAATTTACCTTATAGTGCGAACAAAAGATGGTGGTTCTTAAATTATCACAAGTGCCGGTTCCCAAGTCTAACAGATATATAAGGCGAAGGGGAGGGAAAGTCTTTAAACCTCCGCGTGTTCGTAACTGGGAAGTTAAAGCTCTTTGGGAAATAAAGCAACAGTATAAAGGGAATCCTATAGAGGAACGTGTGTCAGTAGATATAACTTTTATACTTCCGAATCATAGGAAAAGAGATATAGACAATATGTTGAAAAGTCTTTGGGATATTCTTGAAAAAGCAGGAGTAATAAGAAACGATAATTTAATATACGAAGTTAGAACTCTCAAAAAAATAGAAAAGAATAAAGAAGGTGTAATTATACGGATAAAGGAGTTTTCCGAAGATGTTCGGTTATAAAATCCACCGCTTCTGGTGGAGATAATTTATCCATATCTACTTCAATCCAACCTTGCTTCCTAAACCATCTTATTTGTCTCTTGGCGTATTCTTCGGTATTATGCACTATTTGATTTACAGCTTCTTTAAGACTGATTTCTCCTTTAATATAAGGAATAAGCTCTTTATAACCTATGGCTTGTTGAGCGGTAATAAAGTCTTCAAAACCCTTTTCTAATAAATGATGAACCTCCTTTAAAAGTCCTTTTTCCATCATTTTAATAACTCTTCTTTTTATTCTGGTAAACAACCTTTCGCGATTCATTTTCAGATAAAATCCGATAAAGTCGTATCGGGGTTTTTGCCATTTATGAAATGAGGAGAAAGGTTTTCCCGTTTCTATAAAAACTTCTAAAGCCCTTACAATTCTTCTTATATCGTTAGAGTGGATCTTTTCAGCGTATAAAGGATCTATAGCTTGCAGTTTCCTATAAAGAAATTCCTTCCCTCTTCTTTTTGCTATGCGGTAAAGCTTTGTTCTTAAAATTCTGTTAGGTTTTGGTGTATCTGCAATTCCGAAAAGAATTGCTTGAATGTAGAGATAACTTCCACCTACTATAATGGGAATTTTCCCCCTGTTCGTTATATCCTCAATAGCTCTAAGAGCCAACTCTTCAAACAACTTAACATCAAAAAATTCACCCGGATCTACTATACTTATAAGGTGGTGTTTTACTTCTTTCATAAACTCTATGGGTTTTGCTGTTCCTATATCCATTCCTCTGTAAACAGCCATTGCATCTGCACTGATTATTTCTCCTCCTATTCTTTTAGCTAGGAGATAAGCTACTTCCGATTTTCCTGAACCGGTGGGACCGCCTAAGATAATGGGTTTAATCATAGCTATTAAAAATTTAAAAAAGGACAGCGGAGGGTGAAAGGATCACCGGAGCAGGGTTCGGAGTCTAACCCATAAAGCACTTTCAAAAACTCCTGTGTAGTTTAATCCTTTCAATTTTTCAATGGAATTACCTCCTTGTGATAAACCGAAGGGTTTGCCAAAAAGATCTCTACCAAAAACAAACGCTTGAGCTTTGACTACTCTATAATACTGTTTATTTATTTCGTAAGCTCTTTTCTCCGAAGGTATGAACAAAGAAGCTTTTACTGTGCCGTCAGGATTTAAAAAGTTTATAAAAGATCTGTTGGTAATTATATTTTCCCGCTCTAAAATTGAAATCTTAGTAGGATCTGTGCTTATTCTACTTAGGATTTCTGCATTGCTTCTGAAATGATCCCCTCCCTTTGTAAGTGCAAAGTAAAGGAGATATTCTCCCGGTGGATAGCCGTATTTATTACAGTGGGTTTGTAATGCTTTTTTTATAACCTCTCCCACTTGTAAATAGCTTATTTTATCGCAAGAGATTTCGTAGTAGCTGTAGTCTTTTATAGAAGTATCTGAAAGATTGTAATCCTGATCTTTCCAGCCCAAGATGCCGGGAATTTTTCTCCAAAAAGTGTATGTTCCATCAACAGTTCCTCCTACCCCTCCGTGGCAACCTATACAGAATTTCATTTCTTCCCTACTCTGTGGTCTTAAGTTTCCCTTTTCGTCTTCTATAAATCCGACCATAAGCCAAAAGCCGGAACGGTTAAATACCATTCCGTTATCCCAAAAAGAAGTGCTCTCTTCCTCTTCTTCTCCTTCTCTCACGGGCGCATAAGCTATTTTTTTCATATATCTCATCTCTCTTAATCTGAGGGATTTAAATGACAAGGTATTGAGAGGATCTAGATAATACACTGGGTGAGCAAACTCCGTTCCCGGTGGGTATTGGAAAGTTATAACCGGTATATTTTTTGCATCTCCTTCGTAATGAGTCGGGACGGTTATGTCGCCGACTTCAGTCCCCTGACATATTTCTCCGGGAACTTTACCTTTTATAGCACATTCTAAGATTGCTAAGTTCTTTTTGTAAATTTCCCAGTCTGTTATTCCTTCTTTCTTTCTGAAATTTTCGGGAAGTCTTATAAAAGTAGAATCTATTCTTCCGTTAGTAGGGAAAAAGCCGGGAAAAGGTTTCCATCGGAAAGCTCTCCAGCCTGTTCTTTCCCCTGTATAAGGCTCTGGTATATTTCCTATGGCTAAATCGGGATTTACAGCATTTAACCACGGGTTTCCTCTTTCAACTATATCTTCTGGAAAACTGTAAACAAGTGTTAAGCCCATATCCTCAAGTTCGTTTACATACGGTGTATTGGCTTTTGTGTGGCATACGTAACAAGGGTTTGCTTCAGCTTTTCCTTTCTTTACTATGCCCGTATCCGTATAGCATTCTAAGGGAATATTAGGTTCAGGATTTACTTGTTTCCGCGCATTGATTTCTTCTATTGAAACATTTTTACATGCAAATAAACCAAAGCTGATTAAAAAGATTAAATATACTCTTGTTTTCATGCTTCTCCCTCTAAATAAGGAGATAATAGAAATTGAAACACAATCTCAGTATTGTTTTCTATGATTTAGATCATTTTTTCCTGTTAAGTAAGTGCAATACCACCGGAGTGAACATCAGTAAGCGAGAAATTCGGCGCGGCGGCGTCATTTTATCTTACCTCTTGCTAATAGAAATTCTGGTTTATAGAGGTCTTTATTACTCGCATTAAACTCATGTTTGACTTGAACTTTCAGATTTTCTAAATGGTTCCCCGCTTCGTTTGGTCTTCTTGTAAAAATTCCTTGTTTATATGCTTCATCTCCAGCTATTTGTGCAGCAGTTTTTAGAAGTTCTAACAGATTTTGATTCTCTTTATTTGATAAATCAAAAGGTAAGACTTCACAACCCGTTAAAGCTTTTATTGCTATGGGATAAGGTATCCCTTTTAAAGGCTCTAAAAATTTACTTATTATTGCTTCAAGTTGTTTTATGTATTCTTCACGGTCATACATTTTTCTCACCTTTTTTAAATATCAATATGTTCTCTTTCTGCATAACATTATAAAGCCCGAAAATTATCTTATCTATATTTTTCACGAGTCTAAACCCTATTTTCTCTGCATAGTCTATAATGAACTCTACTGTCTTTATTTCTTTTCCTTGATAAGTTGCGTTTCCAATAACTATTACAGCATATTTTCCCGGTTTCAAAACTCTATACATCTCCTCTAAACTTTTTTTCATATCCTCGTTGTAAAGATCTATTCTTTTCTGTCCTTTACCTCTTACTCCGATGAATTCTTCTCTTAACTCTCTTAAATCATATCCTAATGTTTTTAGTGCATGAGCGTCATTAGAAACATAGTCCAAGGCAATAGAATAAGGAGGAGATGTTACTATTCCATCAATGCTATTATCATCTAAAGGTAAGTTTCTGGAATCTCCTACCCTAATATCCACTTTTCCAAGTTGTAAGTTAAGTTCTTGGACCACATCAACATAATCTTTTACTGAAAGAATCATTAAATCCAGATTTTTCCTGAAAGCTTTGGTAAAGTCTTTTTTTCTCCTTGCGTTATCACTTACAGCAACCAGTTTTGCCATAAGATAAAAGTTTCTTACCCTCTCGTTTGGTATGGCATCTATTACTTTATCAAGCGCTTTATCATCAAGATTGAATAAATTTACTCTAACTTTACTTAATATTTCGTCTTTCCATTCTAATATTTCAGGCAAAACCTCTATGGATTCTGTCTTTACTTTGCTCTGAAGAACACACAAAGGAGAAATATCAATACCCACACAATTGATGCCTAAAAGCTGAGCTTCAACTGCTGTTGTTCCGCTCCCGATAAAGGGATCTAACACAGTGTCTCCCTTTTTTAATCCTATAATATTAAGCAACGCTCTGATCATCTGCGGGTGAAACTTACCTTTGTAAGGGTATATCCAATGTGTCAGATACTGATTTACAGATCTCGTCCGGTTTTTCCTTACGATGTAAAAATAATCGGTATATTCTCCCTTTATCAATTTGAAATAAGCAAGTTTTCTTTTAAGAGTTTCTACATCTTCGGGTTCTTTCAGGAGCCTAAATTCTCTAAGTCCATTTGTTACTTCAAATTCCACACCTAAGGCTTTTAATTCAAGTTGAGCAAGTGCAAGTTCATAGATAAATTGCACATTATCAAAGAGCACTAATTGTTTATCCTTAGATAAAGGTTCCTCTTTGAATGCCCAGAAGCCACTAATTTTTTCTGCTTTTTCTAACATTATTTCTCCTTTTGTTTTAATCTCTTGGTTCGTGATTGTTCTCCCCGTAATACCATAATTGGTTCCATCATTTTTCTTCCGATTGTTAATTTTAAGTTACATTATTTTTAATTATGATGGGTATCCTAATACCGCCTGCCGGGAACAAGGATACCCTTAAGTGGGCGGGATACAAATACCCCGGCACCGGATATGTGTCCGGTTAAGGAGGAAAATATGCCTGTATTTGTTATGCTAACAACACTTACTGATGAGGGTGCAAAAACACTTAAAAACAAGCCTCAAAGGATAAAAGAGGTTGATAGGGAAATTACTGAAAGATTTGGGATTAAAATTCTTGCGCAGTATGCGGTTATGGGTCCTTATGATTTTGTAAATATACTTGAAGCTCCGGACAACGACACGGTGGTTAAAATGGCAATAGAAATGAATTCAAGAGGAACTATAAGAACTTTAACTATGCCTGCCATAGAGATAGATCAATTAATAAAAGATCTTGAGGAGTTAGGAGAATAGATGATAATCAGAAGAAAAAGTCGGCAGATAAGGGTAGGTTCTGTTCCAATAGGAGGTTCTGCGCCTATTGCGGTTCAGTCTATGACTTCTACAAAAACACACGATATACAAAATACACTTAAGCAGATAAAAAGCTTAAAAGAAGCCGGTTGCGATATAGTAAGGGTAGCAGTTCCTCATAAAGAGGATTTAGAAGCTTTAGAGGAAATCTTAAGAAATTCACCTGTTCCTATAATAGCGGACATTCACTTCGCTCCTTCTTACGCTTTACTTTCTATGGAAAAGGGTGTTCACGGTATAAGAATCAATCCGGGGAACATAGGTAAAGAGGAAATCGTAAGAGAAATAGTTGAAGAAGCCAAGGTAAAAGGAGTAGCTATTAGAATAGGAGTAAACTCTGGATCCCTTGAAAAGGATCTACTGGAGAAACACGGTTTTCCCTCTGCTGAAGCTCTTGCCCAAAGTGCGCTCAGGTGGTCGGAGCGTTTTGAAAGATGGGGATTCACAAACTACAAAGTTTCCATCAAAGGATCAGATGTAATTCAGAATATAAAAGCAAATCTGATTTTTGCTCAACGAACAGATGTTCCTCTTCACATAGGAATAACGGAAGCAGGTGCGGGAGCAAGAGGGGTAGTTAAATCCGCCGTTGGTATAGGAATACTTTTGTATATGGGTATAGGTGATACAATCCGTGTTTCTCTTACAGAAAACCCAGTAAAAGAAGTAGAAGTGGCTTATCAAATTCTGGGATCTCTTGGTCTTAGAAATCGCGGAGTAGATATAATTTCCTGTCCCACCTGCGGAAGAATAGAAGTTGATCTGCAGAAAGTAGTAAAAGAAGTAGAAGACAAACTTAAAGGAGTTAATAAACCTTTGAAGGTAGCCATAATGGGTTGTGTAGTTAACGCAATAGGCGAAGCCAAGGAAGCAGATGTAGGACTTGCCTGTGGGAAAGGATTTGGGTGGATTTTTAAAAAAGGAATCCCTTTGAGAAAGGTTAAGGAAGATAAAATGACACAAGAACTACTTAAAGAGATAAAGTCCCTTACATAACCTACTCACAATAAAGAGATATAATACGTTCTACTATCTTAGTAGTAGAAATACTGTATTTAAAAGAAATTGTTACAACTTTGCCCCCGTAGGATTCAACAAATTCCCTACCTACAATCTTTTCAATTTTCCAGTCTCCACCTTTAACCAGTATATCGGGTTTTATAGCTTTTATTAATTTTTCCGGTGTATCTTCTTCAAAAAGAATAACGAAATCTACAAATTTTAAGGAATCTACGAGTTTTGCTCTTTGTTCTTGAGATATTATAGGCCTTTTATTCCCTTTTATACGTTTTACGGAGCTATCGGAATTGATAGCTACTATTAGAATATCACCAAGTGTTTTGGCTTTTTCTAAGTAATCCACATGTCCCGCATGAAGAAGATCAAAGCAACCGTTAGTGAAAATCACTTTTTTACCATTACTACGTTCCTTTTCAAGAATTTCCAAAAGTTCTTGAAGAGATACTATCATCTAAAACTATAATGTGAATTTTACCTTAAAAACCTTCCCACGTAAGGTTAAATTTTAATCACCCCCTGACACCACCTCCTCTCTTTTCCGCCCCCGCGGGGTGCATTTATAATCTGTCTTATGACTTTTAAATTCTCTATGCCTGTAGAAATTTACTTCGGAAGGGGAATGTTAAACGAGGCAGGTAAACTTATAGCAAATACGGGTTCAAAAGCTCTAATAGTAACCGGAAGGGAAAGCACGAAAAAAAGTGGTGCATTACAAAGCCTTACCGATTCTATGATTGAGTCAGGAATTGAGGAAATACTCCTATACGATAAAATCTTTCCAAATCCTTCTTATAAGGTTGTTGACGCTGGAGCTGAAATAGCACATAAACAAAACGTTGATCTTATAGTAGGTATCGGAGGAGGCAGTTCCCTTGATGCAGCTAAGGCAATAGCTCTTGTTTCCGCAAGTAGGGGAAGCAGTTGGGACTACGTTAACTATCCTGAAGGCTCTGTGAGAAAACCGGAAAAAAGTAAACCTTTAGTATGTATTCCTACCACTGCGGGAACAGGAAGTGAAGTTAACAGATACGCAGTTATAAATAATCCGGAAAAAAGAGAAAAGATGGTTATCTCCCATTCACTTTGTTATCCAAAAATAGCCGTTATAGATCCGCTTTTGACTTTAAGTATGAGTAGGGAACTCACAGCAATTACAGGGTTTGATGCACTTATACACGCTCTTGAAGCTTTAACAAATCGGGTTACGAATAAAATAGCGCAGGAGTTTGCAGTAAAGGCTATAAAACTAATAGGGCGCTGGCTTCCTATAGCAGTATTTGATCCTCAAAATCTGGAAGCAAGGGAGAAAATGTCCTATGCAAGTATGTTAGCAGGAATCGCTATAGATCAGATGGGTGTTGCTTTGATTCACGCTATGGAACATCCGATTTCTGGACACTTTCCTGAAATCCCCCACGGAAAAGGGCTTTCCGCTTTAGCGGTTGCAGTTACAGAATTTAATGTTAGAGGAAATCCCGAAGGCTATGCTCTTTTCTCACGACTGATGGGATATGAAAATACCCCCTCGGGAGCAATAAAAGCGCTTGAGGATTTTATAGAGTTTTTAAAATTGCCGAAAAATCTTAAGAGCTTAGGATTGAAAGAGGACAGTTTAGAAATACTCGCAAAAGATGTTGTAAGACTTTCGGATAGATCTTTGAGAGTAAATCCGGTGGAAGTTACTGAAAAGGATATATTACAGATATACAAAAGAGCTTATTTTTCATAGTATTCCTTACGTGTAAAGTAAAGTGCAAGAGAAATTCCTAATGCTCCTGCTGAAAGAAATAAAATATCTAGAGGAGTTTTGTATTCCATTTCCAGAGCTTCTTTAAAGAAGGTAACTATGAGAACCATGATTACCACTCTTCCCAGTTTTGTCTTTAGATCTTCTAAATTTGTTATAAAAAGAACCTTTGAACTTTTTGGATCTTCTTGAGCTATGTCTATTTTGGATATAAAAAGCTCATAAAGTCCTAAGGAGAATATAAGCAAAAAGGTTGCTATTAAAAACATATCAATAGAAGCAATTGCGGAAGCTACAAGCTTCTTTGAGAGAATTTCGTAATCAAAGGTTTTAAAAAATTTAATCAAAGGAGTGATAACTTCTACAAGTCCTGCAAGAAAAAGAGCTAAGGAACCCAGTAGAGAGCTTAGAACAGCTAGTATAACAAGTAATCTAGATCTCCAAAGGAAGCTTTCAAATAAAAGCTCTACTTTTTTCATAATCCTTTAAGGGAAGGAGAATTATTCTTTGGAAACTACAGAATTCATTATCCTTTCAACATCAAGGATTTCCATCAATCCGAATTCTGTTTGAGCTACATGACTTACGTAAACACTGTAACGTCCTATCAGGGGATTGGGCTCAAACTTCTCTTGAGGAACGCGAACCACTCCTACAATACTGTCTACCAAAACACCCGCTTTTCCGTGACTGGAATCCAAAACCACTATACGTGTAGGTTCTTGAGTTTCTGAAAGATTCAATATCTGTTTTAAAGACAGTATGGGAATTATTTCTCCCCTTAAATTTATTACACCTACTACAAAGGAAGGAGTGTAGGGAACTTTTACGATATCCAGAACTTTTGAAATGGTTAATATCTTTCTAAGGGATATTCCTATAAGTTCTTTTTCTAAGGAAATTCCTAAGAATTCCTCTACGTCCGTTACTACCTTTTCTGGTTTTGTTTCTCCTACAGGCACTATCTCTGACATAATACTCACCTCATACAAGAGTTAAGGTTTTCATTTCTCTTTTCAAAATACCATCTAAATCTAAGATTAAAACCACTTTACCATCTCCGGTTATTGTAGCTCCTGATATACCCTGAACTTCTCCTATTATTTTGCCAAGCGGTTTGACTACTACTTCTTCATCTCCAAAGAGATCTTCTACTGTAAAGGCTATTTTTTGACTACCTACCTGTGAAACTATAACGTATCCTACAGCTCCTCCACCCATTTCCAGAGCTTCCCCGAGATTTATAAGAGGGATTGTGAGTTCCCTTAAAATTAGAACCTCCTTACCAGAAACCGTTGTTATCTGAGCGTCTTCTCCTTGAATTATTTCTAAAACAGAGTAAATAGGTATAGCAAAAAGCCTACCGTTAACAGATACAAGAAGAGATCTTATTATTCCTACTGTGAGCGGGAATGATAGAGTAATTTTAGTTCCTTTCCCTCTTTCTGTCTCTATATCTATGGTTCCTCTAAAAGCTGAGACTGTGTTCATTACAACGTCCATTCCCACTCCTCTTCCAGATACTTGGGAAACTCCTTCCGCAGTAGAAAATCCTGGGTGGAAAATAAGGAATAAAATGTCTTTTTCTGTCATCTTTTCAGCTCTATCGGAGGTAATAAGTCCCCTTTCAAGAGCTTTTTTCTTAACTTTTTCCACATCAATTCCTCTACCATCATCGGAGACTTCTATGAATATCCTATCTCCGTGATAGTAAGCACTTAGTTTTACAGTTCCTTTCGGGGGTTTACCCATTTTTGTTCTCTCTTCTGGAAATTCTATGCCGTGATCAACAGCGTTTCTTATAAGGTGGATCAAAGGTTCTTCCAGTTTTTCAAGAACAGTTTTATCCATTTCTGCATCTTCTCCTTCAAGAACAAGATCTACTTCTTTGCCTAACATACGTGCCAAGTCTCTTACTACGCGGGGAAACTTTTGGAAAAGTCTTTTAACAGGTTGCATTCTTGTTTTCATTACCGCCAGTTGTAGATCTCCAACTATACGATCAAGAGAAGACATAACGGTTTCAAACTCATCTATGGTTTTGGACTGATATTCCTCATACAGTTTTTGAAATACCCTCAGAAGCCTATTTCTTTCAAGGACTAATTCACCCACTAAATTCATGAGATCTTCTATCTTTTTTACATCTATGCGCAGGACTTTTTCTCCTTCTTGTTGGGTAGAAAGTTTGGGTGGCTTTTTTTCTTCCCTTTCTTGTTCTTGGCTTTCTTCTTGAGTTTCCTTTGCTTTTTCTATGGCTTTTTCTTCCACCTTAGGAGGTGGTTGTGATTCTTTTTCTTCTTTAGAAGTTGATTCTGAAGCGGCGACTATCTTATCAAGTTGATCTATAAGTTCGGCTGGTCTTTCATCTGGCGGAAGTAAAATAAGTTCCTCTAGGATTTCTTCAAGAGGTTTTCCTTTAAGATGGGAAAATCCGTATTTGTCAAGGAGTTCATCTATGGTAGGAGGTTGTGATGTTTCTGAAGGTTTTGCACTTCTTTCTAATTCTCTCAGTCTTGCAACAAGATCCTGCGGAACTTCTACTTCTTCTCCTTCTTCGTATTTCTGAAGAGCGTTTCTTATAAAATCAACTGCTTCAAGGATAAGATCGTTTACTTCAGGGCTGAGCTTTAATTCTTTGCTCCTTAACTTTCCTAAAACATCTTCTGCCGCATGAGCAGTTTCAACAATTGCCTGTAATCCCAAAAAACCAGCTCCACCTTTTAGGGTGTGCATTGCTCTAAAAGTTGCATTGAGTATTTCTTCATTCTGGGGATCTTTTTCAAGTTGAAGGAGGTTCTCTTCTATCCTTTGGAGATTTTCCTCTGATTCAATAACAAATTCATTAAATATTTCTTTCATTTCATCGTTGATCATCTTTTACTCTCCTTTTTCTGCTAATTTGGTTACCATGCTAAGTAACTCTTCAGCGTCAAATTTAACAATAAAACCGTCAGCGTTCACTCTAAAAGCTCTTTGTCTGTTGGAATCATCACTTAACGTAGTATTTACTATAACTGGCAATCCCATGAGTCCAACTGTTTCTTTTATCCTCTTTGTTAAAGTTAGTCCGTCCATGTTGGGCATCTCTATATCAGTTATAACCAGCTGGATATAGTCCTTTAAAGATTTACCTTCACTTTGAGCCTTTTTTAAATAATCGTTTAAGAGATTCCACGCTTGTAAGCCATCTTCAGCGGTTATAACTTTGTGTCCCGCCGCTTCAAGAAGATCTTTTATTATCTTACGAGCTACAGCTGAGTCTTCCGCTATGAGAATGGTATGGGTTTTCTTTATTTCTTTTGCCTTTTCGTAAGCTTCCGCTTCATGGAATATCTTTAAAAGACCTATGTCATGGAGTATGCCTTCAAAGTCAAGGATTATCAGCAGTCCATCTTCCGTTTCTACAACACCGGTTATTCTACCTCCCATTTTCACATTTAAAGTATCAGGTGCTTTTTTAATATCTTTCCATGATATTCTCCTAATTCTTTTGGCGTCGTGGACTACTATACCTACGTTCTCCCTTAAGAATTCTAGGTGAAGTAAAAACTTCTTTCTCTCTTGAGGTTCTTCTATACCCATCCATTTTGCAAGGCTTACAACAGGGATTAGCTTTCCGCGGATTTCAGCCATTCCCTCTACTTGGGGAGGCATATTGGGTATTTTAGTTATAGATGGCATTCTGAGGACTTCTCTTACTTTTGCTACGTTAACACCGAAAATCCACTCGTAGGTGTCTTCAGTGTTGTCTTCGTATATGCGAAAGTCCACTATTTCAAGTTCGTTTTTCCCAGTCTCTAATATATCCGGTAATGCTCCGCTTTTATCCTGAGGATTCATCTTCTTCCTCCGTTTTTAATGTTTCTGATAACTGTTCTACTATATTTTTAATTTCCTTAGACAGTTTAGAAGTGTTGTCTGCCAACTTTCTGAATTCGGAAGCCACAACCGCAAAACCTTTTCCCGATTCACCCACTCTTGCCGCTTCTATGGCAGCATTCAGAGCAAGGAGATTTGATTGCTTAGCTATTTTCATAAGACTTTCTGTTAATTTGGCAAGCTCTTCCATATACTTGCTACATTCTGCTATCTTTTCCTTAGCCATTATGATCCTCCCTTATTTAATTATCGGAACGGGAACATTCAATCTTTAGTTTGTCTAAGTTATAAACTATTATTCTTGCTAAATCTTTCATTCTCAGGAGTTTTTCCTTGGCTTCTTCTGCGTTTCCCTCTTTTTTGAGTTCGTATATTTCCCTTGCGAGTCTGTGAAGTTCTATATGAGGAGATTCTATTTCTCTAAAGCTCTGCAGGTGTCCACAGTGTTCTCTACCTACTGAGTAATACCATTTGCCCAGGTAACATTGGGTATGATCTACAAATTCGGTAGGATCTATATCCTGCTCCCCTTCTAAAAACTTTATCAGCCTTAGCTTCCACATATTGTGAGCCACTTTAGCCTTCTCTATACTGAAAATGTCAAGTTTAAACCTTTGAAGGTCCTCAAGCATTAATTTGAGTTTTTCCATAGTCTCTCCTGCTATTTTTCTGAGTTCTTGCGCCCTTTGCTTGTCTTCATCGGCTAAGGAATTTACCTCAAATACAGATTGAGCTAACTGATTAGCGGTGCTAGACTCCTCTTCTCCTGCGGCGGTTAGGGCGGATATTCTCTCTTCTACAGCTTTCATTTTATCCGCAAGTGCTGATATGGCTTCACTTGCTTTATCGGAAACTTCCATTCCTTTTTCCACCGCTTCCAGAATCTTGTAGACTAATTCCACCGCTCTTGAGGTAGATTCGTCTATACCTTCTATTATTTCTATAATATCCTTTGCGGATTCAGAAGTTCTTTCTGCAAGTTTCCTGACTTCATCTGCTACAACAGCAAACCCTCTTCCTGCTTCACCCGCTCTGGCAGCTTCTATAGCTGCGTTAAGAGAAAGGAGACTTGTTTGCTCCGCTATGGAGTTTATTGTTCCTGTTATTTCACCTATGCGATCAACGGAACGACTGAGTTTTTTTATAACCTCAGAATAGGTTTGAACAGAGCTGTAAATATCTTTCATTTTATTTATAAGTTCTTCAAGAGTTCTATGGCTTTCCGTAAAAGTAGAATACATAGTCTCCACAAGGTTTTTCGCTTCAACTATATTCTCCGCATTTTGCTTTACTATCATAGAAAATTCTTCTGAAGAGGTGGATATTGAGTTGATATGCTCATACAAGCTTTTTATGTTTCTTTCCATGCCGTAGGCTATATCTGTTAAATCTATAGCTTTATCGGTTAGATCACTGGAGCTTGTATAGGTTCTGTCAAGAATTCCTCTAAGTTTTACCACCATACTGTTGAAGTTTTTATAAAGCTTTTCATACTCTCCTTCATTCTCTTCAACTCTTACAGTTAAGTCTCCTTCACTAAGCTTAGCCATGGCTTCTGATAGATCTCTTATAACACTCTCAAGTTTCTTTGTTCTCTCTTCCATTTTTCTTTTTACGAGTTTTTTAAGCTCTTCGTAAAAGTCCGATAAATCTTTTTCAGGATCCGAAATTTCTATGCTTTCAATATCCACATCAACGTCTTTAAGAAAGTCAAAGAAAAAAGCATCAAATACACTTTGCATATCGTATATAAAAACTTTACATAGAGCATTTACAGCTCTTTCTCTAAAACCGGGCCTGAATTTGAAAGATTCTTTTAAATACCTTATAGCTAATTCCGTGTATATACCGTAACTTCCGATATACCATTTCATAGGTAAATTAAGAACATTGTGAACACTTCCTATTTTCAATCTCCTATCAAAATAAGAAACTCCAAAGTTACCGCCTTTTTTCGCTTCTTCAAATATATCCAAGAAATACTGAAGCTGGGTTTTCTCCAAAGCCTTTCTGAGTTCTTTCATGGATATGCCTTTTCTGTCTGCTATACCTTTTAAGAATTCCTTAGTAGGAGGATAGGAAAATTGAATATCGTAGAATCTCTTTACAATGGTAGGTCCGTATTTTTTTGCCCACGGATAGAGTTGTGCTAAGATGGAAATTTCCTCATTTGTTAATTTCATGAATTCTCTTCTTAGTTTGAGGTTTTCTTCTGTAATACCGTAAGTTCCCATGCCCTTATCACCTCCCTTTAGGTAATACTTATTTTAACTGAGTATCGGAACACTTCTTGAAGAATAAGAATACAAAACGATTGATTAGATTTTGGAAAGATATTAATATTTATTTGAAATGGTTAATAGAAAAGAGGAAATACTTAAACTTATAGAAGAAGGTTATTCTACCGCTAAGGAGCTTGCCAGATACTTCAATGTTTCTCTTATGACTATATACAGAGATCTAAGAGAGCTGGAAGAGGAAGGGAAAATAATCCGCAGACATGGAAATGTGGAGATAAAGAGAGAAGAAGAGTTTAAAGAGAATGTATGTGCTGTTTGTAAAAAGGATACAGATTTAAGACTTGCTTTTATATACATATTGAAAGGCGGGAAGAAAATACACGCTTGCTGTGCGCATTGTGGATTGATAGCCTATAGGAATATAAATCAGGACAGTATTGAAATAGGAATAACAAGGGATTTTATCACCAACAATCCTGTTAATATCTTTACCAGTTCCTTTGTAGTAGGAGGGACAGTATCACCTTGTTGTAAACCACCTGCTTTTGTTTTCGCGGAAAGAGAACACGCAGAGAGATTTGCCAAAGGTTTCGGGGGTTACGTTTTAGATTTTGGTGAAGCAACTCTTAAAATGGAAGAGCTTATGAAAATAGGACAAAGAGTCGATATATCTATATAAGGAGGGTTAATACTTTGGCATTAGACTATCAACCTCTGTATATTTTAGGGAGCGGAATGCTTTTACAGGAAAGGAAGTTAGGGGTTATTGCAAATAACATAGCAAATACTGATACACCTTCTTTCAAAAGAGATCTCCTTATAGTGGAAAGCTGGTTTACAGAGAGCGGAAATCAAATTAGGAACAGCTCTCCTGAAAATCCTTCCAACAACTTCGTATATCCGATGATATCTTCTATTTACACTGTCTTTTCTCAAGGATCTCTAAGAGAAACTTCAAATCCCCTTGACTTTGCTATAGAAGGAGAAGGCTTCTTTGCGGTGAGAACTCCAGAAGGTATAAGGTATACCCGTAAGGGAAACTTCTCACTTGATAGGCAAGGTTTCTTAGTTACGGAGGAAGGTTACAGAGTTTTAAGTGATAATTTGAAAGACATAAGAATACCACAAGGAAATATAAGATTAGACTCGGAGGGAAATATATACGTAGAAGGGGAGTTAACGGAAAAAATAGGTGTATGGGATCTTACTGATATCCGTAAGGAGGGTTTTGATTTCTTTACGGGAATAGCTCAACCTGCTAACAACTATCGTGTATTGCAAGGATTCCTTGAGGAATCTAATGTTAATCCAGTGGAAGAAATGGTTAGGTTAATAGAAACGTCCCGTGCCCATGAAGTTTACACCCGTCTTATTCAAACAGTTGATGAAATTCAAGGAAAAGTCAATACACTTATCCGCTAAAAATGAACTAAACTATTTCTGTGAGAACCTATAATTTGTTTTACAGACAAGCAGGGGACTTTGAAAGATTAGTAGAAACAAAAGAAATAGAAGATTCTGAAAATATTCTTATTCAAGTATTCACGGGAATAACGGATACAAATCATATAAGAGAAGTTCAAAAAGAAGTTAAAAGGTGTTTTAGTAAAGCAGTTCTCATAGGAACAACTACGGGAGGAGAGATTTACAACGGTAACGTATTTGAAGGTTCTACGGTAATATCAGTTTCTGTTTTTGAGAGAAGTAGGGTAAAGCTTGCCTTATCGGAAGAAAAAACTTCCGCTCTAATGGCAGAAAAGTTAGCACAAACACTTTCCGAAAGAGAATCTAAGTTAACGATCGTATTTGCAGATGGTCTTAATTCCAACGGTGATGACATTGTCTCCGCTTTTAACCGTATATGTCCGAACGTTCCACTGGTAGGAGGACTTGCGGGGGACGGTTTTTCCTTTAAAGGCACTTTTACTTTTACAACCGATGAAATATTACCCCACGGAGGTGTAGGGGTAGCTATTCTTTCTAAGGAACTTTATATAACAAAACACTACAACTTAGCGTGGATTCCTATAGGTAAAGAAATGAAAGTAACACGCGCGGAAGGAAATAGGCTTTATGAAATTGAAGGAAAATCCGCTGTTGAAATCTATAAGGAATACTTGGGAAGTGCTGCGCAGGAGCTTTTACCTCATATAGCCATAGAATTCCCCTTAGTTTTTGAAAGAGACGGTATTCTCATAGCACGTGCCTGCCTTGGTATAGATAAGGACGGAGCAATGATTTACGAAGGAGCTTTTAAACCCGGTGAGAAGGTGAGATTCAGTATATGGGATACAGGCATAATGTTAGAATCCACAGCTCAAGCTTTAAAGAAATTTCGCAGTTCTCCTTCAGAAACCATTTTTGTCTATACCTGTGCGGCTAGGAAGTATTTAATGGGTAGGGAAGTGGAAGTGGAAACAAAGCATCTACAAAATATAGCTCCTACCAGCGGATTTTTAACTTACGGAGAATTCTACAACTTTGGAAACAAAAACGGTTTTCTTAATTACACTCTAACAGCTGTTTCCCTTTCAGAGAATAGGGAAAGTAGAGCTGTCCTAACAGAAGAATTGGGTGAAGAAAAGAACAGAGAACCTATACGTTTTCGTGCTTTAGTTTCCTTAGTAAACTCAATAACACAAGAACTTGTAAGAGCTAATAGGGAACTTAAACAGCTTGCGGAAAGGGATCCCCTTACTGGCTTGTATAATAGACGTAAAATAGTAGAACTCTTAGAAGAAGAGATATCAAGAGCGGAGAGATACGCAAGACCCTTTTCTCTTATTTTAGCAGACGTTGATAACTTTAAAAGCATAAACGATATGTATGGACATCAAACAGGAGACGAAGTTCTTAAAGAAATAGCTCATCTGTTACAACGTGAACTTAGAGAAGCCGACGCACTTGCAAGATGGGGAGGTGAAGAGTTTATAGTTTTGATGAGAGAGACGAATCTTACAGAAGGAATGTTTGTAGGACAGAAGATAAAAAATGCGATAAGGGATCATTTTCAGGATAAATACGATGAAAGGATTAGCCTAAGTATAGGTGTAACCTCTTTCAGGGAAGGAGATACAGTAAATTCTATAATCAGAAGAGCTGATATGGCTATGTATTTTGCAAAGCAAAGAGGAAAGGATACAGTGATGTCTTACTGATTTTCTACGGCGTAAATTTCTGGTAGATTTCTTCCCAGTTCTCCCCAGTCTAAGCCGTATCCCACCAAGAATTTGTCTGGAACTTCAAAACCTACATAATCTGCTTTGAAATCAACTTTCCTACGTCCTTTTTTATCTAAAAGCACACAAGTTTTCAACTTTGAAGGATTTTTCATTTTAAGGAATTCGTATATACATCTTAATGTTATTCCAGTATCTAAAATATCATCAACTATAAGAACATCTCTGTTTGTTATATCTGTATCAATATCTTTTAAAATTTTAATACTGCCAGAGCTTTCCATTGACAGTCCGTAGCTGGAAACCCAGAGAAAATCCACTTGTAGGGGAAGGTTTATATTCCTTACAAGATCGGCAGTAAAAACAAAACCACCTTTAAGGAGTCCTATTATCAAAAAGTTCGGTGATTCTTTAAAATCCTTCTCTATTTTCTTTGCTAACTCTAGAACTCTACGATTTATCTCCTCTTTCCTCAAAAGTAAGGTTAATTTTCTCCCTCTTATATCCTTCACGGCTTTTTATTTTATCAACTTTGAGTTCCATTACCAGAGCGTTTTCTCCATCTGAGTAAAAGCGCGGTCTTTCTTTAACTACAGAAAATCCTAAGGAACGGTAGAGCTTGATAGCGGGCAAATTAGACTTTCTGACGTCTAAGGTGAAAATATCTGCTTTGTTTTTTAAATTTTCCAAAATTTCCAGTAGAAACCTTTTTCCTAAACCTTTATTTCTGAAAGGAGGATCTATTGCAAATGTCATTATAAGTGCTTCTTTCCTTAAAATCCATATAAAACTGTAACCCACCACTTTACCTTCAACTTCAATTACGTATCTAAAAGAGTAAGGAAGTTTAAATTCCCTTTCTATTGCTTCTTTGCTCCAAGCGTCTTTCTTAAAAGATCTTATGTTTATTTCATATACCTCGTCCACATCTCTTTCTGTCATTTCCCTTATACGAACCGTCATAAAAAGTCACTGCTTTAGGATTTTTCTTTATCCTCAGTTATCTTTCGCTTCATAAGTTCCATAAACTCAAAAGGAAAGGGAAACACGACCATCTTGGCATTCTGCAACCCTATTGTATGAAGGGTTTCCAAATATCTGAGCTGTATAGCTATGGGTTCGGTGGCTAATATTTTTGCAGCGTCTAAGAGCTTTTGAGCAGCTTGAAATTCCGCTTCCGCTGAAATTATTTTAGCTCTTCTTTCCCTTTCAGCTTCCGCTTGGCGTGCTATAGCTTTGCGTAAATCATCAGGTAGATCTATTTTTTTCAGCTCTACCGCCACCACCTTTACACCCCAAGGATCTGTTTGCCTGTCTATTATTTCTTGAAGTTT
Organism: Aquificaceae bacterium; assembly: GCA_026981975.1. GTDB lineage: Bacteria > Aquificota > Aquificia > Aquificales > Aquificaceae > Hydrogenivirga. The sequence continues at coordinate 7,059 of JALSHV010000010.1, read as the reverse complement.
TATATTTATCTTTTCCCTTTTTGAGAGAAGCTCATCTAACTCTGCCTCTCCGCAAACACTACGGAGTGTTGTTTGAGCTATTTGGGAAGTGGCATAAAGGTAGTCTTCTACTTCAACTATTGCCTTGGAAGGATCTACTACCCTGAAATAAACAACGGCATCTACTTGAACTGATACGTTATCTTTTGTAATTATATCTTGAGTAGGAACATCAAGGGTAACTGTTCTTAAAGAAACTTTAACTATACGATCTATAAAAGGAATTATGATAATCAAACCGGGACCTTTTGAACCTATAACCCGTCCCAGACGGAAAACAACAGCCCTTTCGTATTCGGGAATTATCTTTATCGCTGCAAGGAGAAAAATAATACCGAGTATAAGGAGAAAAATTATCGGGGAAAAAGACATTGCAAGACCTCCTATGTGTTTAAACACATTACCTCCTAAGGTGATAGCTATGAATACAGCTACAAATATCAGAAAAGGTAAAGCTTCAAGGAAACCTCTCATAGCCCACCTCACGTGCTATACTCCGCATTGATTTTGACATATTCATAACCTAAGTCAGAGGAGTAGTAAGTCCAGTCGTTTTTTCCTTCTTTTAAATCTAGTATAATCTCCACTTCTTTTTCTTCCTGAAGGTATCTTCTTACAGATTCTTCTGAAAAAGGAAGAGGTTTCCCTTCATATAGGGTATATTCTCCTATACGTATTTCCAGTTTAAAAGGATCTATGGGAAAAGTAGTGCTTCCTGCTGCTGCAGCTATCCTTCCCCAGTTAGGATCTTTACCGTAAACAGCTGTTTTTACAAGTAAAGAGTTCGCAACCGCTTTGGCTATTTCCTTGGCTTTTTTAGAAGAATCAGCACCTTTAACGGTTATCTTTATCACTCTGGAAGCTCCTTCTCCGTCTTCAACTATTTTCTTAGCAAGGCTTTCCGCTATCTGCAGTATATCCTTTTCTACAGAAGAAAGGGGAGCTTTTTTATTCCCTATACATATAAGGGCAAAACTGTCGTTGGTGCTTTTACAACCATCTACAGTAATAGAATTAAAAGTTTTTTCATTGATTTTTTTATGGATTACTCTTAACTTTTCAAATTCTACAAAAGCTTCTGTGAATACAAAGGCAAGCATTGTAGCCATTGAAGGTGCTATCATGCCTGCTCCCTTAGCAAAACCGAAGGTTTTTACTTTTCTTTTTTCAATAAAGTCAAACTTAGGAAAACTATCGGTTGTTGTTATAACTTGAGAAGCTTTTTTTAAATCCAGGGGTTCAAGGGAACTACAGGCTTTGTCTACAGCAATGAGAACTTTCTCTATTGGCAAAGGTTTGCCAATAATTCCCGTTGAGAAAACAAGCACTTCCTCCGGTTTTAACTTAAGCTTTAAAGCGGTTCTCTCCGCTATCTGGCGAGCGTGTTTAATTCCTTCTTTGCCAGTTCCGCAGTTGGCGTTTCCGCTGTTTACAACAAAAGCTCTAATATTCCTATTTTTTTTAAAAGTCTCTTCTGAGTAAATAACAGAACCAGATTTAAAAAAATTATCTGTGAAAAGGAAAGAAGCAATACTTCTAACAGGAAGAAGGACAACCAATAAATCCGGTTCAGGAGATTGTTTTAATCCCGCTTTAGCTATGCCCATAAGAACATCGGGCATGCAGAGTTACTCCTCTACCTTTATAACTATGAACTCCACACGGCGGTTTGTAAGTCTACCTAAAGCGGTTTCATTAGTGGCGATGAAACGTTCTTTTCCAAAACCCACAATTTCTATTTTATCTTCTGGGATTCCCTTTTTTACGAGGTAATTCTTAACAGCTTCCGCTCTTTTACGTGCTAATTTCACGTTATACTCCTTAGAACCGATTATATCCGTAAAACCTTCTATTCTTACTTTTATGAAGGGATTTTCTTTAAGTGTTTTAACTACTTCATTCAAAATAGGAATATACTCCCGTCTTATATTGTAACGATCAAAGTCAAAATGTATTCTTGCAGTGATCTTTAAGGGTTCTTCTACAACGGTGGGTTTCCTTTCGGTGGGGGGTTGTTTGGGTGTTGGTTTTACTTCAGCGGGTTCTTTCTTCTTCTCTTCTACGGGCGGTTTAAATATGAATTTTCTTCCTGTATAACACTCCAGCTCGTTTGTCATAGCCACTCTTAATTTACTTTCGGCTATTTTGCTTTCTGTGCTCACTTCATTGTAAAATCTTAAAACCAAGGCGGAGTTAGGTTCTTCTTTTGCCAGCTCATATACGAGAGCATCGTAAAAGGCTTCTGCTCTTCCTAACTCCTTGGGAGAACAGTCTTTTCCTTTATTTTCTCTGATAAAATCTAATCTGCTTTTTATATCTTTAACATCTACTATATGGAAGTTTTCCTCTTCCTTTTCCTCTTCCTTTTCCGTTGGTAGGGATTCTATAGGAGTAAGCTCTTCTACTCCCTTAAAAGCTGCACTTATAGCTTTTGAAGCGTAGTTCATGGTGCGTATAGCGAAAATTCTTGATCCTATATCATCTGCTTCGGAAGCAAGTATATAAGACACTTCCTTATATCCTCTTGTCTTTGCGTATAAATAAGGCGCCTTTTCTTTTGCTCCTGCGTTAAAAGCTTTTATAACAGCTCTTTGAGCTTCATCTATTCCCTGAGTTACCCTAAAGGAATAACTTTCCGTTGTAAGCAGGAAAAGACACAACATGATGAGTAACACCTTAAACATTCTTGTCCCTCCCTTCATGATTATACTATACGGTATAGGAGTTAGATAATTTAGCGGTTAAGGAGGGACAAGGTGGAGTTTCTTACAAGTGACGGAATATTTCCGAAGATAAGGGAAATTGTGGAAGAGGCAAAAGAAAGTATAAAGATAGCTTCCGCTTGGATAAAGGGTAAACCTTTTGAAGATATACTTGATACGGTAAAAGACAAAAACTTGGAACTGGAGATAATCCTCAGGGCTTCTGAATTCAGGGATCTGCTTATAACAGATGAGAGGGTTTTTAAAAAGATAAACGAAGTGGGTGGAAAGGTATATCTCTGTAGTAGACTGCACGCAAAGTTCATAATTTCGGACAATAAAAAGGTAGTCCTCGGATCCGCAAACTTTACAGAACCAGGGCTTTCCGATCTGTCCAAAGGAAATATAGAGGCGGGAGTATTTTACGAAGTTAGCGATTCCGAAAGGGAAGTAGAAGAACTCATAGACTACTTTGAAAGCATAAAAAGAGATCACTCCGCGGAATTCGGTAAGGATCTCTTAGGTTTTACCCTTAATCCTGTAAAATCTTCCTCCTTTGAATTTATACTCATAGACGATGTAGAAGAGCTTTCCTATGTGGAAGTGAGACTTCATGAAGGAAAGGTATTGGGAAGGGTCTCAAGTATTTACTCATACGATATAGGTTTTTTTGCGAACCCCTTTACTTCAAGAGAATCCTTTGTTTTTGCTCCTTTGGAGGACTTTAAAAAGATCTTTTCCGATGGTAAAGATAAAGACTGGAAAAAGGCGGCTGTCTTTGCTTATCTTTCAGAGAACGGTAATCGTATCAAAATAGCAACTGCAGATATTGTGGGTGTAGTAAAGGAAGGAAAAGTTGAACCTTTAAGAAAACCCTTTAAGGTTGGAGAGGGTGTGTATAGGGTTTTAAATGAAACCTTTAGTGATCTTTTTTCTGACTACGGAAAAAAAGTTAAAGTTGGACTAATTGAAGGTTCAAAAGTTGAAGCATTCATAGATGCAGAGGAGATAATTAGAAGACACCTTCTTGTAGTAGGAACAACCGGTTCGGGAAAGAGTTATTTTGTCAAAAGACTTGTTACAAGACTCTTTCAATCGCTTGATGATATTCAGATATTTGTAATGGATCCTCACGGTGAGTATAGGGAAGTTGTTGAAAATCTTTTAGAAAAAGGAGAATTTATAAAGCATGTAAAATTCAGGGATACTTTCATACCCGTAGAAGCTGAAGAAGTCCTTGATCTTTTAAAAAGGGCTGGATTTGGCAAGTTAATAAGCGGTAATTCAAATACAGCGAAGAATAACTCTTCTCTTATACAGAGAAAAATAAAACCTGCTCTTAACCTGACCTCTTTAAAGCGTGAAGGTTTACTTTCTCTTATAGAATCCCTTGAGGATTTTAATATTTCCGAACACCGCGAAGCGGTTGATTATTTAAAAAGCATATACGGAGAGGAAGCATTAACCAATCAGCCTCGGATAATAAAGGAAATAGAGGAATCCCTTAACTACAGTCACAGCATAGTAATATACGATTTCAAAGGAATTACAGACTCCCAAACAAGGGTAAACTTGGCTGGGCTTATTATGCAGGAGATCTTTAACAGGAGTAAAGAAGACAGCAATAAAAGGCTTGTAGTCCTTGAAGAAGCTCACAACTTTGCACCTGAGAGAGGTTACGGTGATGTATCAGCCGGTAAAGACAACTTGGCTCTTACCTGTGCACGAAAACTGGCTTCGGAGGGAAGAAAGTTCAATCTCGGACTTGTTGTGATAACCCAAAGACCCGCACAGGTAAGTAAGTATATCCTCTCTCAGATGAATACGCAGGCTATGTTCCGAACAATGAACAGTGCGGACCTTGATACCATATCCACCTATGTGGAACATGTAGGGAAGAACATTATCAATTTCCTACCTTCCCTGCCTACGGGTAAAGGCATAATCTCGGGAACTGCCGTCCCTTTTCCTATGGTAGTCGGCGTGGGATAAAATATCTAATCAATGGAAGCAGAAAAGTTGAAATTGGAACTTAAAGAAAAACTCAAAGAAGTTTTCCGGTTTGAAAATGAAGATTTGGATTTTGGGATTTACAGAATACTAAATTACAAACGAAAAGAGATTGAGGAATTTATTGAAAAAGAGCTGATAGATGAAATAAAAAAGCAATTGCAATTATTGAGTGAAGAGGAAAAAAAAGAGATAGAGGAAAAACTGAAAGGAATCTCTTCTAAAAATGGTGTTAAAAAATATCTGGAAGCTTTAAAAAAAAGAGATGAAGCAAGAGCAAGAATTTACAGAGAGGATTTTAAAGAGGAGATTGATGAATATGAAAGATTAAAAAAGCAATTAGAGGAAATAAAGATTTCAGAGGATTTGGAAAGGGAGATTTACAATCACCTCATTAATTTCTTTTCAAGATACTACGATAAAGGAGATTTCATAAGCAAAAGAAGATATGGCAAAAATGAAAAGTATGTTGTTCCCTATAACGGAGAAGAGGTTTTACTCTACTGGGCAAACAAAGATCAGTATTACATAAAGACAACGGAGTATTTCAGAAAATACACCTTCAGAATTAAAGGATTAACCGTCAATTTCAGAGTTATTGAAGCAGAAGAAGAGAAAGGAAACGCAAAGGCACAAGAAAGGAAGTTTTTTGTTTTGAATGAAAAAGTTTTTGATTTTGACGAAGATAGAAGAGAGCTTAATATTTACTTTGAGTATAGAGGCTTAACTGAGGAAGAGGAGGAAAAATACAAACACGGACAATCAGCATCACAGGATAAAATTAACGAAGAGATTGTAAGAATTTTAGAAGAAAAAATCCCGCAGAACAGCTTAGCAAGGCTTATATTTGAAAAGGAGGGGGAGAAAACAATAATTGAAAAGCACCTTTACAGATACACAAGAAGGAACACGACAGATTACTTCATTCACAAAGACTTGAAGGGATTTCTGGAAAGAGAGCTTGACTTTTACATCAAAAACGAGTTTTTACAATTAGAAGATTTGCAGGTTTTGGAACAAAGTGGTTATTTTGACAAGTTAAGGCTTTATCTGATCGGAGTTAGAGCATTCAGAAACATTGCTTTGAAAATCATTGAATTTTTAGCACAGATTGAAAACTTCCAGAAAAAAATCTGGGAAAAGAAGAAGTTTGTTATTGATACGCATTATGTAATTACACTGGACAAAATTAAAGAATATGCAGGAGAAGAGTTTTTAGAGAGCATTTTAGATGAGATTTTGAGCAATGAAAAGCAATTAGAAGAGTGGAGGGAGTTATTCTGGATTGAGGTCAATAGTAAAGAGGATTTGATTTTGAATAATGGACAGTCGCAATTAAACGGAAAAGAATGGAAGAAGTTGCCAATTGATACTAAATATTTTGATGAAGAATTTAAGTGGAAGTTATTGGTTGCTTTATCTAAAAACAACGATTTAGATGAGATTTTAGATGGTGTTTTGATAAAGAGTGAAAACTTTCAGGCTTTGAATTTGCTTTTGAATAAATACTACGAAAAGGTGCAGACGATTTATATTGATCCGCCGTTTAACAAAGAGCAGGAAGCAGATTATCTTTACAAAGTTGGCTACAAAGATGCTACATGGATAACGATGCTTGAAAATAGGATAAGGTTGGGAAGGGAATTGTTAAATGATAGAGGTAGTATTTTTGTAAGATGTGATTACAACGGGAATATGTATGTAAGAATGCTTTTAAATGAGATTTTTGGGAAGGAAAATTTTAGGAATGAGATTGTAATAAGCAGAACGAAAAAGATATTTACGGGAGTTCAAGGATATAATATTGCAAATGATAATTTATTTTTCTATTCTAAAACAAATAAATTTACTTTTATACCAATTTATAAGAAAAGAGAAAAAGAGCAAAAATGGCTAAACATGCACTCTCCTGGAGAAAGAAAACCTCCTGAGCGAATTATTCTAGGAAGACTTCTTTACCCACCAAAAGGAAGGCATTGGACATTTGTTCAAGAGAAAATTTACGAATTAGAAAAGCAGGGAAGGATAAGAATAAACGAAGATGTAGAATATGTAGATATGTTGGGAAATAAAGTCAAGGGAATGCCTCAATATCTAACTGGGGAAGAAGAGCTTTTGGATTCCAATTGGACGGATATCCCTGGATATTCGCAATCTCAGCATTTTCCCACAGAAAACTCCGAAATCCTTTTAAAAAGAGTAATAGAATCCACCTCCAACGAAGGAGATATTATTTTAGACTTCTTCCTTGGTTCAGGCACAACAACAGCAGTAGCACACAAGTTAAGGAGAAAATGGATCGGGGTTG
>JALSHV010000009.1 GCA_026981975.1 Aquificaceae bacterium | reverse complement strand
GGCTAGGATACAGGTTATGGCGGAGGTTAGGGTAGATTTGCCGTGATCTACGTGTCCTATTGTTCCCACATTGACGTGTTCTTTAGTCCTTTCAAATTTTTCCTTAGCCATTTCTCTTTTTACCTCCCAGCTGTATTTAAGCTAAAAGAGTATAATAACACTTATTGTTTAAATTAGTCAATCTGTAAGCCCAGGACCGGACTTGAACCGGCGACCTCACCCTTACCAGGGGTGCGCTCTGCCGACTGAGCTACCTGGGCTAAGAATATAAAATAATATTTTAATAATGGATTTAGGAAATTTCTTAATTCCTTCAATAGACCTGAAGGAAGGTAAAGTGGTTCGCCTTTATAAGGGTGAGTTTAATAAACTGAAGGTTTACTCTTCTTCTCCTTCTTCCGTAGCTGCTGTTTTTGAAGATTCAGGTTTTAAAAAAATCCACGTAGTTGATCTTGACGGTGCTGAAAAAGGAAGGCTAAGGAATCTATTTCATATAAGACAAATAAGAAAAGTTTATAAGGGAATACTGCAAGTAGGAGGAGGTATAAGGAGTTATGAAGTTGCCCGATCTTTATTTGAAGAAGGAGCTGATTTTGTAGTAATAGGAACCTTAGCGGTTAAGAATCCTTCGGAGTTTGAGAAAATCCTTTCCGATTTTCCCAAGAAAGTCGTTTTGGCTGTGGACTGCCGCAATGGCAAGGTTTCTGTAAGGGGTTGGAAAGAGTTGAGTTCCTATACTCCGAAGGAACTCGCAAGCACTTACGATCACAAGTCTTTGTGGGGTTATCTTTACACTGTTATTGAAAAAGACGGCAGTCTTGAGGGGATAAGTGTAGAACCTTATGTTGAGTTAAAAAAACACATCTCAAAACCTTTACTTGCTTCAGGCGGTGTTTCTTCCTTGGAAGATGTAAGAAGACTCGCGGGAATTGTGGAAGGTGTTGTGGTGGGTAAAGCTCTTTATGAAGGTAGAATACCGTTGGTGGACCGATTAACCAGCTAAAGGAGTTCTATTCTATTTTTACCCTTTCTCTTTGCTAAATACATTGCTCTGTCCACCCGAACAAAGAGCTTACCGTAATCGTCTTCTTCTCTGAGTCCGCTTATCCCTATGCTTACAGTTATACCGTTTACTCCAAAGTTTGCTGTTTCTATACTTTTTCTGATCCTCTGCGCAACGTGAAATGCTTTTTCGGGAGAAGTTTCTGGCAGAACAACAATAAACTCTTCTCCTCCAAATCTACCGACAAAATCGGTTTTTCTTACAGCCTTTTTTATAATTTGTGCTACCTTTTGAAGAACTTCATCTCCTTTCTTATGACCGTAAGTGTCATTTATCTTTTTGAAGTTGTCTATATCTATAAACATCACAGAAAGTGGATCTTTATATCTTTTAGCTCTTTCTATTTCTGTATTTAGTATTTCTTCTATTTTTCTCCTGTTGTAAAAACCTGTGAGACTGTCTATATCTGCCAAGAACCGCAGTTGTTTGATTATATCACTTATATACGTATCCAAGAATAACTCCATGAAGATGTCTTTATCAACTTTACTCGCCACAAGTATGTGAATTTCCTGCTGTTCATGATCATGATAGGTGTAAGGTTCCTTTTTCTCTCTTAGTTTTTTTACAGGACACAGATCCTCTCCGAAAACTTCCCAACAGGGTTTATCTAAGGAGTGGCTAATCTCGTAACATTTAATTTTATCTTCCTCTGAAGATCTGAAAACCTCTCTACCTTTTCTGTTTATAAACAACACATTGTAATCATTATCTATTATCAGAATCGGAAAGGGCAGACTGTCCGTGTATTTGAAAAGTCCTTCCTTTTTGATGATCTTTGAAATTTGCATTCTTAAAATAAAATCTCCAGGTAATTTTAAGTTACTTCTGACTGATAACCTGTCAATGAAAACAGCGTTATAGTAATTGTATAATCATGGTTGAAAATTTAGAAAACTGGGCAAGGACTTTAGTAGAGGCTTACGGTTATGTAGGGATATTCCTTATCTCCCTTACGGAGAGTATAGTCCAACCCATACCGCCGGATCCCTTTATAGCGGGTGGAACAGCTTTGGGTCTTGATCCGTGGTTTTCCGCTATTATTGCTACCTTAGGAAGTGTTTTTGGAGGACTTGTAGCTCATACGCTCGGAAATAAGTTAGGAGAACCTGTAGTTAGGAGGCTAATAGGGGAGAATTCTTTTACAAAAGGAGAAAAACTCTTTAATAGATACGGAATTTACGCTGTTTTAATAGCCGCTGTAACTCCCATTCCCTTTAAAGCTGTTTGTTGGTTAGCTGGTATATTTGAAATGAAAAGAATAACCTTCCTTATAGCTTCTTTTTTGGGAAGATTTCCGCGCTTTATGATGGTGGCTTTTATAGGAGATTCTCTCGGAAATCTTTTATGAAGAGAACAAAACTTTATCTGTTTTGCGGTAAAGGCGGTGTAGGTAAAACTACTATATCTTCTGCTTTTTCTATAAGTAAAGCCTTAAAAGGTAATAAAACTCTTCTCATTTCAACAGATCCCGCTCCTTCCCTTTCGGATCTAATTGATACGGAGATATGTAATCTCACTTTTATTGAAATAGATCCTCAAAAAGAGCTTGAAAACTACATTGAAAATGCAATTTCCTTTGTTAAAAGCAATTTTAATCTTGAAGTTTTTGATAAAGTAGAAGCCTTTTTCAGAAATATGGGATCAACTCCCGGTGCAGAAGAGTTCGCTTTACTGGAAAGGCTTTCGCATCTGGCTTTTGAAACTTTCCACAATTACAATGTTGTTGTAATAGATACCGCCCCCACAGGAACAACACTACAGCTTTTAAAGAATTCTCTACGTGCGGGTGAATGGCTCAAGGAACTGATAACCCAAAGGAAAAAAGCAGAACGCTTAAAATCTGCGGCGGGTGAGGTTTTTAAGGAGATACCTCTTCAAATTGAAAATAGATTAGAAAGATTAGAAAAGCTCTCCGATCTGTTTATATCTTCTGGCACATTTATACCAATCTTGCTTGCGGAAAAACTACCCATAGCGGAAACAGCAAGACTTATAAAAGAACTTGAAAGTATAGGTATTCAGATAGATACCCTTATTGTAAACAGACTGCTTCCGGAAAATCCCGCTGATAGATTCTTTCAGAAAAGAAAACATCAGGAAAGGCTTTATCTTGAAGAAATACGCAGAGTTTTTTATCCAAGGAGAGTAATTACAATTCCCATGAAGGAAACCGATATTAGCTCCGTAAAAGATTTACAGGATATTGCCGAACTTTTAAAGGATCTGTAGTATATTACTCCGTGGTAATTGTAGGTGTTGATACAGGTGGAACATTTACAGACTTTGTATATTACACTGAAGGTAAAGTTACGATTTTTAAAATCCCTTCCACTCCTGAAAATCCGGCTACCGCAGTGTTGAAAGGATTGAAAAAAATAGAGGGTAGTGTCAAAAGAGTAGTCCACGGATCTACAGTAGCAACAAATACCCTTTTGGAAAGAAAAGGAGCGTTAACCGCTCTTATTACTAACAGCGGATTTGAAGATGTTTTGGAAATAGGAAGGCAGAACAGGAAGAGACTCTACGATCTTCACTACAGAAAGCCTGAGCCTCTTGTTCCACGCCAACTACGTTTTGGTATAAAGGGAAGAGTCAACTTCAAAGGAGAGATCCTTGAAGATATAGATGAATCTCAGGTAGAGAAAATTGCAGAGGAAATTCTTCATAAAAAAGTAGAATCAGTAGCGGTATGTCTGTTACACTCCTATGCTAACTGTGAGCATGAAAGGAGAGTAAAAGAAATTCTCAGAAAAAAGTTAAAAGTTCATATATCCCTTTCCCATGAAATACTTCCCGAATTTAGAGAATACGAAAGAACTTCCACCACTGTTATAAACGCCTACGTTTCTCCTGTAATGGAAAGTTATATAGGATTCTTAGAAAAACACCTTAAAAAGGGAGATACCCTTAATATAATGCAATCCAACGGAGGTGTAATTTCTTCTTCCGTTGCCCGCAAGGAAGCGGTAAGAACAATTCTCTCAGGACCCGCAGCGGGTGTTACGGCAGCTTTTCATCTGGGAAAGCTTCTTGGAATAGAGAAGATAGTAACCTTTGACATGGGAGGAACTTCAACAGATGTCTCTCTTATTGAGAAAAGACCCACTGTAACTACAGAGGCGGAAATAGACGGATTACCCCTAAAAGTGTCTGTATTAGATATACACACCATAGGTGCAGGAGGAGGTTCTATAGCTTGGATAGACGAAGGGGGAATTCTCAGAGTAGGACCCCGCAGTGCGGGTGCTAATCCGGGACCCATATGCTACGGTAAAGGAGGAAAACAGATAACCGTAACTGATGCAAATCTGTTTCTGGGAAGATTAATCCCTAATTACTTTCTCGGTGGACAGATGAGATTGTATCCGGAAAAACTCAAAGAACCCTTTACACGTATGGCAAGGCTTTTAAAAACTGATCCTCTTGAACTGGCAGAAGCAATTTTAGCGGTAACCAATTCCAACATGGAAAGAGCTTTGAGAAGAATAACAGTTCAAAGGGGATACAACCCCGCAGACTTCACTCTTTTCTCCTTCGGGGGAGCGGGAGGTTTACACGCAGTCTTTTTAGCGAAGGATTTAGGGATAAAAAAGGTGCTTATTCCTCCCGATCCCGGTATATTCTCTGCAATGGGTTTACTAATGGCTGATGTAATAAGGGATTATTCTCTTACCATTATGCTAAAAGCCGATCGCGCAGATTTTTCCCTTTTGGAGGAAAAGTTCAGGGAACTTGAAGAAAAATCCCTAAAGGACTTAGAAAAGGAAGGTTTTCTACCAGAAAGAGTTCTGTTGGAAAGGAGTCTTGATATGCGTTATAAGGGACAATCCTACGAAATTACAGTTCCTTTTTGTAAAAACTACGTAGAGAAATTCCATGAGGAACATGAAAGGCTATACACTTACAAGCACGAAACTGAAGTAGAAATAGTAAATCTCAGACTCAGAGCAACCCTTATAACAGACAAACCTTCTATCCCTGCCTTTGAAGAAGAAGAAAAAGAAGATCCCTCTGAAGCTTTTCTCTTTTCTGTAAAGACCGCCTTCGGCGGTGAATTTATGAATACACGAGTATTTGACAGAAAAAAACTAAAGTGGGGAAACCGAGTAGAAGGACCCGCTTTAATAGTGGAATACTCTTCCACCACTCTTATACCTCCCTTTGCATCTGCTTATGTGGATAAGCTAAGTAATCTGTTGATTAACTTGTAAAAAGAATTTACACAATGTAAAAAAAATTTACAAATACATTAAAGTTTTGATTGATATTGATTTGACTTTAGTTTAACGTATAACAGTTGTAAAAAAATTTTACAGAAGAAAAAACTTTCAGGAAAGCAAAGAAAACAAAAAAATCATGGCATATCAGAAACTTATAATATCTGGCATGTTGATTGCACATTAATATATAGGAGTGAAGAAAATGAAGCGGGCAACAGTATTTCTCTTCTTAAGTGTTGTCTTCTTTTTAGCGGTAGCGGGAGAGATAGAGGACAAATCCGTTCCATGCCCGCATCAGAATTTTGTTGATAATAAAACACTGGATAACGTAGTTGCCGGTTTTGCAGGAGAAACGGAAGCTGAAACGGATCCCAAGATAATTCTGTGGGATGAGGCTAAGAAGGGAGGAATCAGCCGAGGAAAGTTTATGAAGTTCAGTGTAGAAATCCGTTCCACAGGAGGTGAGCAGTGAGGGAAGGTAAGCACAAAGCCCCTCAATGATTTTAGGAAAAAAAGCTCCAAAGGCGGCGCCCGGAGGCGCCCATAACTGCCCTAAGTTTCAAATCTAAAAAAAATCTAAGGAGGTGTCAACCATGAGTAAGAGGCTTCTGCTCTCAGCCATTTTTGCAGCCGGAGTGGTAGGTTCACCCGCATTGGCGGGAGAGATGCAAGTTATCAATGAGGAGGAACTGGACGAAGTTACAGCTCAGGGATTCCAGAATATTTCCAACGATACGCGCGATTACGGCGGATCTGTCAATCAGAACAACAACTTGGACTCTGTTCAGATGAACGGTAATGCGCAGGAGTATGCCAACGCCGCCGATTTAGTGGCAACAGCCACAAGCTCTGTAAACCTTGCCATTAACATTATGTGGAGTGACACAAATCCCCCTTCACCCCCGGACGCGATAGATCCTCTTGACAGATCAGATCTCCCACCCGTAGAAATCAGAGGACCTTCCGATCCTCAGGCTTACGGAAGTGTTTACGAGCAGTCCAACGAACAAACAGCTCAGAATCACAAGAACATTTCAGAAGCATACCTATTGGCTGAAGCTTACAACTCTGATAAGGAAACTCAGCAAATCTACAACAACGTTTACTCTGTAGGTGATGCAAGCAGCAGTGTGGAAGGACAGAACAACAACAACAACTCTGTTCAGCTCAACGACAACGCTCAAGCAAGTGCTAAGGGTATTGATATGGAAAACAGTGCTCAGAGCGCTTCTAACACAGGTATAAACATATTCGCTTCCGGAGAAGTTTCTTCCATTCTCGGAACACAGTCCAATGAGCAGTTAGCTGAGAACATGGACAATACAGCAGTAGCGGAAAGTGAAGCTTACGCTTTTAACGGTGAACTTGGAGCAACTCAGAGTGTTGTCAATACCACTGACAATCCCGAGGCAGAGATAAACGTAGTAGATCAAGACAACAACAACAACTCTGTTCAGCTCAACGACAACGCTCAGCAAAACGCGGAAAGCATAACCATCAACAACAACGCAAACTCAGCGAGAAATTACGGAATAAATGTCCACAGCTCTATGGGACTTATAAGTGAATCTGCTGCTTCTCAGTCAAATGATCAAACCGCAAAGAACCATAACAACAGAGCAACGGGCGCCGTAGCGGCGGCGGAAAACGTAAACAAGGAAACTCAGTTTGTAACAAACGACTGGGATAACGACAGTGATGTAATGAACGTAGTGGGACAGAACAACAACAACAACTCTGTTCAGCTCAACGACAACGCTCAGGAAAACGCTACCGGTCTTGAAATCAGAAACTCCGCTATATCCGCTTATAACACCGGTATGAACATAATGGTATTTGAAAGCTCTGAAAATGCCTCATTCTCTCAGTCAAACGATCAAGAAGCTTATAACATGAACAACACCGCCGAAGGTTATTCATACGCGAAAGCTATGAACAAAGAGCTTGCTTATTTTGATGTAGAACCTCCCACTCAGTATGTAGGAACTTGGTCAAATGTTCAGGATCAGAACAACAACAACAACTCTGTTCAGCTCAACGACAACGCTCAGGCAAATGCAGCAGGACTTGCTATTGTCAACAATGCCAACTCTGCTCAGAATACAGGTCTAAATGTTCTGGTGGACTTTATCAGTGATGACGACGATGATGATACAGGCACAGATACTCCCAAAGGCATAAACAGCACAGGCGTTTCTCAAGCTAACACTCAAAAAGCGGAAAACCATGTAAACAGGGCAACTTCAGAGGCTTCAGAGGCAATGGCTATTGCCAAGAATGCCAACAAACAGACTCAGGACATAAGAAACGCAGAGGAAGTAGATGATCAAGCGGTTCAGGTTCAAATAGTAAACCAGAACAACAACAACAACTCTGTTCAGCTCAACGGCAACGCTCAGCAAAATGCAAGAGGACTTGAAATTACCAACATGGCTGTTTCCGCTGCCAATACCGGTATTAACATAGCTGTTTTCCACAGTGTAACCGCAAGCTCAGTAGAGCAAACAAACGATCAAACTGCTAGCAATTTTGAAAATTACGCTTCCGCTTTGGGTGAAGAAAACGGTGCTATAGCCATGAACGGCGAATTTGCGGAGAATCCCGGTCAGTATGTTCATAACGTCCATGCAAGAATAGAAGGACAGAACAACAACAACAACTCTGTTCAGCTCAACGACAACGCTCAGGCAAATGCAGCAGGCTTGTTCATTTCCAACATAGCCAAAGTAGCTCTTAACTCCGGATTCAACGTAGTATGGGTAGAGAACAACACCACCGACAGCTCCATAACCCAGTCCAATATCCAAACCGCTGGGAATCACAACAACACTGCAATAGCTTGGACTGCTATTGCCATGAACTACAACAAGCAGAGTCAGGTTATAGAAAACTGTTACTGTGCGGATATCCTGGATCAGAACAACAATCAGAATTCTGTCCAAGTTAATGACAACGCTCAGGCAAATCTGGAAGGTTGGCACGTTCTCAACGGAGCTTCTTCCGCGGTTAACATGGCAACCAACATAATGGCTACCAGCGGTGCGGTTTCCGGAACAACCCTGACCCAGACAAATGTTCAAACCTCTGTAAACTACTCCAACTTCGCAACAGGTTTAAGCGCTACTGCCGGAAATGCTGAAGGTATCTTTGACTGATCGTTTGTGGGGGGTTCCCCTTCCCCCCTTTTTTAATTGGAGAAGAAAAGATGAAAAAGCTACTCACAGCTACACTCCTTACGATGACGGGAACACTGATGGCTCAGGACTTTCTCGTATCCTTTGGAGAAGGAGGGGTTAAATACAAAGTAATAGATAGCACCTGCTATTCTTACGTTCTGAGATATCCCCAAGATGAAAGGCGTATTCCGGATATGCTCAACAATACAATAATGTCAAGTGTCATAAGGGCAAGAAGGGAATACTCAAAAAAAGCTAACGGCTTTTTTAACGTTAAGTTCCTCTGGCAGGTTATAGGGAAGGAAAGAATTTTGGTCCAAGTTTGCGGAGACATTGTAAGGAGGGATTGAGATGAAAAAGCTAATACTCAGTATAGCTTTAACTGTAGGAACAGTCACAGCGGGAGAAATGGTTTTAGTTTCCGATGAAGAGCTTGACAGTATATACGCTCAGTTCGGAGATGCTACAAATGCGGTTATAGATGTAACTGGATCAATAGATCCTTCTGTTTTAGGAGATGATCCTGTAGTAATTACGTTCCCAGAGCAAATGGGATTGGACGGACAGGTTATCATCAGCGATAACGGACAACAAAACGCTTTTAATCCCCTTAATGCGGTTAACTCTGCGGTTAACAATGTTTACAACATCTTTGTCATCATAGAGTCCAACTGGGAAAACGTAACGGTAAATATAGACAACTCAGGATTGGAAGCTCTGAACAACTCAAACATAGTAGGGGGTGGATACTGATGATACACCTGATCCTCCTTTCCTTTGTCTTCCTTATGGGTTGTAGTTCCAAGTGGCAAGTGGGAGAGGGAAGAACAAGGGTTTATATGGGATCAGGTATATTCGGAAGTGTATCCCTTCAACCCAAGATAAAGCCTCTTCATGAGGTAAGATTTGAAAAAGTAGTAAAACAACACTACGATTACAGCTGTGGTTCTGCAGCTGTAGCTACTGTCGCTAACTACTATCTGGGACTTAACTTAGACGAAGTGACGGTGATAAACATGCTCTTTAGAGTGGGTAATCCTGAAAAGATAATGAAAAGAAAAGGATTTTCCCTTCTTGATATAAAAAGATTCTTTGAGTCTATGGGGTATAAAGCCATCGGAGTGAAAACTGACATAGAAACTCTTGCAAAAACTAACAAACCCGCAATAGTGACCATAGTTATAGGAAATTACAAACACTACGTTGTATTCAGAGGAGTTCATAAGGGTAGGGTGGTTGTTTCCGATCCTGCTTTTGGAACTACAGTATTACCGATTCCCGAATTTGAGAAAATGTGGTATAAAAACATAGCCCTTATAGTAGACCATAAAGATATAACAGAAACGGAATTAGCTCTCTCCGAAAGAGAGCTTTTAATAGTTAGGAGCGATGACATTAAAAGAAATCTGTTAGAATTTTCTGTGCCTCTTTACAGATCTGAAAAGGACTTTTGATGGGGGTTGTTTTCTTACTGTTTGTGTTAATCCTCTCAACTGCATTTCCCATATCTCAAAGAGACAGAGAAGCTCAGGAAGAAGCAAGAAGAGCTTTAACCCGCTTAGAAAAGGATTACGTTCTTCTTAAAAAAGGACAGTTTGAGTTTGAAGAAGTCTTTACTTTTACCTATTATTCCGCTAATCAGATATACTTAGAAAGCTTTGCTATTTTAGATCCTGTATTTTTGACCCTTGGGAAATTCGGTATAGAAAGAGCAAGGCGTCATATATTTGTAAACACTTTTATTTTCAGATACGGTATTTTGAACAATCTTCAAGTGGATATAAACATTCCCTTTCTTTACAGGTATGATCGCATATCCCGAGGAGAAAGCGGACCGGAAGAAACCATAGAAAGAGCGGATATGGGAGATATATCTGTTGGAGTAAGCTTACAACCCGTAAGGGAAACCCACGAAAACCCAGCCCTTATACTTAATTTCGGTTATAAATCTAAGACAGGTGTGAGTCCTTACAAAATAGATCCTAAGAAGGAACTGCCGAGCGGGACAGGATATCAGTCTCTTAAGTTCGGTATAAGCACAGTAAAAAGTGTTGATCCGGTTGTGGTTTTCGGATCCTTTAGTTATATCTATAACTTTCATGAAAAGATAAATCAAACAATTGAAGGAGATACCGGAACTATAACTATATACAGAGTGTATCCCGGTAAGAGTTTTAATTTAAGTGTGGGTTTTGCCTATGCACTTGCTTATAACTTCTCTATGAATGTTCAATTCATCAACAACTATATACTTCACACGTTTATAACAGAAAGAGGAAAACCCAAAAAAAGAGTTCCGAATTCTTCTTTTAACAGTGCAATGCTAAAATTAGGAACAGGCTGGGCTATTTCCAAAACTGTTCCCTTGAGCTTTGCTCTTTACGTAGGACTTACACAAGACTCTCCTGACTACATGATTGAACTCAGAATCCCTGTTAAATTTTGAGTGTAAATATTCTTTACAGAATGTAAAAAAATCTTACAACTTCTTGTCTTAGAGTATCAAGTATTTTCAAGAATATGTAAAGTTCTTTTACATTTTGTATAAAAAGCGAATTTTTCAAATCATTGTCCTTCAATTACTCTCAAAAACGGCACAAAGATTGCAGTTATATAAATGCTATGGGAATAGGAAAGTTAAGAAAAGGATTGGTATTTTTATCGGTGACGGTAAGTCTTTACTATCTTTGGTGGCGTTTGGGAACTTTTAACGAATCCGCCATGTTCTTTTCGGTTGTTCTTTATGGAGCGGAACTTTACGGTTTTATAACGAGTTTACTCTTTTTCTATATGGTATGGGATTTTTCTAAAAGAAAGAATCCTCCTGCTCCTAAGAATCTGAAAGTTGATGTTTTTATTCCTACTCTTAACGAAAGTGCAGATATACTTAGAAAAACTATTCAGGGAGCGCTAAATCTGAAATACCCTGCAAAGATATACGTTCTTGATGACGGAAACCGAAAAGAGATAAGGAATCTCTGTGAGGAAATGGGTGTGAATTACATAGCGCGTGCGGAAAACACACACGGAAAAGCGGGAAACTTGAACCATGCTCTTGAAAGAACAGAAGGTGATTACATCGCTGTGTTTGATGCGGATCACGTGCCTCTTCCTGATTTTCTTGATAAAACTCTGGGTTATTTCTCAGACGAAAAGGTTGCTTTTGTCCAAACTCCACAGGATTTTTACAATATAGACTCCTATCAGCATCGTGTTATTAGAAATAAACTGTGGCACGAACAGTCTTTATTTTTCAGAGTTATAATGAGAGGGAAGGATAGAAAAAACGCCGCCTTTTTCTGTGGTAGCTGTGCTGTTGTAAGAAGAAAAGCTCTTGAAGAAATAGGTGGTTTTGCAACAGGCACCGTAACTGAAGATCTTCACACTTCTATAAGACTGCACGCAAGAGGGTGGAAATCTGTGTATCACCCGGAGGTGTTAGCTTACGGAGTCGCTCCATCAACCTTTAAACCCTTTAAAACTCAAAGGGAAAGGTGGGGACAAGGAGCCATGCAGGTGTTTTTAAAAGACAACCCTCTATTTAAAAGAGGATTAACCCTGAGTCAGCGTATAAATTACTTTGCTTCTATGATTACTTACTTTGACGGTTTCCAGAAATTGATCTTTTACACAGCACCTCTTGTGGTTCTCCTTACAGGGATTTTCCCGATAAAAACTACTCTGAGTGAATTTCTCCCCGTCTTTATTCCCCACATAGTTTTGTCTCTTTGGGCTTTTGAAGAAATGTCAAGGGGTTACGGCAGGTATTTTTTGCTAGAGCAGTATAATATAGCGCGATTTTTCAGTTTTATGAAATCTGTCCTTGGCTTTTTGAAAATCCGCAGACCCAGATTTAAGGTAACCGAAAAGGAAAACAGCGGATATGTTAAGTGGGGTGAAGCTATGCCTCAGCTTGTGGTTCTGCTGGGAAGTGCGGTAGGTATAGGTTATGCCTTTGCTGTATTTGACGAAATTACAAATAGAGGACTTTACGCAGCGAACATGTTTTGGGCGGGATTTAATCTATCTGTTGCTCTTTTGTGTCTTATGTGGACTCTAAGAAGAAAAATACTGAGGAAGGACTTCAGGTTTCCCGCTAACTTCCCTGCTGTAGTTGAAGAAGGAGAAAATGTAATTTCCGTATCTGTTGAAGATATTCACGATAAAGGTTGTGCTATTCTCTCTCCCATAGCTTTTGAAAGGGAAATTTATGTAAGTCTTGAAACTGAAAGTATGAATATCAAATTACAGGGACAAGTGGTTTATGCTAAAGCTCTTGCAGGAATTCCACTTTACAGAATAGGAGTAAAATTCAATGAGATCAGCTCCGAAGATCGCAGGAAAATAATAGCTTTTAACTTTCAGTTCTTGCTCAAAAGGTATATGCAGAGACACGACCTCCCCTCCTTCACTCCTTTTTCCTTTTTTGAAAGTATTTTAAGGACGGATAAGGTAAACAGGAAAAGTAAAAGAAAGCCTGTCCACATGCCGGGATTAATACTTGCCAACGGGAGTTTTATTCCATACACTACAGAGGACTTAAGTGACACGGGTGTTGGAATAATAACCTATAAGCCTATTAAAGGTTCTTTCATTCATATAAGCTTAAGATCCTTGGACCAAGATAGAACTCTGACGGGTAGGGTTATCTGGAGTAAAGAGATAAACTTCTACGGTATAAAAGCTTACAGATACGGTATAAAATTTGAAGAACTTCCCTCTCTTCAACAGGAAAAAAGTTACGCTGTAACGTGAGGTAATTTCAGGTGATGAAAAAATCAACTTTATTTTTTAATCTAATAACCTTTTGCGGTATTTCCTTTGCAGAAATAGCATTTCTTACAGGGGGGGAAATAGACACTAAGGAACAGTCTTATTCTTATGTGGGACTTATATGGGATAAGGGTATGGGAGGAGATTCAAAACTAAGGTTCAAAGCTTGGGCTGATTATCTAACCTACAGTTTCCCTTATGATAGGGAAAGGGTTGAGGCTAAAGCTCCTGCTTTTCAACTGGCTATGGGAATCGGAAAAAAATACAGTTTATGGAACCTTTCTCTATGGACTGGTTGGGAAAGGAGAAATACGCGTGTAGATCCCCCACGGGAGGTAGAAGTAAAGGGTATAAAGGATAGCCTTATTTTGCAGTTTGAAGTGGAAGGCAATGTGGGAAAGGGAGCGTATATAGATTTCATAACCAGTTACAGCTCTGGAACTTCTTATTTTTGGTCGCGAGCACGTCTAAGGAAAAAGTTCAACCCTGAGGGTGGTTTTTTTGGAATTGAATTCTTAGGACACGGTAATAAAGATTACAGAGCTTTTCAAAGTGGCCCGGTAGGAGGAGTTGCTTTCAACAATGTCTTCTTCTTACTCAAAGCGGGATTTAAGAACAGTTCCCAAGGCAATAGCTTTTACGGTGGAGCAGAGTTTTTCTTAGGATTTTAAATAAGCAGAGGCTATCTGGCGAGCTAAGGAACTCATACGCCTTATGTATCTTGCTCTTTCCTGGACAGAAAGAGCACCTCTGGCATCTAACAGGTTAAAGGTATGGGAACACTTCAAGAGATAATCGTAAGCTGGCAGAATTAGATCCTCTTTAAGAAGTCTTTCCGCTTCTCTCTCGTAAGCGTGGAACGTATTAAAGAGCATTTGAACATCTGCTTTTTCAAAGTTGTAAAGACTCCACTGTTCTTCAGCTTTTTTAAACAAATCTCCGTATGTAATGCCTTCTTTCCACTTTATATCAAAAACACTGCTTACACCTTGTATATACATAGCAATTCTTTCAAGACCATAGGTTATCTCAACGGAAATCTCTTCAAGATCTATGCCCCCTGCCTGCTGAAAATAAGTGAACTGCGTTATTTCCATACCATCAAGCCAGACTTCCCAGCCGAGTCCCCATGCTCCGAGAGTGGGAGATTCCCAGTCATCTTCTACAAAACGGATATCGTGCCTTTTTATTTCTATGCCGAGAGCTTCAAGGCTTTCAAGGTATATGTCCTGTGAATCTTCTGGAGCAGGTTTTAGAATAACTTGAAACTGATAGTAGTGTTGTAGTCTGTTAGGGTTCTTACCGTATCTGCCGTCTTGAGGTCTGCGAGAAGGTTCTACATAAGCAACTCTCCAGGGTTTCTTCCCTAGGACTTTAAGAAATGTAGCAGGATTCATAGTTCCTGCACCCACTTCTACGTCGTAAGGTTGCCATATTACACAGTTCTTACTTGCCCAGAATTTTTGGAGCTTCATCACTATTTCTTGAAAGTCCATGCTGTAAATTATAAAAGGTGAAGGCTATTGCGAGATTTTGGAAATCATTAAACGGAAAAGTCAAATGCTCTCTTTGCCCGGTGAACTGTGAACTCAGAGAAGGACAAATAGGAACTTGTGGTGTTAGGATAAACAAAGGAGGAACTCTTTATACCTACACTTACGGATCACTGGTATCAGCTGCAGCTGATCCTGTAGAGAAAAAACCTCTCTATCACTTTTATCCGGGACACAGAACCTTTACCATAGCAACACCGGGGTGCAATCTTCACTGTTTAGGATGTCAAAACTGGGAAATCTCTCAAGTTCCTAAGGGTGAAATACTTGAAAATGACTTCTTTGAGGAAACTTATGTTTCACCGGAAAAAATTGTCCAAAAAGCTTTTGAACTAAAATGTCAAAGTATATCTTACTCTTACTCGGATCCAACGGTTTTTATTGAATACGTTATAGACATAGCAAAGCTTGCACAAAAGAGAGGTTTAAAGAACATAGTGGTTACCGCGGGCTATATAAATCCTGAACCTTTGGAGGAGTTGGATAAATACATTGACGCTTACAGTATAGATTTGAAATTCTTTTCGGAAGAATCTTATAGAAAATACTCTAAGGGGAAACTCGCACCTGTGCTTGATACCATTAAATTTCTCTTCAGTAAAGGTAAATGGATAGAACTAACCACTCTCTTAGTCCCCCAGTATATTGATGAAGAACAGCTTGAATCCATAGCCCGTTGGATAAAAAAGGAGTTAGCGGATTGGATTCCGTGGCATATATCTCGCTTCTTTCCTCACTATAAGGCGAAAGACCTTCCTCCTACTCCTATGAAAACTATGCTCAAAGCCTACGAAAAGGGAAAATCGGAAGGGCTTAAGTATGTGTATTTGGGTAACGTTTCCACTGGTGAGTATGAAAATACTTTCTGTCCTTCTTGTGGTGAGAAAGTTATTGAAAGAAGAGGTTTTACAGTCTCAAAATTAAACCTTAAAGGGAGATATTGTATGAACTGCGGTTACAGTGTAGAAGGTGTGTTTTAATTTATTATTATTAATCCTATGCGGGAAAGAATAAAGGCAGATGTGGAGCTTGACATAAGAGGGGAAGTATGTCCCTTTACTTTTGTAAAAAGCAAGCTGGCACTTGAGCAAATGAAAATCGGAGAAGTCTTAAGAGTTCTCATAGATTACGAACCGTCCGCCCGGAATGTTCCCAAGAGTATGAGAGATGAAGGACAGGAAGTATTAGAAGTTAACAAACTCGGTAACAATTTATGGGAAATTATAATTAGGAAGAGGAAATGAAGATTTTACTTGTAATTACAAGCATTCCCTTTGCTAAGGATTACAATACAGTGAAGAACCTTTTATCTCATTTATCAAGGAGGAAACACAAAGTATCCCTTTTTCTTTCCGGAAACGGAGTTTATTACTTGATAAGATCCGATGCTTCTTCTTTAAAAGAATACGTTGATAAAGTTTACTACTGTTCCCACGCAGCTCATCAAAGAGGTATAACAACCCATGTAGAATGGGCGGAGAGTAGTTCCACCTACAATCTTTCAAAGATGGTAGAAGAGTTTGATAAAGTAATAGTCTTTAATTGAGGTTTGAGCTCATGAAAGTAACTTTTGTTCTTAAAGGTGATCCCTTTTCTTGGAAAGCTTATGAAGCACTCCGCCTTGCCACTGCCATGGGAATGAATCACGAAGTTTACTTTATCTTTATCAGAGACGGTGTTTATACCCTTACAGAGTGGAATCCTCAACAGCTTGGACTGGAGAGTTTTGATAAATTTTATGAAACCTTTGAATTTATAAACATAGAGCTTATAGTTGAAGACGCTTCCATTCAAGAAAGAGGGCTAAAAATTTCCGACTTTATTCCTGAAGTAAGTGTCAAATCCGCGGAAGAGATAAGCGAAATAATAAACAACTCGGAGGTAGTGCTTGTATGGTAAACACTCTTTGGCTTGTTAGAAAATTGGGAGATTTTTCTTCGGAGCTTTTATCGGAAGAGGATATAGTTGTTCTTATACAAGACGGGGTTCTAAGATGGCCCAGCCGTAAAGGTTGGTATGTGTGTAAGGAAGATGCTCAAGCAAGGGGAATAAAAGTTCCCAATGAAGTTATGAAAAGTTATGAAGAGATTGTTGAACTTGTGGAAGAAGCTAAAAGGGTGGTAGTGTGGTAAAGTGGAAAGTATCAAAAACATTCCGATTTGAAGCGGGTCATAGAGTGTGGAAACAGGATCTTTCCAGTGGGAGGGGATCAGCTCTTACAGGAGAAGGAAAGCTTCAGAACAAATGTCTGAACCTTCACGGACACAGCTATGTGTTGGAAGTTGTTGTGGGATCAAATACTCTGAGCGAACAGGATATGGTTATAGATTTTTATCATATAAAAAGCGCTCTGAAAGATCTCATAGAAGAGATTGATCATAGTTTTATATTGGATAAAAACGATCCCTTGTATCCTCATCTCAAAGAACTGTCGGACAAATTCGGATCTTTGAAAATATTCGTTGTAAATTTCTGTCCTACAGCGGAAGCTTTAGCAAAGTTCTTTTACGATTTTCTTGTAGAGAAGTTAAAAGAAGCAAACTTATCTGAAGATATTCGTGTAGTTAAGATTATTTTATGGGAAACAGTTACTTCCAAAGCGGAATACGGAGATTTGTGAACAATGAACTTAAGAAGAAGAGCAAAGTTCGGTGCTGATGAACGTGCTTATATAGATGTAGTCCCCTTGGTAGATGTTCTTCTTGCGGTCTTTCTATTTCTGGGAGTGTTGGCTTTTCAATCCCCTTTAACCTTTTTAGCGGTTAAACTACCGGAAGCGGAAAAAGGAGAAAGTCAGCGTATAAGAGCGGCAAGAGTCCAGATCCTTAAAAACGGATCCCTGCTTCTGGAAGGTAAACCTGCGGATTTGAAATCCATTTATGAGTTCTTAAAAGACAAAAAACCTTCTTATCTTATTGTAGAAGCTGACGAAGACGTAAAACACAAGTTTGTTGTTTACGTTATGGATACAGCTAAGAAAGCAGATATAGAAAACGTAATAATAGCGGTTCGTAAGAAACGCTGAGTAATGTTCTTTCTAAAAAAAGCGATTTCATACTTCATACTACCGCCGGGTATTTACATATTGGTATTTGTCTTTATGGCTTTATTTCTTCGTAAAAAAAAGATTCTTTACATTCTATCACTGTCAGCAGCTTTGAGTATGTATTTGATCTCCGTAGAACCTTTTAAGGATCTACTTTTTTATCCTCTTGAAAAAAACTTCCCAATTCCTAAAAGGCTACAAGGGGACGTTATAGTGGTCTTAGGTGGTGGATCTTATAATTCTGGTTATCTTAAAGCATCTTCATACAAACGGCTCATTACAGGTTTTTTTCTTTACAGAAAAACGGGTAAACCACTTATACTATCAGGCGGTTCAGCTATAGGTGTTATTCCAGAAGCCAAGATCATGAAGGAACTCTTGATAGAATTCGGAGTCAGTAAGGAACACATATACACGGATCTTAAAAGTAGAGATACACGGGAAAATGCTCTTTATGTTAAAAAGCTGTGTGAAAGACTTAAATGCGAAAGAATCATTTTAGTTACTTCTGCATTTCACATGTTCCGAGCAAAGAGATCTTTTGAGAAGATAGGATTTGAAGTTCAACCTTACCCTACGGACTTTAAGTTTGAGGGAAAATACAATCTTTACAGCTTATTTCCTAAATACAGTGTTTTTTACGACTCTTCCATAGCTATCAGAGAATACTTAGGAATACTTTTCTATGAATTGATAGCCTTATTCAGCAGATAGGATCTACTTGCTTTGCTACCCTGACGAGTGCCGCGGAATTTTAGTTCTTCTTCAACCGCCTTGATTACTTTATTTTTATACTTAGGAGAGCAGTAGTAGGGAGCTATCAGAAGATCTTCTTCTATTTCTCCCGTTATCCTTTGAATTACTACCTTAGGTGGTAATATCTCTATAATATCGGCACAAATCTTTACGTATTCTTCAAAATCCAACAGAGGGAAGGGGTTTTTTTGATAAACACGAGCCAAAGGAGTGTGTTTTACTATATGAAGAGGGTGGATTTTTATACCTTCCACAGGCAGAGAAGCTACAAGCTTTGCTGTTTCCAAAAAGTCCCTTTTATCTTCGCCTGGTAAACCTACTATTATATGGGTGCATATTTTTAAAGGTGTAGGTGCTATTCTCAAAACAGCCTCTATGAAATCTGAAACTCCGTGAGCTCTGTTTATTTTCTTTAAAGTTTCAAAATTCGCCGATTGTAAGCCTAATTCTACCCAAACTTCTAAACCTTTCTTGCAGTAATCAACTAAAAGGGAAATCACTTCTTCCGGCATGCAATCGGGGCGTGTCCCTATGTCTATACCTACAACTCTTTCAAACTGAAGGGCAGTGTTGTAAACTTCTTTCAGATAGTCTAAGCTACCGTAAGTGTTGGTATAGGATTGATAGTAGATTATAAAAAGTATATCTTCTCCGTATTTCCTTTTTGCTTTTTCAATACCCTCTTTTATCTGGATTTTTAAATCTTTACCACTGTCTATTCTTAGAGGTTTTGAACCATCGTAACAGAAGCTACAACCCCCTTTAGATTTGCTACCGTCTCTGTTCGGACAAGTAAAGGGAAGAGAAACCGTTATCTTCTGAACACGCTTGCCGTATTTTTTAAAGAAGTAATCTCTTAAGGAAAAATAGGGTAAGTGCATATTATCAGCTCCTTAGCCTTTCTTTAAGGATTTTTTTGTATCTTTCAAGAGCAAGTCTTTTCCTCCAACCTTTCAATCTGTCTATGAAAGTTATTCCTTGAAGATGATCGTATTCGTGTTGAAACACCACCGCGGGAAAATCTTCCAGAATCACTCGGAATTCTTCAGTCTTTTCGTTCAAGGCTGAAACTTCTACCCTTTTAAAACGCTCCACTTCAACACTCAATCCCGGAAAAGAAAGACAACCTTCTTTGTATTTAATCCTTCC
Organism: Aquificaceae bacterium; assembly: GCA_026981975.1. Classification (GTDB taxonomy): domain Bacteria; phylum Aquificota; class Aquificia; order Aquificales; family Aquificaceae; genus Hydrogenivirga. The sequence continues at coordinate 3,534 of JALSHV010000009.1, read as the reverse complement.
TTCTTGATTTAGTATACGAGGATTTATAAAGACAAGCCTTAAGTTAGGTGCTTCTTCCTTTGGAGTAGTATCAATTACAAGAATACTAAGGGGAATTCCTATCTGATTTGCTGCAAGTCCTACACCTTCAGCACTATACATAGTATCAAACATATCTTTTATTATTTCCCTAATTTCAGTGTTGAAGTCTTCCACTCTCTTTGTAGGTTTTGTTAAAATTTCCGCAGGAAAAGTGATAATTTTTCTTACCATAAAGATAATAATATAGAGTTTATGGAACTTAGAGTAGCTACTTATAACGTAAACTCTATAAAAGCAAGGAAGTTACTTCTTCTAAAATGGCTTGAAAAAAGAGAGAGAGTTGATATCTTAGGTTTACAAGAACTGAAAAGAGAAGATAAGTATTTTCCTTATAAAGACTTTTCCCGATTAGGCTATACCTGTGCGGTTTTTCCTCAGAGAACTTACAACGGTGTATGTATCTGTTCAAGATTAGAAATTGAAGAAGTGAGAAAAGGATTCGGTGATGAGGAATTTGACAGGCAAAAGCGTTTAATCTCTGCAAAGATAAAAGGCATCTGGTTTATAAACGTATATGCTCCCCACGGAGATCTGAGAGGGACGGAGAAATTTTACTATAAACTGACTTTTTTTGAGCGATTACTCAAATATCTGAAAGAGTATCATTCACCGAGGGAAAAGCTTTGCGTAATGGGTGATTTTAATGTAGCTTTAGAAGACAAAGATCTCTATGATCCTGAAGCTTTAAGGGATAGTATAGGGGCTATGGAGGAAGAAAGAGAAGCTTTCAGAAGAATACTCAATTGGGGTCTTGTAGATGCCTTCAGACTTCTGTATCCTGATAAGGTGCAGTTTACTTGGTGGGATTACATAGGGGGTATGATTTGGAAAAACAAGGGAATGAGAATTGATTACATATTAATAACACAGCCGTTGGTTGATAAACTAAGGGACATCTACGTAGATATATGGCCCAGAAAGAGAAAAAGTCCTAAGCCTTCGGATCACGCCCCCGTAGTGGGAGTTTTTAAGTTGTGAAAGCGGTTCTATTTGCTCTTCTTTCAGCTATAGTTTGGGGAACAGCACCTTTGATTTTTAAATTAGGATTAAGAGGTGATATCCCGCCTCTTGTAGGTATTTTCTTCCACAATCTTACAGCCATGGTATTTGCTCTTTTGTCTTTGATAGTTCTGAGGGAGAATCTTCAATATCCTCTTAAGGATATAGCTCTTATCTCAATAGGAGGATTTATATCGGGATTTCTCGGATTACTTCTTTACTATAAAGCGATAAAAGCGGGTGAAGTTTCCATAGTAGCTCCTATAGCAGCTAGTTCTCCTTTATGGGCGAGTTTATTTGCCTTTCTACTCTTAGGAGAGAGTTTTTCTTTTAGCAAGATAATAGGAACAATTCTCGTTGTTTCTGGCGTTATACTACTCTCAATCTCTAAATGATATGGGAAGTTGTATATACGTTGTATCCTTTGGAAGTGTGGAAAGCAGACTTCTTATAGCATGTGCTAAAAATATAAAGGAAATTTTCTCCTTAGAAGTTAGAATCTCTTCGGTGCGCCTACCGCTGAATTTTGACAGAAATAGATACAAAGCTTCCGATTTTCTTTCCCATTTAAGGGATATACACTTTCCCCATATGGTTAGACTGCTTGCTCTTGTAAGTTTTGACATCTATGAGGAAGGATTCAATTTTGTATTCGGAGTAGCACAAGAAGATAAAGCTGTTGTTAGTCTTTTCAGACTTCATCATTCGGAGGAAACGGTATTTTTTGAAAGAGTTTTCAAAGAAGTAAATCATGAACTTGGACACACCTTTGGCCTTAAACACTGTCACTCCCAGAAGTGTGTCATGAGATTTTCAAATTCCGTGAAGGAGGTGGATATTAAAAGTAAATACTTCTGTAAAAATTGTTTATCAGTTTTAACTGTTTCCCTTGAACCTTATAGAAGATATCCATGGAACTGTGACAAGAAACCATGTTAGTGAAAGTATTAGGTTGGTTATCAACATATAAAGAATACCTAATTTAAGAAACAGTCCTCCTAACATTCCTCCAAGAAAAGCTCCTGTGAACTGGCTTGTGTTGTAAATCCCTACCGCTATACCTCTGGTGTCTTGATGAGATAGTTTTGTCAACAGAGAAGGCATTATAGGCTCAAGCAAATGGAATCCTATGAAGTAAAGTGTAAGCATTGCAACAATCCCGTAGAAAGAAGGAAATACAGTGTAAGTTACAAAACTTACAGCTATGAGAAATATACCCGCGCAAAAAACTTCTTTTATTTTCCCTTTTTTTTCAGCCAGAGTTATAGAAGGAATCATAATAGCCACAGATATAACTATTACAGGTAAGTATATCTTCCAATGTTCCGCCTTAGCAAAGTTGTATTTATGAATCAGTTCCAAAGGTATTAGGGTAAAAATAGACACAAGAAAAGCGTGTAAAAGCCCTACAGACAAATTCAACATTCTTTGATTTTTATCCTTTAAAAGATCCCATAGATTACTCAGGGAAGGTTCTATTTCCTTAACGTGTTTTGTAGGTTCTTTTATAAAAAGTAACACGTATAACATAGCTATCACGGAAAGTCCCGCTGTAAGGAAAAAGATGAAAGGAACTCCTAAGTTCCCCGCCAGCAGAGGAGCTACCGTTATACTGATAGCGAAAACCATTCCTACAGAAGCTCCTATATGAGCAAAGGCGGGTGTTCTAACTTCTTCCCTTATTAAATCTGCTGCTAAGGATATTGCCGCTGAAGATATAGCTCCCGCCCCCTGCAGTAATCTTGCCGTTATCATAATCCAAATACTTCCCGCAAGAGCACCTAGAATACTACCTACTATATAGGTTAAAAACCCAGCGGTTATAACAGGTTTTCTACCGTATTTATCCGAGAGATAACCGAAAGGTATTTGAAGAACAGCTTGTGTAAGACCGTAAATACCGACGGCTATTCCAGTTAGTATAGGAGAACTTCCTTCAAGATGCCTAACATAGGGAGCTAAAACAGGAAGCAGTAGGAAAAGACCCAGCATGCGGGCTACTACGACAAAGGTAATCCCCGCAACGGTTTTCTTCTCTTCGGGAGTGAACATATGACTTACTATTATATGGTGATTTTTCACATTTACAGTAGCCGATTGGAGTTAAAATATACCCATTAGGGAGGGTAGGAATGAGATTGGCTCCTAGAGTTGCGTATAGAGAAACAATTCAAATCAAGTGCAGAACAAATTGGTTAAAAGCGCAGTGTGAGGATATATCACTTTTCGGTGTTAAGCTAAACTTTCCTTACTGGAACGAATGCGAAAATCAAGATTGGGTTAAGCTTAAGATAAGAATCAACGGCAAACATGCTGTATTTAACGGAAGAATATACAGACGTGAAAACGGTAAAGCTGTAATTTTATTTAATGAAGACGATCAGATACTCTCCGACATACTGGGTAGATTCTTTACCGAAACAGTTAAAAGATCAGGTAGATGTCCTTACTGCA
>JALSHV010000008.1 GCA_026981975.1 Aquificaceae bacterium | reverse complement strand
CAAAACATGTCCTCCGCTTTGAAGATTACCTTGGGTAATTATACTAAGGTATATAATTTATTTGTAAACCAGAAAATTACTGTAAAAATATGTATATTTTCTTGAATATGAAATATACACGAGATTAAAGATGTTAATTTAAGGATCATTTGAAAGTTTTTACCGATTGATATCACTTAAAAGCTGTTTTTGGTTTTGGAAAACATTCATTTAGAAAATCTATTAAAATTAAGATTTGATGAAGAAAAATAACAGAAGTTATTTTAAAGATGAAGATATTTTCAAATTAATAGCGGAGAAAGCTCCTGTTCTTGTTTTTCTTTATAGATCTAAGATTTTATACGCAAATCCCTACGCTATTAATATTTTAGGTTACAGTGAGAAGGAACTTAAAAACAAATTCGTATGGGATATAGTTCATCCTGATTTTACATTACTTGTTAAGGAAACAATAGAAAAACGACTAAGAGGGGAACAGATACATAGAGAATACACTGAACTTCCCGTAAAAACTAAAAAAGGAGAATTTAAGATTTTCAGACTTTACGCTACCACTGTTAGATTAAAAAACGGCTACGGAGGTTTAGCGGTTGGTGTGGATATAACAAAGGAAAAGGAGTTGGAAAAGCGTTTATATGAAGAGAAGGAGAAATTGGAAACAGTTTTAACCCATATCCATGAAATAATAAGCGTAATAGATAAAAAGGGACTTATAAAATACATAAGTCCTGCTGTTGAAAAGATTCTTGGGTGGAAAGTTGATGAACTTATAGGAAAGCTCTTTATAAAGTTTATTCACCCTGAAGATTTACGAAGACCTTTTTTTGTTAAAAGAGAAGTTTTTAGCAGAGCGGGTGAACTTTTCACTGATGAGTTCAGAGTATTAACAAGAGAAGGACATTACAGATGGGTGGAAGCTAACATGCTTCTTCCCGTTAACTGGAAAAATCTCGGAATAGAAGGACCAATAGTAAGTATGAGGGATATAACAGAAAAGAAACTGGCACAGGAAAGTGTGTTTAAAGCAATATACTACGACCCCCTTACAGGACTTCCTAATAGGATTCTTTTTTTAGAAAAGCTTAAAGATGCGTTGAGAAATTCTTCCTTAAAAGAAGATTTTGTAGGGATAGCTGTTCTTGATATTGTAAGGTTTAAGGATATAAACACACTGCACGGTATAAGAGTAGGAGATTTACTTCTTAAAGAAATAGCTGAAAAGCTGTCTTCAGTTTTACGGGAAAGAGATGTTTTAGGAAGATTTTTTGCTGATGAGTTCGGAATTATTCTAAGCGGTGTAAAGGGTTACACTGGCTTGATTCGTGTCTTAGAAAAAATAAAATCTGTCTTTGACCAACCCTTTATCATAGGTGATAAGTATATATACGTTAACGTATGTATAGGCATTTCCGTTTTTCCAAAGGACGATAGTGATGCGGAGCATCTCTTAAGGAAAGCTGAACTTGCTCTTTCTAAGGCTAAGGAACTCGGAGCAGGTAGCTATGCTTTTTTCTCCTCGGAAGCGGAGAGAGAAATTACGGAGATTGCTATTCTCAGAAGCTTACTCAAAGATGCTGTCAGAAATGGAGAAATTAGAGTTTACTATCAACCTATTTTTAGATTACGTGATATGAAAATTACAGGCTTGGAAGCTTTAGCTCGTTGGGAACACTCGGAATTAGGTTTAATATCTCCTGCAAAGTTTATACCCATAGCTGAAGAAATGGGGATAATTGTTGAGATGGGTTATTGTATATCCGATACAGCTATAAGAGATCTTTCTTTGCTTCACTCGGAAGGATATAAAAATTTATACGTAAGTGTTAATTTTTCCTCCAAGCAATTTCTTGAAAAAGATCTTATAAAAAGAATTGAAAATAACTTACAAGTTTATGAAATGATCCCTGAAAGTTTTATAATAGAAATAACGGAAAGCACAGCAATGAAAGATCCGGAAAAAACAAAGGAACTTTTTAAGGAACTGAAGAGAATAGGAATAAGAACAGCAATAGACGATTTTGGAACAGGCTATTCTTCAATGAGCTATCTTGTAGAATTTGATATAGATAAAATAAAGATAGACAAGAGTTTTATAAAAAAAATTGAAGAGAATCCTAAAGCAGAAAACGTAGTTAAAGCAGTAATACACATTGCATCTTCAATAAAAAGCTCTTCTCTTGCGGAAGGTGTGGAGAACAACACTACACTTTTGAAGTTAAAAGATCTCGGTTGTGATGAAGCTCAGGGTTTTTTCTTGGCTCCTCCTATGGATTTTGACTCTTTAAAAAAATTTCTTGAAAGATATGAAGGACATTAGAAAGTATATTGATCACTCTGCTTTAAAACCAACGATTACAGAGAAAGAAATAGAGAGTATAGTGAAGAAATCTGCGGAAATTGGTTTTGCAACTGTGTGTGTTAATCCTTGCCATGTGAAAATAGCACAAGAGATAGCGGATAAAAAAATAAGAATATGTGCTGTGGTAGGTTTTCCCTTAGGAGCAAATACCAAAGAGATAAAAATTCACGAAGCTCTGAAAGCTCTTGGAGATGGTGCTAAGGAGATTGATATGGTGATGAACATTTCAGCTTTTAAATCTGGTAACTACAAAAAAGTAGAAGAAGAAATAAAAGCTGTAGTAAGAGAATGCGAATCTGCAACTGTAAAGATCATTGTTGAAACCTGCTATCTAAGCCGTGAAGAAAAGTTGAAAAGTCTTGAAATTTGTATCAACAGCGGAGCTGATTTTATAAAAACTTCTACAGGCTTCGGTTTTGGTGGAGCTACTTTTAGTGATGTGGAACTGTTCAAAGAACACTCCCAAGGAAGAATAAAGATCAAAGCGGCAGGGGGTATTAAGGATTTAAAAACAGCATTGAAAATGATTGAAAAAGGAGCTGACAGAATAGGAACAAGTCACGGATTTTCTATTTATGAAGAATATTTAAAAAACAATATATTTTTACTGTAAAAATACAGAAAAATAAAGGTTGATTTAAGTTGATTTAAAGATTACATTTTCCTTAAATGAAGGTTTTAATAACTACAAAGTCTAAATTTTTTTACGAAGCTCTCAAATTTATTCTTTACAGAGATGTAAAAAAGTTTAATCTTGCTAAGAGTTTTGAAGAATTTAAAGAAATGGTAAAAAGAAACGAATACGATTTGATTTTGTGTGATTTTGATTGTATGCAAGACAATGCTGAAGATGTAATTGAACTGTTGAGAGATCTTTCATCCTATACACCGATTATAGTGTTTTCTTTTGACACTACACAGTCTATAAAAAGAAAAATAAGTAAGTCTACCCTTACCAATTTAATCAGCAGACCCTTAAATCCTTTAGAAGTTTTAAAAGCTGTAAAAAGGATAAAGGAGTCTTAAATCTTGTGCTTTATTTCCGATTAAAGAACTTACAAAAGTGGAGGTGGCGGTATGAAGGAAATTCTTCCTCCTGTAGAAAGGAAATCCGTTAGATCAGCTGGGCAAAGGAAAGAAAGAACTTCTGCAAAAAGACAAGCTCTTGTAGAGAAGTTAGCTTCTGCCGCAGAAGAAGTAGCAGCTTCTATAGCAGAAATATCCTCTTCCACAGAGGAAGCTCGTAGATCTGCTGAAACAATAGCTTCTGCCGCGGAGGAAGCAGCACGTTCCACTGATGAAAACAGAAAGCTGGTGGACAGAATAGAAAGTATAGTAAGAAAAGGTTTAGAAGAGGCAGAGAAACTTCACAGTTCTGTAGAAGAACTAAGTCAGAAAACTATTAAACTTTCCGATAGTATAAAGAAACTGGCAGAAAGTGTGCTGGATACTTCCGAAAAAATAGAAGGAACTATGGATACTGTTCAGACAATAGAGAAAACTTCCTCAGATATAGAAGAGGCTACAAGAGCTATTTTAAAAACAGCGGATAGAATTAACCTTCTTGCTCTCAATGCTGCCATAGAAGCAGCAAAAGCAGGTGAACATGGAAAAGGATTTTCTGTGGTAGCGGAAGAAGTAAGAATAATGACGGAAATGTCTGAAAAAAATGCTAATCGTATAAAAGATCTTCTTTCAGTGATAGTAAACAGTGTGAAAAGCATCGTTAAACAAATAGGCGGATTAGTAAAGGAGAGTAAAGATCAAGTTAAAGATATGGAGAAAGTTATAAAAGAATTTGAAGAAATAGCGCAGAATATATCTGATTTGTCCTTAGCGGTTGGGGATTTTATGAACCTTTACAAAAGTGAACTAAAAGCTCTTGAAGAGCTTAAAGCCAGCTCGGAGCAAGTTGCTTCCGCTTCTGCTGAACAATCTTCCGCAGCTGAGGAGATATCTCGTTCTGTAGGTGAACTTGCTTCAGCAATGGAGGAAATAAACTCCGCAGCAGAAGAATTAAGAAGACTGGCAGTGGATCTTCGTGATACAGCTTCCTTAGAAGAAAAAACAGCGGAACAGGTAGCTGTAGCAGCGGAACAACTTTCTGCTTCTGTGGAACAGTTCTCTGGGAGTATAGATCAAGTTAAACAAGCTGTTGATCAACTTTCTGCGGCAGCAGAGCAGCAAGCAAGGGCGGTTGAAGGTATGTTTAATTTAGCGAAAAATGTGAGGGATTCTTCAAAGAATGTGAAATCAAGTGCAGAAAGCAGTCTGGAAATTTTGAAAAAATCTCTTGAAGCTTATTCAGGTGGAAAAAATTCCCTTTTTGGAGTTAACTCAAAGTTAAAGGAACTTGAAAAAAGTATAGAAGATAATATGGACAGTTTAAGGGATTTAAAGAAAAGGACTTCTACTATGAACAACATAATTGGAAAAATAGAGCTGATAATGGTTCAAACAAATATGCTTTCCGTAAACGGTTTTATAGAATCAGCTCGCTCTGGTGAATTTGGTAAAGGTTTTGAAGTAGTGTCTTCTGACATAAAAAATCTTGCAACAGAAGGTTCGGAGAATATAGAAAGTCTACAGTCAAGTTTAACAGAAATTGAAGATCTGTTTGATAACTTTTCACAATTGCTTACCGTAGCTTCAGCGGAAGTTATAAAAGATGCGGAAAACAGCACAACAGCTGTTGTTATGTGTGAAGAGTGTTTAAGTATAACTGAAAATTCTTATAGAAATATGGAATCTATTGAAAAAGGATCTAAGGAGATACTTGAAAGTATGGAAAATGTGGTAAGTGCTTCGGAACAAATAGCTTCTGCTGCGGAGGAAACTGCACGGACTACAAGTGAGCTTGCACAAGCCATATCCCAAATTGAGCAAGCGGTTCGCCAAATTTCACAAGCTGTTGATGATCTTGCTGCTGTCGCTGATGAACTACAAGCTCTCTGAGGAATAAAAATGAAAAGCTATACCCTTTTTAAAGTTGAAGATCAAATTTTTGCTTATGAAACTTTAAAGGTATTTGAAACTGTAAAACTTGGTAAAGTATACGAAGTCCCAAAGGCTCCTTATTATATAAAGGGTGTGGTAAACCTTAGGAATAAGGTTATACCGGTTGTGGACACTGGTTTTATTTTACTCGGAAAACGCCTTAAAAGTGAAACAGCGGTGGTAATAGATATAAAAGGACACACTTTTTGCTTATTAGTCAGTAAAGTTCTGGGAATATTAGAAATTGAAGAAAATAAGCTTTTATCACACAGAGAAATAAAAGCGGAAGGTATAAAAGAAGATTTTTTAGAGGCTTGTTTTGAGTTCAAAGATACCGTTGTTTTTGTTTTGAATTTATCATCTCTTTTGAAAGAGATAAGAAAGAAAAAGAGATCTATAAAGAAAAAAGCGGATTCAAGAGAAGTAGAAACAAACACTCAAAAGAGAAAAGGATTCATTATCTTGAGCGTTGGAATAGAGTGGTTCGCTCTTCCACTGGAAGAAGTAAAGGAAGTAGTAAATTTTCCAAAAAGCATATCCCGTATTCCTAAATCTCCGTCTTATGTAATGGGTGTTTTTCTCCTCAGAGGGAAGGAGATTCTTCTAATATCTCTGAAATCCCTACTTTCTGTTTCTTCGGAGAATAAGGAAAGGAGAGTGGTAATAGTCAACTTTAACGGAATATCCGTTGGAATAGCGGTTGATAATGTAAGGGAAATAAAGTGGATCTCTGAAGAAGAAATAATACAATCTGGAAAATCAGCAAACAATAAAATAATCGCTCTTGACGGAGGAGAGAGATTAGCTCTTGTTCTTAGTATTAGAGAACTTATAACTTTGGATCACCTTGGAGATTTAAAAGTGGAGGGAAAAGAAGATAAAGCACTAAGGGAGGAAACAGACATGAAAAACTTTGTTGTTTTCTCCGTTGGAAAATTAGATTTAGCACTTCCTGTTGAAAAAGTTAAAGAGGTCATAGAAGTTGACACTGTAACACCTTTGCCAAGTGCACCTTCGTATATAAAGGGAATGTATAACCTTCGTAATTCTGTAATAACTGTAGTTTCTCTTTCTACCAGATTAGGGTTAGAAAGTAAAGATGAGTCCAACAGAGTTATAGTGCTTGAGAATATACCTATAGGTTTTACAGTTAGTAATTTGAAGGGAATTCTGAGAGTGGAAGAAGATTCCTTGGAATCGGTGGAAGATTCCTCCCTTTTAGCGGAAGACTTTGTGGAAGAGATGATAAAAACTGAAGATGGAGGGATAGTTTTTGTTCTAAAGGCGGAAAGGATAATTGAAAACAGAGATCTTGAACTAATTGAGGGGAGCGTAAAAGATGCAACTGCGGGATAGAGAATCGCTCTTTAAAATAATGAGTTTAATAACCCAGACAGCACAGGCAACGGCTACTTTTTTAGAGGAAGCTTGTCTGATAGAACTTGATGAAATATTTGGTAAGGTCCTAAACAAACTGAACATATTTTTCAGCAGAGTAGAGAATAGCTTTAAGGATTTTATAGTTTTTGAAAGATATGTAGTATGTGCCTATACCAGTCAAATAGGATACAGCTTGCGAAACATTCCTCAGGACGTAAAGGAAAAAGTGTGGAATCTTAAAGACAACCTGCAGATCTGTGCCTTTACGGAAAAAGAGTGTAAATGTAGAAAAAGTATGAATTTTCTAAAGGGAAGATTTTCCGAAAAGGTGGACGTTTTATCTTCTGCAGGAGAAACTATCAAAGAAAGTTCTGTAAAGCTAAAAAGTGGTATGAAAGAACTCGGTAAGGAAATAGAATTGCTTACTCTCAGCGCTCAGAAGATAATGAATATAGCCGAGATAATAGAGATAATAGCTCTTAATGCTTACATAGAAGCAGCACGTTTAGGAGAACAGGGAAGAGGGTTTAAAGTTATAGCAGATGAAGTAAGAAGAGCTTCCATGAAAACAAATGAACTAGCTTCTGAAATTGTTAATTCTATTAAAACTCTTCAGAAAAGATTCAGTGATCAGATAGATAAGCAAACCGATTTTGATAAAAAAGTCTCTGATCTTGAAAAGGAACAAAGGGAGTTCAGTAAGGAACTTAACAGAGATCTTCTTTGGATGGCTCAAAACTTTGTAGATTTCTTAAGTTACGTAAGAAGCTCTGTTGAAGAAGATATGGCTCTACTCTCCGAAGTTAGGACAACCATTCTATCTGTTCTGCAGAACATAGATCTTGCAAATCAGCGGACTATCAACACTCAAAAGGCACTTATAGTCCTTATAAAAATGATTGAAGAATTTGAGAGTGCCCTTACCGGCAGAAAGGACATATCAGAATCCTTGTCTTATGTGGAAAGTCTTTACGAAGAGTTCAAATCTATTCCAAAGTTAATTGAAGAAAGACAAACAGTTGCTCGTATTGAAGGAAAGACACTGACAAGAGAAGAAGATACAGTGGGTAAAAGATTGGAAGATTTGGATACAGATGTGGAGCTTTTTTAAGGAGGAAAAAAATGAAAAAAGTGCTCGCTGTTGACGATTCCGCAACAATGAGGAACTTGGTAAAAATAGCACTTGAAGCTGAAGGTTTCAGTGTTGATACAGCTCAAAACGGTCAAGAAGCTCTTGAACTTACTAAGAAAAACACCTATGACATTGTAATAAGCGATATAAACATGCCTGTAATGGACGGACTTCAATTTCTAAAAGAATTTAGATCCTTTAACAGAACAACTCCGTTTCTTATGCTTACTACTGAAACTGAAGCCAAGAAAAAAGAAGAAGCAAAAAGATTGGGAGCCACAGGTTGGATAGTCAAACCCTTTAAACCAGAGGATCTTATAAAGGTTGTAAGGAGGGTAGTGCGGTGAAGTATCTGATTAAATTCAGACTTGGAAAAGATGTTTTTGAAAGAGCAATAGATCCGCGTATGTATTTAGAGGAATTAAAAGAATTGGGTAAGGCGGAAGTAAAAATATTAGAAGAAAACATTCCTTCTCCGGAGGAAACACCGACTCAGAAACACTGCTTTAAAGCAGATGTAATTCTTGAAACTGAGAAGAGTAAAGAAGAAATTCTTGAACTTTTGGAATTTATACTTGAAGACGGAGTATCCGTTGAAACTCTTGAAGGAAAAGACAGCAGTAAAAAAACTCAGGAAGAGGAAGATTCCGAGATACCTTCTACCCTTCTTAAGAACTACAAAATTGAAACAGAGGAAATTCTCTCACGCCTGAGAACTTCATTGGAAGAGCTTTTAGAAAATCCTGGAAGTCTTGAACTTGTAAATGAAATTTTCCGTAATTTTCATACACTTAAAGGGAACACTGCTTTACTTCTTTCTTATAAAAAAGAACCGAATCTTGAATACATACATCAGATAACCCATAAAGCGGAATCTGTTCTTCAAAAAGTAAGAGACTCTGGGATAGGTTTAACAAATAGGCAAGCGGAAGTTATAGGAGAGTTAGTGGACAGACTTGATGATCTATTCTTGGCTTTTTCAGAAGGTAGAGAAGAAAAGGTGGAAGATATATTTTCACTTTTGGAAGAATTAGATAAAAGCATTGAAGAAAAGGATAACCTCATAAAAGGTGAGGAAGTATCGGTTGATCTATCTGCCTTTATTAACGTAACTTCTCAGTATATACCACTTTATAGAGAACTCTGTTCAAAGGAAGAACTCACCGAAGAAGAAAAAGACTTCTTCAGAAGATCTCTTATGACACTGTTTAAAATCTCTAAGGAAGTCGGGTTTTCTGAGATAAACAAAAAAATCAAAGATTTACAGAACGCTTTTGGAAATATAGATTTTAAAGAATTCTGTGAAAATCTTGAAGAGTTGTCTAATAAAATTCAAACTCTTATAGAAAAAGAAATAAAACCTAAGAAAAAGGAAAAAGATTCTAAAAAAACCTTTGATACTTCTAAATATGTAACAAAAACAGAGTATTTAAAGATTGAAGAAAAATTAATAAGGGATCTAATGGATATAGTAGGTGAGTTGTCCGTATTCAAAGAATGGATAATACTTTTCTCAACAAAACTTCAAAAAGTTTATAGAGTGCCAGAAGCTTCAAAAGAACTAAAAGATAGGATTTACAGATTCAGAGGTCTTATGGAAAGTTTGCAGAGAACTGTTCTTGAAATGAGAATGATACCGGTATCTACCCTTTTTGAAAGGTTTCCGAAATTAATCAGAGATCTTTCACGAACGCTCAACAAAAGAGTGAGATTGGAAATAGAAGGAGGAGATACAAAACTTGACAAGGTAATAATTGAAAAAATTGCAGAACCTATGATACACCTTATCAGAAATGCAGTAGATCACGGTATAGAATCTCCGGAAGAAAGAGAGAGATTGGGTAAGCCTCCAGAAGGGCTTATAAAAATAAGGGCTTTTCAAGAAGGCGGAAACGTATTCATAGAGATTTCCGATGACGGCAGAGGAATAGATCCCCAGAAAATTAAGAAAAAAGCCCTTGAGATAGGTTTATATTCAGAGGAGGAATTGAATAATATGGCTGAAGAAGAAATAATTCAAATAGTATTTCAACCCGGTTTTTCCACTAAGGAAAGGGCTACGGAGCTTTCCGGAAGAGGGGTGGGCATGGACGTAGTAGCAAATACTCTGCGCAATCTGGGTGGGGAGGTTTATCTATACAGTGAAAAATCCTTAGGAACTACTGTTAGATTATCACTTCCTCTTACACTTGCCATAAGAAAGATACTACTGTTCAGAGTCGGCAGTGTTACCTTTGGAATTCCCGCAGAATCCGTAGGGGAGGTGCTTAAAGTAAACAGTGAAAGTATAAAGAGTATTAAGGGATTAAAAGTCCTATATCACAGAGGAAGAGTTCTTGAATTGGATTCTATAGCAGATAAGCTTGGTGTGGAAAGTAAAGTAAATGGTTTTGTAACTCTTTTAGTAGATAATTCTCTAAGTAGGGCGGTGGTGGTAGATGAGGTGCTTAACACAATAGATACGGTTGTGAAACCACTTCCTCCCGTAGTTACAACTTCAGAGGATATAAGCGGGGTTACTATATTAGGTGACGGAAGCATCGTTTATATACTTGAGGTATTGAATTGAAAAGGAGTCTTTGGATATGGAAAAAATAAAAGTTCTTGTTGTAGATGATTCTGCTTTCATGAGAAAGGCTATAAGAGAAATATTAGAAGGAGATCCTTCCATAAAAGTAATAGACACCGCAAGGAACGGTAAAGAAGCTGTTGAAAAGATAAAAGAGCTTAATCCAGATGTTGTAACTCTTGACATAAACATGCCTGTGATGGACGGTAAGGAAGCTCTTAAAATCATAATGAGGGAACACCCATGCCCGGTAGTAATAGTTTCTTCATTAACAAAAGAAGAGGCACCAATAACTATGGAACTTTTAGATATGGGGGCTTTTGACTACGTTCCAAAACCTTCCGGCACAATATCTTTGGATATTCACAAAGTAGCTTCTGATATAATCTCAAAAGTTAAAGAAGCCTATAAATCAAGAAACAGATTAAGAAGAATTTCCTTAAGAACATTAAGGACTAACTTCAAACCTTCAAAAAGGGGTTTGGCAAAGTATGCGGTAGCAATAGGTATATCAACAGGAGGACCAGCAACCCTTATAGACATACTTCAGGATTGTGAAGTTCAAGAAAACACAGCTTATCTTGTAGTTCAACACATGCCTCCTCAGTTTACACCTTCTTTGGCAAAAAGACTTTCTGAATACACTCCTATAGAGTTTTTCCACGCTGCTCACGGCCAATCAATCCTTGGCGGTTACGGCTATTTAGCTCCCGGCGGTTGGCATATGAAAGTTACTCCTGACAAAAAAATCAAACTTTTTAAAAACGATAGCTATATATACTATCCCTCAGTAGATGTCCTCTTTCATTCCATTGCCCAAGTCTTCTGTCCCAATGCTATAGGTGTTCTTCTTACTGGAATAGGAACAGACGGTGCAAAAGGCTTGCTTGAAATGAAAAAAAAGGGATGTATTACCATAGCTGAATCAGAGGAAACCGCGGTGGTTTACGGAATGCCCGCTGCTGCAAAGGAAATAGGTGCAGCCAAAGAGATACTACCCGCTTACAGAATTGCCTTTGCTATAAAGAAGTATTTGAGGAGTTTAAATGAAGGTTAAAGAATTATTAAGTAAATTAAAGGCGGAAGATATACAGGAAGTAAGAGAAGCGGTTGAGCAATTACGGGACTACGAAAGTCCGGAGGTAATTAAAGCTCTTGTGGATTTAGCTATTTCAAGAAAAAACAGAGCTATCCTTGAGGCTGTAAAAGAAACCCTTATAAATTTTAAGAATTCTACAGTGTGTAAAGAAGTCATAGAACTGTTCAACACCTCAGAACCGAAACTACGACAAACAGCTATAGAAATTCTGTCCTATAGGGGTAATGAATGTATTCCTTTTGTAAAAAAACATCTGATATGTAGTAAAGACAGCAATATGAGAAAATTTGCTCTTGATATACTGTCTAATATAAACACGGAGAGTGCTCTTGAGGAATTAGCTCAATTACTAAACGATCCAGATGTAAACGTCCGTATGACAGCTCTGGAGTATTTGAGAAACTTTTCATCTTTTAAAGAAAAAGTTGTAGAGTTAATAGTAAAAACTATTCCTTATATAGAGGATATGTATGGACTAACAACCTTAGCTTCAACAGTGATATACGGAGAACTGAAGGATTCCAAACTGATAAAACCCCTAAGGGAAATGTTAAACAAATTCACCGACCCTTTGGAAAAACACTGGATTTACAAAACACTTCTGTTTCTCGGAGATAAAGAAATTTTAAGAGAAGCTGTAGAAAATGCGAAGGAAGCAGAAATGGAAGAGGATATTAGAAAAGATATAGAAATCTTCGGTAGCTGATATGCTTACACCGTTGTATTTTGACATACTGAGAACAATAATATACGAAAATACAGGTATAGTATTTGAAGAAAAGAAAAGCTACTTTGTAGAAAACAGAGTTAAAGAGCATATGGAGGAACTTGGAATTTCCTCTTTAAAAGATTACATCTTTAAACTGAAAAAAGACAAGAATATTTTAAGGGATTTTATATCTAAGATAACTGTTAATGAAACTTATTTTTACAGAGAATATTACCACCTTAAAGCTTTAGCTTTTCTGGTTCAGAAGGAGAACTTTGGATTTCCCATTAGAATTTTAAGTATCCCCTGTTCTACAGGCGAAGAACCTTATAGTATAGCTATAGTGTTGAGCGAAGTTCTTATAAACCCTTTGAACTTTGAAATAACGGGAGTTGATATAGATAAAAATGCTATTATAAAAGCAAAACAAGGTATTTATAGTAAAAGAAGCATTTCAAAATTACCATCACAGTATCTTAAAAAATACTTTATTGAAATAAATAATGAAAGATGGCAGATAAAAGATACACTTAAAAAACGTGTTAAATTTTACGAAGGAAATGTTCTTGATAGGATTTTCTTAAAAGGATTAGGAAAATTTCACTACGTATTTTGTAAAAACTTGCTTATATACTTTGACAACAAAGCACGTCTGAAAGCCGTTAACAATCTTTACGATATAACCGCCGAAGGCGGTTATCTCTTTCTGGGACATGCTGAAAGTATTTCTAACTCTACCGCTCTCTTTGAGCCGGTAAAAGTGGAAGGCACTATAGTTTACAGAAAGGTAACGGAGGAAGAAGATGAAGAATTCTAAAGCACTTGTAGTAGATGATTCTTTAACAGTAAGAATATACCATTCTTCTCTACTTAAAAAATTCGGCTATGAGGTTGACACAGCAGAAAACGGAATGGAGGCTTTAGAAAAAGTATTAAAGGAAAAATACGATCTTATCCTGTCCGATATAAACATGCCCGTAATGGACGGCTTTGAATTTGTAAGAAGGCTCAGAAAACTTGAAGACTACAAGTTTACGCCGGTAGTCTTTATAACAACCCTTAACTCTGAAGAAGATAAGAGAAAAGCCTTTTTATCTGGAGCAACTCTCTACATAGTAAAACCTATAAATTTAGAGGTGCTTGAAAAAATTCTAAAATCTATTTCTTGAAATGATTTTCCTTTTTAAAGAAAAGCTCCATGTATATGGCATACAAGGCAGGAACAAAAAGGAGAACAATTATAAAAGTGGAAAGAATACCTCCTACCATAGGAGCTGCAATTCTTGACATAACTTCACTACCTGTGCCGTGTCCTTTCATTATGGGAAGAAGACCTAAAAGTATTGCGGAAAATGTCATAAAAATCGGTCTTATCCTCCTTACCGCCCCGTGGTATATAGCTTCAAAAGCTTCTTTTTTGTTAGGGAACTTTCCTCCAAATTCCATTGCCCTGTGGACGAGGGAGTTTTGAATGTAAACGACCATAACTATTCCCATCTCCGCTGCTATTCCGAGAAGAGCAAGAAATCCAGCAATTGAGGCAATAGAAATGTTGTATTCCATAATATACATAAGCATAACTCCGCCGAAGGTGGCTACAGGTAGTGTTAAAAGAACAAGAAACGTTTCAAATAATCTTCCAAAAGTAAAGTAAACCAAAAGGACTATCAGTAGGATAACAATCGGTATAATAACCTTCAAGTTTTCAAGGGCTTTTTTCCAGTATTCAAACTGTCCACTCCATTCGTAGTAATATCCTTTTGGAAGGTGCAGTTTCTCCTTTAAAACCTTTTCTGCTCTTGCGATCACAGTTCCCATATCAACTTCCGGTGAAGGGGTGATAAACACATAACTCGTCAACATTCCGTTTTCCGACTTTATACTTATAGGGCTTTCTGTTCTGACGATTTCCGCTACAGCGGAAAGTGGAATAAGTCTATCCCTTAAGGGAAGCATAAGATTTTCAAGATCATACCTGTAATCTAAGGGAACTCCTAAGGTTATCCCGTAGCGTTCTCTTCCCAAGATCATAGTAGAAGCGGGTGCATTAGCTAAAAGCTTAGCTACAGCTGTGTTTATATCCGATACTGTTAAACCGTATCTTTCAAGAGCAGGTCTTAATGGTCTTATTTCTACATAAGTAGCTTTTGTGGATCTCTCTCCGAATATACTCATTATACCGTCCACGTTTTTCAGCATTTGTTCAATACTCTGAGCTATTTCATTCAGAGTGTTAATATCATCACCGTATATTTTTATGCCAAGAGGAGTTTGAATTCCCGTAGTTATCATATCTATTCTGCCTTTTATAGGCATTGTCCACATATTGGAAAGTCCGGGAACAGATATAGCTCTATCCATTTCCCTTATCAGTTCTGTAAAGGTGATCCTTCTCTCTTCAGGGAAAATTACTCTCAATATCTTTTTTATACTTTCTGGGATATTCCAATCGGAGTAAAATCTCGTTACCTTTACTTTTCTCCATTCCTCTTCTGGTTTTAAAGTTATAAAGGTTTCTATCATAGAAAAAGGTGCGGGATCGGTAGCGGTTTCTGCTCTTCCCGCTTTGCCGAAAACACTTTCAACTTCAGGAAACTCTTTCAGTATTCTGTCTTGAATATTTATTATTCTGAAAATTTCCTGACGGGATACACTTGGAACAGAGGTAGGCATATACAGAATTGTTCCTTCATTTAGAGGAGGCATAAACTCTCTTCCTAATTTTTCATAAAAATAAACTGTGCTTACACCCATAAGAAGGAAAAGGAATAACATCAAATATCTGATCCTGATGGATATATGAAATAAAGGATCGTAAATTCTTATAAGCAGTCTGACTAAGGGATTTTTTTCCTCAGCGGGAATTTTTCCTCTCACAAGGAAGTATATAAGAACGGGGACTATTACAACGGATATTATGGCTGCTACCAACATTGAAAGTGTTTTTGTAGCAACAAGAGGTTTAAAAAGTCTGCCCGCCTGTCCTTCTAAAGCAAACAGAGGAACAAAAGATACTGTAACTATTAAAAGAGCTAAAAATATAGGTTTACCTACATCTTTGGCAGAATGGGTTATTGCTGTTACTAGATCATCACCGTTTTCCAATCTTCTGTGAACGTTTTCTACAAGGACTATGGCAGCATCTACCATTGTTCCTATGGCTATAGCTATTCCTCCTAAGGACATTATGTTGGAAGTGATTCCCAGATGATTCATGGTTATGAAAGTGGTGAGCAGAGAAACTATAAGGAAAACTATAATTACCACAGCGCTTTGAATGTGAAACAGAAATATTCCCACAACAGCTAAAACCACTATGGTTTCTTCTATGAGTTTTGTTTTGAGATTGTCTATAGCTCTTTCTATAAGAGCAGATCTGTCATAAACGGGGACTATTTTTACATCTTCTGGCAGTCCCTTTTTTATTTCTTCTATCTTCTTCTTTACATTCTTAATAACTTTGTAAGCATCTGCTCCAAATCTCATTACCACTATCCCGCCCACTGTATCTCCCATTCCGTTAAAGTCTGCAACTCCCATTCTGTAGGCGGGAGTTTCCACTACATAAGCTAAATCTTTTATTCTTATAGGTATTCCCCTGCGGACAGTTACCACAGTATCCGCTATATCTTTTACACTCTGAGCGTATCCTACAGCTCTTATAAGAAATTCTCTTTCGTTTATCTCTACGTATTTACCTCCCATCTCTACGTTGGTTCTCCTCAGAGCGGTGTATAGATCCTTAAGGGAAATTCCGTAAAGATACAGTTTTTCCGGTTTTATTAATACCCTATACTCTTTTTCATAACCTCCTACGGACGCTACCTCCGCTACATCGGGAACAGAAAGAAGAGCGTATTTTATGTAAAAATTCTGCAATGCCCATAGCTCTTCTAAGGTTCTTGACTCAGAAACAAGAGCGTATTGATATACCCAACCTACACCTGTAGCATCTGGTCCGAGCTGTATATCCGCTTCTTTCGGCAGTTGTCCACGAATAGTAGCCAGTTTCTCTAAGACACGGGAACGCGCCCAATACAGATCTGTTCCATCTTCAAATATGATGAAAACAAGAGAGTAATTGGGAACGGAATAACCTCTTACAGTCTTTACACGAGGAACTCCCATCATATTGGTAACAAGAGGATAGGTGAGTTGATCCTCTATTACTTGTGGAACTTGTCCTATCCACTTAGAGTAAATAATTACCTGAACATCAGATAAATCGGGAATAGCATCTATGGGAGTTTTCTTCAGAGAATAATACCCGTATAAGAGTAAGAACAGGGTAGTAAAGATTATTGCAACTCTGTTCTTTACGAAGAACTCTGTGAGCTTTACCATTCTCTAATCCTCCGCAGGGAAGCGAAGAAGTATCACCTGAGTTCTCTCCTCATAAGCATGGCATTTATAGATACGACAACTGTGCTAGCACTCATGAATACCGCTCCTACAGCGGGTTTCAGAATTAGTCCCCAGGGAGCAGCTATGCCAGCAGCTAAGGGTATTGCGACAATGTTATAGGCAGTAGCCCAAAAGAGATTTTGGATCATCTTTTTAACAGTGATAGTGGAGAGTTTCATAATCTTTACTGCATCGCGGGGATCGTTTCTTACGAGAATTATATCCGCGCTTTCAATAGCTACATCTGTTCCTGAGCCAATGGCTATTCCTACATCTGCTTGAACCAAAGCAGGAGCATCGTTAACACCGTCTCCTACCATGGCTACCTTCATGCCTCTGCTTTGAAGTTCCTTTACTTTTTCAGCTTTTTGATGAGGTAAAACTCTTGCAAAAAACTCATCAACTCCAAGTTCTTTAGCCACAAAGCGAGCAACTTCTTCAGAATCTCCTGTTATCATGACTACCTTTTTGCCTAATTTCTTTAGTTCTTTTAGAGCTTCATAAGATTCTTTTCTTATCCTGTCGGAAAGAGCTATACAGCCTTCAAGAACACCGTCAACTGCTATCATTACTACGGTTTTACCCTGTGCCTCAAGTTCGGAAACTTTCTTTTCCACTTCTTTATTTGTTTTTATCTCTAAGTCTTTCATCAGAAGAGAAGTGCCTACAGCGGTTTGGTATTTTCCCACTTTTCCTACAACTCCCTTACCGGGAATTGCCTTAAAATCTTCAATTTCCGTAAAACCTACTTTTTTCTGAATGGCGAATTCAACTATGGATTGAGCTATGACGTGTTCAGAATTCCTTTCAATAGATGCTGTAATCCGCAAAAGCTCTTCTTCTGATAAACGTGAGGAAACTATATCTGAAACACCGAATTTACCCTCCGTTAGTGTTCCCGTTTTGTCAAAAACTACAGCATCTACGTTCTTAACTGTTTCAATAGCTATTCTGTTTCTAACAAGAATTCCGTTTTTTGCAGAGTAAGAAGTTGAAAAAGCTATTACAAGGGGTATTGCTAACCCAAGTGCGTGAGGACAAGCTATTACCATCACTGTAACGGCTCTTTCCACAGCGAATTGAAAATTGCCGGAAGTCAAACTCCATAGTAGAAAAGTCAAAAATCCTACAGTTATGGCTACAATAGTAAGGTAGTAGGCTACTTTGTCTGCCATATCTTGCAGTTTAGTCTTTGATTCTTGAGCTTCTCTTACCAGCTTTAACACTTGACTTAAATATGTTTCTTCACCTGTTTTCTCTACTTTTACCTTTATCGCTCCTTCCATATTTATAGCTCCGCCTATTACCTTTTCTCCCACAGTCTTCGGAACTGGTTTTGATTCACCTGTAAGCATGGCTTCGTTTATATGGGTTTGACCTTCTACTATCACTCCATCTGCAGGTATCTTCTCACCGGGTTTTACAAGAACTACATCTCCTTCCTTGAGTTGAGAAACATGAACTTGCTCTATTTCACCGTTTTTTACAAGATTAGCGGTTGTGGGCATGAGCTTTACCAACTCTTCAAGAGCACGGGAAGCGCCGAGAACTGATTTCATTTCTATCCAGTGTCCCCAGAGCATAACCACTATTAGAGTTGTTAACTCCCAGAAGAACTCTTTCCCTCCGAAAATCAGTGTAGATAGGCTGTAGAAGTAAGCCACAGATATAGCTATACCTATGAGAGTCATCATTCCGGGTTTGCGTTTTGAAAGTTCATCTATCATTCCCTTAAGAAAAAACAAACCACCGTATAAAAAGACAATAGTTGCAAGTATAGGAGATAAAAAAGAACTACCGGGAAATTCAGGTATACTGAAACCCAAAAGATTCTGAATGCTTTCCGAATACAGAACAACAGGAACAGTCAGTATTGAAGAGACTATTGCTTTCCGCTTTATATCTTCGGTGTGATGTGTATGAGCTTCGTGCTTTTCTTTTTTATGATTTTCGTGTTTTGAAATATGAGAAGGAGACGCTTTTGCGTGATAATGCTGTGTGTGGTGATGTCTTTCTTCTTTTTTTACCAAATCCATACCGCACTTAGGGCATTTACCAGGTTTATTACTCTTCACCTCAGAATGCATTGGACATGTATAAATTTCCATTTTTACTCCTCCAAAAGTAACTTAATACGTTTTTTATGTTAATACAATGGTGTTTTTTCACGTTAAAACCATGTTAATTTCACAAAATTAAATTAAAACAAATTGAAATTTCAAAACAAATCAAATAAGTAGCAACAATAATAACTGTAATTTAATGAGAATGTTTCATATTTCCTTCGTGATTTTCTCCCAAATGTTCCAGGAGTTCGTTGTTTATTTGCGAGAACTTTAAAATCTTCTTACCTTTGGCAAATTTTCGTGCTTTTAGCATACTCCTGAAAGGAGCAAGGTCCTTACCTGCGGGTCCTTCTTTTATAATCACGTAATAAGCTTTCCTTCCGTCTATCCATTTACCTGTCTTGAAATCCTTAACCCAGATCTGAGCTATCTTTTCTTTGTTCTTTAAATAGTAACGCATGGCGTGTTTCGGAGAACCAGCGTAGATATAACTTCCGTCTTTGAGTTTCATCTGCACTACCAAGGGTGATTCTGTGGTTATTTTCATTCCGCAGATAACACACTTTGCTCCCGTAGGTAGTTCTTTTGGTTGTCCTAAGACAAATCCAACCGCAACCATAAAAAAGGCCATGAAGACTACATATCTCCTCATGGTTCAACCCCCACACCGAACTTATAAACAAGATTACCTCCGAGATTTCCCTGAATCAGCAGGGCTATACACCCTATTACAAGCAGAGCTGTATAACTGTATCTGAGTGGCTTTACAGGTTTGAAGTGAAATAAAATCCTTAACAGAGCTAAGGCGGAGAACAGAAATGCCAGAGCTATACCTATGGTTTCGTGGATATGAAGGATCTCAAGAGCTTCCTTTCTAAGGGGCATATTTTCTATACTTTCATGAACAACATAACCTGTTGCTGAAGCTCCAATAACAGCTATTGAGGATATTAACGTTGCAAGGAATTCAGTATCATCGGGATCTTTTCTTCTAATCAAATAGTAACCTTGTAAAAATAGATTAAATAAAGGAAGTGCTATGGCAAAGTGAACAGCGGGAGGGTGTATTTTTACAGTGGGAGAGTAAGAGATAGTGTTCTCGTAATTTTCTTGTAATTGTTCATGGGCTATTGAAAAAAGGGAAAAGAGAAGAGGCGCGCAAATAACTATTATAGACCTCTTCATCTTAAAAGTTCCTCCAGTTGTTTTTTAAGCTGAGGATTGTTCTCAAGAACTTTTTTTGCGGTTTCGGGATTGTTGATTATCGTGTTTATTAACTTTTCCATAACCTTTGGATTTTGATAAAGCTTTACCATAAGTTCTTGCATACACTTTTTGCGGTGTTCCTGAATTATCCTTCTGAGTTCCGGATCTTTCATCATATACATCATCATTGACATATGAGAGTGAGTTTTTTCTCCCTTGTGCATGCTTCCCATCATTTGAGAAAACCCTGCTGATCCAAAAAGTGTTAAAAATCCAAGAGCAATAAAAAATTTCTTCATGATAACCTCCTTTACTTAATCAGATAGTATTCTCTTTCTTCCATTCCCCAACCGCTCAATGTCCCGTGAGGGGAATACACACCTCTTGCACTTTTATCTTTCAAAAGAGCTTCAATCCCCTCGGAAGGAACATGTCCTTCTATGAATTTATCCCCTATAACCATTGTATGACAAGAGCGTTTGTCTACCGGTATTCCCAATTCGTCCTTCTTCCTGAAGAGTATTTCCGAATCTACTTCTACTCTTTTTATACTGTAACCCTTCTCTTCAAGAAGCTTGAAATACTTATGACAACATTTACAGTTGGGATTGTAATAGGCTATAAGCTCTACAGGGAAGGCGATGGTGATAAAGAGAATAACAAGAGCTGCAAGTTTTGCCATTGTTTCACCTCCTTCAGTGATGGTGGTGTCCTCCTCCTGCAGTTTCTCCGTAAAGCCCCCTGATCTGGGCTTCGGAGTCCAGGAGGAAAGACCCCCTTACAACTACTCTATCGCCTTCCCTGATTCCATGCTTGACTTCGTAAAAACCTTCCGCTTTTCTTCCTAAATGAACCCTTACAGGCTCAAAGATTCCCTTGCCTTTTTCCACAAAAACAATCTTTCTCTTACCTGTATCCACCACCGCTGTTTCGGGAACAGCTATGACGTTTCCTAAGGGTATTTCAAATAAAACTTCAACTAAAGTATTAGGTTTAAGTAAAATCCCTCTGTTTTTTGCTTTTATTCGCACCTTTATAGTCTTAGCGTATTGATCCGCTTCTGGGAAGATGTAATCTACTGATCCTTCTACTATTTCATCTGGATTGTCTTCTGGAACTACTAAAGCCTGTGTGCCTTTACGAACATATCTACCAAGATTAAGTGGAATTTCCGCTATTATCCAAACAGTGGATATATCAGCTATTCTGTAAGCTGTTTGCCCTTCCTTTATGTATCCTCCTTCGTAAACTTTCTGTTCTACTATAATACCTTCAACAGGGGATCTTACTATTTCTTTTACTTTCAAATATTCTAACTTCTCTTTCGCTTTTTCTATAAGCTCTTTATCTCCTTTCTCCTGAGCTAATTTTAATTCATCAATGGCTATTTGAATATCGGGACTTAGAATCTTCATAAGAGGTATTCCTTTTCTTACGTATTCTCCCTCAAATCTGTCAAAGGTCTCTTCTACCCACGCATCTGCTCTTACAGTTATATCGTATATCTTGGAAAGATCGTAACTTATGTATCCTACCGTTGAAAAGCTTTTAATAAGTTCTCTTCTTTTAACTTCTTCTGTTACAACTCCTAGAAGTTGGAGTTTTTCCGGTTTTACTTTTATATATCCTGTATCAGAAGCAGGTGCTCCTGTATCTGCTGCCAAGCTCCCCTTATGAAGAGGCACAAAAACGTCCTTTGCAACGGTTTCTTTTTCAAAAACAGCCTTTATCTGCCACGGACCTTCCATACTCAGACGAAGATCGCCTTCATAAGTCCCTTCTGATACTTCTTTTAAACGAGCAACATCTCTCATCTCGTCCATACCGGGCATGGGTGGCATGTAAAAGTAAAATTCCTTTAACTTTTTTGGAGGATCGGTTAGTATCTTTATCTTATTATGTCCACGTTTTATCTTACCATCTGCGGAGAGAATGGTAATTTTTATCCCTTTTTGTTCAAAGGTTATAACTTCTTTATAGGTGCTATCTCTACCTTTAATAAAGAAAAAGCTTAGAGCTATGATAAAGATTACTCCAGCCGTGATAATTACACCTACCTTTCTCATTGTAGAGCCTCCGCTTTAGCGACAATTTGATTTAATTCTTTTATCAACTTTGCCCTGTCAAACTCAAGAGACCACAGAATCCTGTAAGCTCTAAGTATATCCCTAATATCTGTTCTTTCGTATTCGTATGCTATTAGCAAAGCTTCTATTTCTTTAGTTTTCTCCTCTATTTCTCTGCTAACCGTTTTTAGAATTTCGGAAGTGACTTTGTAAGAAGCTTCAAGAGCTGAAAATTCCCCTGTAACTTTAAGCTTTTCATTTTCAAGCTCAAAAAGTTTTGCCCTGTATTTTTCCTTCTTTTCAAGAACAAGTAAATCTTCCCTTTTTTTCTTCCATAAGGGAATCGTTAAAGCAGCCCTGAAAGTAAGAAGATTTGGCAATTGGGGACGGACTGTATAACCCGCTGAGAGAAAAATGTCGGGATAGTGTTCCACTTCAGCTCTTTCTATTTCCCTCTTTATAATTTTTAGTTCTTCCTTTATTAGTTTTACTTTAACATTCCTTTCAGGATCAAATGTTTCCGGAAAAGAAACCATGACAAGTTTATCTCCTTTAAGTTCAGGATCTCCTCCTGCAAGGGCTTTTATCATACTAAGAGTAGTTTCTCTAAGCTTTTGAGCTTTAAAAAGGAGTTCTTTTACCTTTAAAAGTTCAACTCTTAACAGTATAAGATCGGAAAGAAGTGCTTTGCCGTATCTGTATTTTTCTTCAGTAATAGTTATCAGATCCTTTATTTCCCTTTCCATGTCCTTGGCAATTTGTTCCATTTCAAAAGAGTAGGAAAATTCCCAATAAAGTTCCTTAATTCTGCGGATTAACTCTTTTTTGTAGTTTTCCTCTTGTGTGAGAACTTTAAGGGCTTTTTGTCCGAATACACCAGCACTTTTTTCTCTCTTAATTGGCAGGATATACTTCTGTGATATAAACAGAGAAATTCCACTCATGGGGTTTTCCCGCCGTGGTAAGAATTCCTTAGTATCTAAATTGGTTAATCCTACTCCAATTTGAGGATTGGGAAGAGATAGTTGAAATTTTTCTTTGTAAAGATAGGACTCTTTTAAATTTTTATAGGATTTTATAGCTGGATTATTCCTTAATGTAAATTCTACCAATCTATCCAACTCATTTGCATAAGTTAGAGTTATTACAAAAATTAAAATTAATACTAAAAATCTTTTCATCGCTTCTAATCTTATTTACTGAGTAATGTTAATTCAAGATTTATATTTTCTGTTAATTTAACGGTAATTAAACATTTTTCAACTGGGCAAAGTTGTTTTTTAATATAATTTAATCTAATGGAAAAGTTTATACTTGTAATTTTCTCTTATCTCCTGGGTTCTATTCTTTTCGGAGAAATAATTGCGCGTTTCAAAGGAGTTGATCTGCGGCAAATAGGAAGTGGAAATGTAGGTGCTACTAACGTTGGTAGAGCTTTGGGTAAAAAATACGCTATTCTCGTATTCCTTCTGGACATGCTGAAGGGTTTTATACCAGTTTCAATGGCTTTGTCCTTCTACGGAATTGAAAGTGCGGTAGTAGCTTTAACAGGAATTGCTTCTGTTATGGGACACATGTTTTCTGTTTTTTCCCGCTTCAGGGGAGGAAAAGGAGTAGCCACTGCTTTTGGAGTTATCTTAGCCATATCTACATCAGTGGCTTTTACTGCTTTTCTACTTTGGGCAGTTATTCTTGCTTGGAAGAGATATGTTTCTCTCGCTTCTCTTTGTGCTTCTGTTGCTGTGCCTGTTCTTTTCCTCTTTGGAGGATTTTCAGATCACTTGGTTTTGATGGCTATATTCACCTGCGCTCTTATAATTTACAAACACAGATCCAACATAGACAGACTTCTTAAGGGTGAAGAATCCCGGATATGAATCTTTTCCTTGTAATTTTACTGATAAATTCAGTCTTGGCTTTATTCAGAATTATATACGTCCTTTTTTATCCTATAGATCTTTCCCCTGAAGAAGCTCAATACTGGGACTGGTCTAGACATTTGGACTGGAGCTATTACTCTAAACCACCAATGGTAGCTTATATGAACTACATAACTTCTTGTTTTTTTGGTAATACTGAAATAGGTGTGAGAATCACACCAATTGTTCTTTCTTTCCTGCTCTCCGTCATAACCTTCTTTTTCGTAAAAAAACTTTTTGATGAAAGAATGGCTCTTATCTCTTCTCTCTTACCGAATCTATTTGTAGGAACTGCAATAAATTCCCTTTTGATGACTACAGATGCTCCCTTTCTCTTTTTCTGGTCTTTAAGTGTTATACTTATCTACTTAGCTGTTGAAAAAAACTCTCTGTTTTTGTGGATACTTGTAGGTATATCAGCAGGATTTGCTTTTTTAAGTAAGTATCCCGCTGTATTTCTCTTTCCTTTAACACTTTTGTATATGACTCTTATCAGAAGAGATATTCTCTTCTCTCTTAAACCTTACGCTTCCCTTATTCCCGCTGTTCTTATATCACTTCCTGTTTTAATTTGGAATATACGTAACGATTTTGTATCTTTTAAGCACGTATCTTCTCTTGCGGATAAAGGAGCTGAATTCCCGAATTGGGATACCTTCCTAGAATTTTTAGGAGGGCAGTTGCTTTTACTTTCCCTTTTTCCCTTTTTCTTTCTTCTCTACGGTTGGTGGAAGGCTTTTAAAGAGAAAGACAAAATACATGTTTTTTTGACTGTTTACTCTCTTCCGGTTTTTCTTTTCTTTTTAATACTCTCTTTTAGAAAGGAAGTTTACGCTAACTGGAGCGGATTCGGATACTTTACAGCTTCTATACTCATAGCTTTTTACACTTATAAGTTCTTCTTTGTAAGTAGATTTTTGACTTTTTTAATCCTTTTTTTCTGCACAGGATTAGTGATTCTACTACATTTTACACCGCTCATAGATAGGATAGGTCTAAGCTTTCTCTTACCACCTCAAAGAGATCCAGTAAAGATTATGATAGGTTGGGAAAAATTGGGGAAAGAAGTTAGTAAAATTTACAAAGGAAACGAGCTAATTTTTTCTACCGCTTATCAAATATCCGCTGAACTTGCCTTCTACGTTAAAGGAAATCCAAGAACTTATGTTTTCCACATGGGTAGAAGAACTCAGTATTATCTTTGGAAAGAAGGTGTTAAAAATTTTAAAGGGAAGGAAGCTATTTTTGTATCGGATTATAAACCGCCACCCCGTGTAAAAAAACACTTCAGTGAATATGAACTTGTTAAAGAAGTGAAAATTCACTGGAGAGGAAAACAGATAAAACGATTTTTTATATACAAGTTCAAGAACTTTACAGGAAGGTTCAATGAATATCCGCAAGGCTATTAGAATTTGCTTCTCTGTATATCTGTGGGGTGTTATTCTTTATCAAATAATACCGGTAAAACTTGTCCCTTACACAAGCTATTCTTTAAAGGAGCTTTATCCTTATCCTTTTTTACACAATTACACTTACGCTTATGATGTGAGGAGTTCCTTCTCCGGTCACGCTGGCAGTATAAAGAATCTGTTGAAGACTTTGAAAGAAAAAGGTTTTGATTTCGCTTTAGGAGATTTCCCTGAAAAGGTAGGGAGTGAGCTTATCCCGAAGCCTAAGCTTCCTGAAGAATGTGTGCTTTTAGGGGAAAATTTACCCTTAACTTTGTTCGTAATCCACTACCTTTTTGAGGTAGTGCCTAAAACTCTGACGAGATCCCAAGCGGACGGAGTTCTTACACGGCTTAACTGGGAAATACCTGCGGAGTGTTATGTTGTATCCCATAGGGGTAGGATTATTCTTACAACCTTTTTTGGGATTGATATTCCCTCTTACAACTGTATTCTAAGCAAAGGGAAGAATGTATACTTTTCAAGAGATTCACTTGGAGAAACTTTGCCTTCTGACATATTCTTTGAAACTGTCGCTTTCCTTGAAGATAAAGAGATAAAAATTTTCGGTTATTCGGAAAGAAGTTTTTATCTGCCGGGGGAAGCTACCTTTTTCCCTTTCCATTTAGTAGTAGAAGCTGATATGAAAAACCCTCTTGTATTCCTATATAAGGATAAGGAAAGAATAGGCATTTACACCCGTAGACGGGTTTTATTTGCTGCTGATGATCCGGGTGCTTACAGCGTAATAGTAATGAGATATAAGTTTAAATTAGGCATTTTCTACTTTGGAATAAGAACACTTGTCCTATCTCCCCCTATAAGTTATTTGAGCATGTAAAGATGTGAACTACCCCGCATCAGAGATGCGGAGCTTCGGGTGGGACTGCACCCGCTAAGGGGTGCCTTACCACCACGGGCGAGTTCACACCGCCCCTACTCCTGCCTATACCCTCCAGTCAAGAACAGCTCAAATAGTCCTTGATGAGCTTGTAAGAGCCTACAAAAACTGGTTTGAATACCTCAAAAACCCTCAGAAATTCAAAGGACAGGAGATAAAACCTCCCAGGTTCAGACCCAAGAGAAAACCCCACAGAACCATAACCTACGACAGGACGGGCTTTAAAGTGATAGGCACCAAGATAAGGCTGTCCCTGTCCAAGGAACTGAGAAGGTGGCTGAGAGAAAAACATAATATACACGTTAAATACCTCTGGATAGAAACAGGACTTGAGCTGAAAGAGAAACTCATAAGGAATATCCAGATAGTCCCTAAAGGGCAGGAGTTTGAGCTTCACATAATCTACGAACCCGAAATGGAAAACAGAGAATACTCAGGAAATAGGGTGATGGTGATAGACCCAAACTCCGGAAACTTCATGGTGATAGGGATAGAGGGCTTTGAGGTGAATTGAGGAGTTAAGTTTATTGTAGAGTTCAAACATATTGACTTTAGCGAGCTTGTTTTTGAGAAGATACAGTGCCTGGTTGTAGAGTTTACCTGAGTGGTATGTGAGATACCCGAGGACAATTTCGTATTCAGGTGGGAGGTTGTTTAAAACTATGGTCAAGCATCTCAGGCTTTTCATCGCCTAATATTTTAAACTGCCTTCTGCAGGCGTAGCCCGCGAGTTTTCTATAAAATAATAAGAGCATTTGGAGGACTAAAATGTCAGAACTTTTACCTGTGGAGGAAGCTCTTGACATTGTCTTAAAACACATTCCACCACCTGAAACGGAAGTTTTATTCATAGGCGAAGCTACAGGCTGTATTTTAGCGGAAGACGTTTATTCCGATACAGATAAACCTGCTTTTGACAATTCTGCAATGGACGGATTTGCTGTAAGGAGTGAAGATATAAAAGAAGTTTCTGAAGAAAGCCCTGTAAAGCTCAGAATTATAGGAGAATATTCCGCAGGTGTTGAGAGCAGTATAAAGGTAGAAAAGGGAACAGCTGTAAAAATACTCACAGGAGCGCCTCTGCCTGCGGGAGCTGATACTGTAGTTCCAGTAGAATACACTTCGGAGGAAGAAGGATTTGTATTCATTAAAAAACCTTTTAAAAAAGGTGCAAATATTAGATTGAAGGGAGAGGATTTAAAAAAGGGGGAACTGGTTCTTTCTAAGGGAACGGAACTTCGTGGTTATGAAATAGGATTACTCTGTGGAGTGAACAAAAGCGTTGTTAAAGTTTATAGAAAACCGAGAGTAGGGATACTTTCCACGGGAGATGAATTGTTAGAGTTAGGAGAGGCTTCCAATAGAATATCACAAATTCGCAGTTCTAACCATCATATGCTTAGGAGTTTAACGGAATCTGCTGGTGGAAACCCTTATCTCTTAGGAATAGTGCCGGACGATCCTACAGAACTTCTGGAAGCCTTAAAGAAGTGTTACGACTACGATATTTTCATAACTACTGGTGGAGTGTCTATGGGAGATAAAGATTACGTTCGTTTTTTAGCGGAAAAGGCGGGAATTGAAGTGAAATTCCATAAGCTCAGAATAAAACCTGCAAAGCCTGTTCTTTTTGGAACTTTTGGGAAGAAGGGTCTTTTTTTCGGTCTTCCGGGTAATCCTGTTTCTTGTGCTGTGGCTTTTGATTTATTGGTATATCCCGCTATAAGAAAAATGCAAGGAGCGCAAGATATATTTAAGAAAAAGATAAAAGCAATTCTAACGGAAGATTATGTTAGAAGAGATGCTAAGAGAAGAGAGTTTGCAAGGGCGAGGTTATGGTTTGAAAACGGTTCTCTTTTATGTAAACCTGCCAAAAAGCAACAATCCCACATGCTTTCTTCTTACGTTGGAGCAAACAGCTATATGATAATTTACGAAGGTGTTAAGGAGCTTAAAAAAGGGGAAGAAGTTGAAGTTCTTTTACTTTAAATATCCACGAAAGCGCTGAAAGTTCATAAGCTTCTCCGCTATACCGAGTTTCTTTTTTTCCGCTTTTTCTATGAGAAATTCTATTATTTTGAGAGCTTCTTCGTATTCCTCTTTACTTAAATTATTGATCTCTTCTGAATTAATTTCACCTAATACCTTGATCAGAGTGTCAAAATCTTCCTTTTCCAAAAGCATCTCACATTCTAATAAAAGATCTTTCAGATTTCTATTCATCTGATTTTAAAACTACCTCCTCTTTTTTGAATACATTCTTTTCTGCTTCCTCCCAAGCCTCTCTTAGTTCTTCAAGAATAACTTTTATCTTTCTCAAGATTTCTACATCGTTCTTCATATTAGCTCTTACAATTTCATTTATAAGAATTTCGTATATTTCGTCAAGATTTCCCGCTATTTCTTGTCCTTTTTTAGAGTCTAAGGAGCTTTTAAGAACTATAAGTATATCCATAGCTTTTGTCAAGTTCTCTGCTTTTCTCTTTACATTTTGCGGATTATTTAGTCCTTTCTCTATGACTTCTATGGAATCTTCTATACATCCCAGAGCTTTATCGTAAAGCATTAGCAAAAGCTGAATAGGATTTGCATTCTCTACCATATTTTTCAAGTAAACTTCTGCGGGACTCATTACTTATCACCTCCTTTTGTCATTTCAGAAAGTGTTACTATAAACTGCTTTAATCTCTCCCTCAGCTCATTTGCCTGTGCTATAAAGGCTTCCAAGCGAGCGTATTCTAATCTTAAAACTCTCTCCTCTTGAGCCAATCTCTGAGCTAATTCTCCTATGCGTTCTTCTATTCTTTCTATTCTGTCAGAGTATGTCTTTTCAAAACTACCGAAAAACTCTTTTTGGGTTGATAAATAACTTTTGTAAGAATCTCTAAGTTTTGTTAAAGCTTCCTTTACCCTTTCAGGATCGGAACTGAGAAGTTCGGTGAGTTTATCGGTTCTGAGATTTATTTTCCCGGTTTCACTTCCGTAATCTATTATTCCCAGATCTATTAAAGGATCAAGTCTGTCCGTTATACCTGTTTTTAAACTTCCTATGGTGTAATCAGCTTTAAAAACTGCTCCTTCTCCCTTTGTTATAGAATCTACTAACTCCACCGTAGAGTTGTAATTTTTCACAAAGTTATTTAAGAAGGAAACTATCTGGGAACTATCATCACTGACGGTTACAGTGGTTGATCCAGTGTTTTTCACTTTCAGAGTTATACCGCTTATTACATTATCAAAACTGTTAGAGGGGCTTGTTATGGGGGATCCGGAACCTATTACTATCTCTGCATTTTGAGCATTTTGAAGAGTGTCCAGATCCGTTCCGAGTTCAGAAGGAAGACCGGAAACGTTTATAGCAAAAATTCCTCCGGCTGTATCCGTTTCTACTGTAGAAGCTCCTGCATCGGCTTCTGAAAGCATTAATTTGTAAGCTGAACCGTCATAATAAACGGAAGCTTTAACTCTACTCTGTGTGTTGTTTATAGTGTTAACTAAATCCTCAAGAGTTTGACCTGCACTGTAGTCTACGTTAAAACTTTCAACCCCGGAACCGGTATCGTAGCTTATAGTTAGTGTTCCCGAAGAAGCAAAAGTTCCTCCAAGATCAGAAAAACCACCGTTGCTAACCCTCATTTCAATTTGTGATAATCTGTTAACGGTAACTGAAAAGGAAAGATCAGGTGCATTCTGATCAGCGGTAGCGTCAAGGATATCACTGTTGGAAACTTCCGCTTTTTTATAGGTAAACAGCTCTTCAACGTTTAAATTCTCAAACAGGGAGAGAAAACTTTCTATTCCTTCGGACAAGTTTGCAAGGGAAGAAAGCTTCGCTTGAATGAATGCTTTTTCCTGTTGAAGTTTCTTTATAGGAATAGATTTGAGTTGCATTATTTGATCTACTATTGCCCCTCCGTCAAAGTTTACTCCCGCTATTCCGGAAATGTAAAGTTCACCTGCCATTGCTATACCCTCTCACTGAGCAAAACACCTAGCATCTGATCTATTTTTTTCATCAATTCAAGAAGATAATCAGGAGGTATCTGTCGTATGAGTCTATTGGTATCTCTTTCAAAGATTTTGACTACAGGTATCTCCAGTTGATCGTCAATGTCTATCTTCAAATACTTATTCAAGTAATCAAGTTTTCTTCTGATTTCCTGTATTAGGCGCTGAAGTTCTTCTCTACTGGGTGCGGTTTCCTTTATATCTTGCTTAACTTCTCTTTTTATCTGTCTTTTTATCCCCTCCGTTGTTTGGACAAGTTCTATCTGTTTGCTTGCCTGCCTGATCACTTCAAGATCAACTTCCGAACCGCTCCCGTTAATTCTCATGGCAGGCACTCCTTTCAAGGCGGAGGGAAGGACAAGCCTTCCCTCCTAAATTAAATTACCTCAGAAGCTGTAAAACCAACTGGGGCAGGGTGTTCGCTTGTGCAAGCATGGCTATACTGGACTGCATTCTTATTTGCATTGTGGTGAAGGTTGCCATCTCTTTGGCAAAGTCCACGTTCCTTATGACGTTTTCCGCTTCGTTGGTGTTGTCCTGAGCCACTTTTTGAGCGTCGTATATAGCTTGTAGGTTATTCATCACCGCACCAATTTGAGAACGAATCTTATCTACTCTTTGAACAGCCTTTTTAACAATCAGAAGTGCTGTTTCCGCATTTGCATTAGTAGATACATCTATTGAGTAAAGATTTTGTATTCCGACGTTGGTTCCAGAAGCAACTTGAAAGTCAAGTCCCTTGTTTCCTGCAGTAGTACCGCTTACCCCAGAATATTCAATTAGGAAGCTGTCTGTTCCTGCTATATCAACCTTACCTACCTTGGCAACAGCTGCATAAGGATTTGTAGTGGTTAGAGTAGCACTTCTTGTAGTTGCATCGGCGCTAAACTGAATGAGCTGATCAAAATTAACAGTGGCATTTGAAAAAGCATCACCTGTAACTGTTATACTTGCTTCAATTGCTATTGTTTCACCGTTGTTAGTTACAAGCTTAAGTTTTCCATTGTCGTTAACCGCAGTTATAGGTGCGTTAACAGCTCCTGCTTGAGTGTTTATTCTATTAACAAGATCATCAAGAGTGGCTATGTTTCTAGAGGTTTCATTGCCTCCGGAATCAAGGTTTATAGTCCCAAGATTTACTGTAAATGTTTTAGTCCCGTCACCTATGTAGAAGTTCAAGCTTACCGAAACAGTTGTTGCTGTAGTTCCAACAGCTCCTGTAACTTGCACAACCGTGCTTGTATTATAAGATGCATTCGCAACACTCTCGTTCTTCGCTGTGGCTTCTATACCGAGTTTTTGCATTGTTGTGTCTGAATTTATATTGTTTGCTAAAGTCGCAGCGTCAACAAGGTAGTTGGTTGCCGAAGTATTGGAATACACACTCACCCCAGCTACTTTCACGTATTCACCGTTAGCAAAGACAAAATTAGTTCCAAGATTAGTAGTTAGATTTGCAAGAGTGCCTCCTGTAGCGTAGGCTGCCGTGACATTACTCGTAGCGCCGTTGCCTGTTGCAATATAAGCTCCCAGTGCTGTTGCTCTTAAATCACCAATGGAAACATTAATCACCTGATCTTTTCTCGGACCGTAGTGAATGTATTTGCCTGCAAATGTCCCATCTAATAGCTTTATTCCGTTATACTCCGTATCCGTTCCTATCTTCTGAATAGCATCAACAAGATTACTTATCTCTCTCTGAAGCGCAGCTCTTGCGTTGGGATCGTTGATATCATTGGCAGCGTTTTCCGCTTTCACGTAGATTTCCTTAAGTCTGTTGTAGATCTGTCCCGCTGAATTTTCCGCTATTTGAAGAGCTGATATTCCCGTTTGAATATTCCTGTTACCCTGTTCAAGACCGGCGGAGACAAGGGCAAGCTGATCCGCAATGAACAACCCTGCGGAATCGTCCGCGGCATTCAAGATTCTCAGTCCGGTGGACAATCTTAAAAGAGATTTGTTCATAAGCCTTTCATTCTGCCTCAGGGCGGTGTGAGTAACCGCCGCTGAATAGTTAAAGTTAATTCTCAGAGCCATGGCTGACACCTCCTTTGAATTTTCAGTCAGTTATCTATATCGGCTCAGATAGAAATTTTTAAAACTGGCACAGAATTACGGAGGGGGTGGGATTCGAACCCACGGCAGGGCTTAGAACCCTGCAAGGGATTTCAAATCCCCCGCCTTCGTCCGCTCGGCCACCCCTCCTTTTGCGTTTTTAACCTCCACCGTATTGGCTTTGATCAATTTCCATTTCAAATTCCTGTATAAAGTGTTCTATTAAATTCATAAGATCTTCCAAATCTCTTTTGAGATAATGTTCGTAAAGCTCTATTTTCCTTTCTTGAAAGTGATCGTTTATGTAATAGCGTATGCGAACATAAGGAATTCCCTTTTCAGAGCTGTAATCCTTGTCGGAGGGAATAAGAACATCAACATCAACATTGCTTCCCTTATTTACGTTTTTAAGCAATCCTTTCAGTTCGTAAACTTTTTCCTTGTAAGATTCCCAATCGTGTTTCATTTCAACCCTATTACAGAAATTTTATACCTATCAGCTTGCCGAAGGAATACAGACTTTTCTATTATATATACCTTACCCGCTTCTAAGAAAAGAGCATCAGCACCTGCTAATTTCATAACCTTTAGTGTATCAAGTCCCACAGCGGGAACATCTATTCTGAAATCTTGTTTTTTCCTTGCTACTTTAATTACCCGAATACCTTTACCTGCTATTTTACCAGCCCTTTCTATGGTTTTTTGAGTTCCTTCCATAGCTTCAACAGCTACTACGGACTTATCCTTTACAACTAAGGTTTGTCCTATATCCATTTCTGCTATATCTTTTGCAAGAGGAAATCCGAATATACCGTCTTCAAAAGCCTTTTCGGAAGGTTTTATTCTGTTTAAGATTCCTTCTTCCGCTAAAAGAGATTCAAGGAAAGGACTGGGATCAATAAATTCAAATCCTTTCTCTTCAAAGAAATCTATAAACGCTTTTATAAGACTTGCCGGTTTTCTGTCCTTGGCTCTTCGTAGAATGGAAAGAGCTTGCATATCAAAATTCAAAAAATTAGAAAAGAGCAAATTATGCTCAAATTTACCCAACATGACAATACTGGAAACTCTGTTTTTTTTGAAAAACTTTAAAACACTTCCCACCTTACCCAGTGGAAACACTTCGTCTGTTTTCATATCTGTAATATCCTTAACTCCCACGGAAACTACTTTAAATCCCCTACGAACAGCTTCCCCTTTGAAAATCTCAGGAAGTTTTCCACTACCAGCTATTAGACCGATGAGCATTTTATAAAAATACTTTAAAATATCTCACTAATGGAAGTAGTTCTAATTATATCCTCCAGCAGAACATTGACTCTTTCTTTTCTTTTAAAGGATAGAGCGATAACAGAAATAAAAGTTGAAAGGAGGGGAGAGAAAAGATTAGTAGGCAGTATCTTTAAAGGAAAAGTTAAAAGACTGGCAAAAAACCTTGATGGAGCATTCTTAGATATAGGTTTGGATAAGGAAGCTTATTTGCCTCTTAAAAGTCAACACGAGAACGGAGAAATGTGTTGCTTGCCAGAAGTGGGAGATGATCTTATAGTTCAGATGAAAAGAGAACCCACGGAAGATAAAGGAGGAAAAGTTACCTGTAGGATAAGCATTCCCGGCAGATACCTTGTGTATTTACCTACAGGGAATAAAGTGTTTATTTCATCAAAGATTGGAAACAACGATCTAAAAATACATTTCAAAAAGCTATTTGAGAAAAATCTCAACGGGGAAGGTGTAATTGTAAGAACCTCTGCAGAGAAGGTAAAGGACAGTATCCTCCTTGAGGAACTCAACACTTTAAGAAAAAAATGGAATGCTATAAAGGAAAAAGCCAGCGGTATAAAAACTGGAATGGTCTATGAAGAAGTTCCCTTATACGCTCAAATAATAAGGGATAACTGGCACGATATAAGTGAAATAATTATAGACGACAGAGATCTTTGGGGTGAGTTGATGGTTTTTCTTGAAAGTAACTTCCCAGAACTGATCAATAAGATAAGATACATAAAGAATATAAGTTACTATTTTAAAAAATACGGTCTGGACAAAGTATTAGCTAAGATTTTCGCCCGATATATATGGCTTAAGAGCGGTGGATACATAATAATAGAAGAAACAGAAGCTATGACAGTAATAGACGTCAACAGCGGTTCTGTGTGTGGAGACACCCTTGAAGAAACCGCACTGCGGACTAACCTTGAAGCGGCAGAGGAAATTGCAAAGCACATAAAGCTAAGGGATATAGGTGGTATAGTGATAATAGACTTCATAGATATGAAGGATCGCAAAAATAAAGAAATTCTGGTAAAAAAAATGAAAGAACTCTTCGCAGATGAGGGTGTTAAGGTTCATATCTACGGTATAACACAACTCGGACTTCTTGAGTTAACCCGTCGTAAGGAAACCCCCAGTGTAACACAAGCACTGTCTTCCTGTTGTCCCGCTTGCAAGGGTAAGGGTTACGTTAAAAGCAGGGAAGTAGTTCTATACGAGATAGAAAAAGAGATAAGCTACTTTAAAGGAAGGTATATGGAGTTAAGGATCAATCCCTTATTAAGGGAAGAAGTAGAAAGGCTATTGGAAGCGAGAAATCTAAAAGAGTGGATAGCTCTCAAAGTGGAATGCAATGTTCCTTTGGACTATTACGAAATACTTCTTACCGGGTGAGTGTAAGTGTGAAAATAGCTTTTATAGTAGCTTTTCTTTTTCTTTCAGGTTGTGCTAAGCTTTCTGAAGAAGAAAGAGCGGAAAAGGCTCAGGAACTTTACTCCTCTGCTCTTGAAGCTTTCAAGGAAGGGGATTACGGCACAGCTACATGGGATTTTGAAGAAGCTCTTAAATTTATGGACTATTTAACTCCTTCCCAGATTGAAGAAGCTAAATTCCTTTTAGGGAAAAGTTACTACTTAGATGAAGATTACGTTAACGCTATAGTGGCTCTTGAAGACTACATTTTTTATTATCCTAAGCTGGCAAGAACAGAAGAAGCCTTTTACATGCTTGTTGATAGCTACATAAAAGTCTCACCTGATCCTTATAGGGATCAAGAATACACTTGGAAAGCTATAGAAAAAGGCAAGGAATTTATTAACAAGTTTCCTAACAGCCCTTATACTCCTAAGGTAAATAAACTTATAGAAACAGCCTACCGTAAAATAGCACAGCATGAATTTTTGATAGCCAAGTTCTATGAGGACTACGGTTATACCTATTCCGCTGCTCTGAGATATAAGGAACTTATGTTGAACTTTTCCCAATACATTTCTAAAGAGGAAGTGTTTTACAGATATATAAAAAGCCTTCTCTTTGTTGAGAGTCAAGTGCGCAGAGAGAAAGAAAAGATTATGGATCTTCTTACAAAAACCCAAAAAAAACTCAAATCTGCAACAGAGGAAGAAAGGAAAGCTATTGAAAGAAGAATTTCATTTCTCAAAAAGGAAATAATCCGATGGGAGAAAATAAAAGAGAATTCTCTTAAAGAAGCTCTCTCCGCTCTTGCAAAATTTAAGGAAGTTTACGGAGAGACTCCCCTTTACAAAGATCTTGAAAGACTTGTAAGAGAGAAAGAATGGAAAAGCTGATATTTTTAAAAAAAGTGTTGGAAAGTAAGAAAGCGGAAGATACGGTAATACTGGACGTTTCTAACCTGACAAATATAGCGGATTTCTTCATAATAACCACCGCTAATTCATCTACCCACGCAAAGGCGATAGCAAAACATCTTATTGAAGAAGTTCAAAAAGCGGGATACACCGTAGATCACGTAGAAGGTATGGAATTTGGAAATTGGATACTTGTAGATCTTTTGGACATTGTGATCCATATATTCACTCCTGAGTGGAGAGATCACTATAGGATAGAGTGGATATGGTCAGAAGCAAGGAGGCTTGAAATATGATAGTGCTAAGAATTTTTATCTTTGTATCTGTCCTGTTGTTAGCTCTTATTTTCGCTTACTACAACCTGCAGGGGGTTAAGCTTGTCTTTTTCCAATACTCCGTGGAAATGCCCTTGTTCTTAGCAATACTCATAAGCTTCGTAGCAGGTTTTCTAATAGCTTTTATGCTTTCCGAAATAAAAAGTCTGCGCTGGAAACGTTATACGGAAAAACTCAAGAAAGGATTGTCCTATATGTGGAAAGGATACCCTTCAAAGGCAGAAACTGAACTGTCTAAACTTCTGAACAATGAAGAGATAACTCCATTAGTAGTTAACGTTCAAAAAGCACTTGGGAAAATACCTTCATTGAAAACCGAGAAGTATAAAGAAGGGATAGCGGAGACCGCTCTTGCAGAAGCTCTGCTAAGAGAAGATTTGGAAAAATCAAAAGATCTGCTTGAGAAAGCCCTTGGAAAGCAGTGGAAAAATCTCAAGGCAAGGAAACTTTTAAGGAGTATTTATTTTCTAAAAGGAGAAAGAGAAAAGGCTCTTGAACTTCAAAGAAGCATAATTTCTGACAGCGAAAAGAACATGCGAGATAATGAAAAGAGAATTTTAGCAACTCTTCTAACAGAAGTCAAAGGAGAGGAATCCATCACTGAAGTAGAAAAATTACCTCCTACTCCCACTTCTCTTGCCTTTCTTTCCTCTATTCAGGATAATAAAAGAAGAAAGAAGAGTTTCTCCCGAGCTTTCACTGAGGGAATTCAGAACGAAGTTCTCACGATTCTCATAGAGAAAAATGCTCTTAACCCGGAGATATTAGAAATTGCAGAAGAAAACAAAAAAAGTATAAAAAAAGAAGTAATGGCTCTTCTTTATCTAAGCGTAGGAATGTATGAAAAGCTTGAAGAACTAAAAGAAAGCTTAAGAGAACCGATAAAACTTATAACCGATTTAGGAAATGAAAAAGCAAAAGAGTGTGGGAAGGAAATTGCTCTTCTGCTTTACCTGTGGGAATGCAGTGCCTGTGGTAAGGAATTCAAAAAATACTCTCCCCTCTGTTCTAACTGTCTTGAATGGAATAAATTGAGGGTAAAAGGAGGGAGTTAAGATGATTGTTGATTCATCAAAGGGAATTGTGAGATTCAAAGTTGTTTATCACGGTATAGCACTTTCGGGAAAGACCACAAATATAGAACAGCTTGCCAAAAAGAGTGGCCTTGATCTACTTAGTTTTGATACCAAAGGAGAACGGACACTGGTATTTGACTTTATAACAAAAAAAATAAAAACGGACGGTTTTACTCTTACCTTTTCTATATACACAATACCGGGTCAAAACATTTACAAGGACATCAGAAGAATGGTAATGAGAGGTGTTGATGCGGTAGTCTTTGTTGTGGACTCTTCCGAGAAAAAACTCAAGGAAAACGCAGAGTTTATAGGAATTCTTAGTCAAGATTTAAAAGCTTACGGTAAGGAACTGGAAGAAACACCTGTTGTTATTCAATACAACAAAAGGGATCTCCCCGATGCTTTACCTTTAGAAACTCTACAAAGGGAAGTATACATACCCGGAAAAAAAACGGTTGAGGCTGTAGCTATCAGGGGGACGGGAGTAGTAGAAACCTTTGATCTTATAGCTCAGGAGCTTAAGGAGAAGTTCAGGAAAATGATAGGATAAACACTAAGATGTTCTACGGTTACATTGGCGATACTCGTAGTTTAAACGACGTAATCACAGGATTACTTCAGGGAAGATCGGGAACTCTTGAGCTATTTGTAAACAGATATTTTCTTTCCATGAAAATAAAGGAAGGATCTGTTACAGAATTTCGCAGTGATGTAGAACTGCTGAACAGGGAAAAAGTAAACAGCTACAATCTCCTTGTTTATTGCTTAGCTCAAATGTTATCAAATCCTGAAGGATTCTTTGCTTTTTACGAAGAAGAAAAGGTTAAAGGTATGATTTTAGAGAATCCTGTAAGTGCTGATGAGCTTATGATACAGGCAACAATAGTCAGAAGGGAA
This sequence comes from Aquificaceae bacterium, assembly GCA_026981975.1. Taxonomy (GTDB): domain Bacteria; phylum Aquificota; class Aquificia; order Aquificales; family Aquificaceae; genus Hydrogenivirga. The sequence continues at coordinate 44,276 of JALSHV010000008.1, read as the reverse complement.
CTTGATGATGTTCTTGACAGAGTGATATCTCCGTATGCAATCTTTAAAGCTTCGGACAGATTTGCAAGTTTTTTTGAGGGAAAAAGCCTTGTGGAAGCTATTTCTTTGTCCGCAGAGTCAGTAGTTTCAGTAGTCAGGAAAATTAAAGATCTTTTGACGGAAGGAAAACTGGACATATACGAATTCAGAGAAGAGAAAAGTAGTGGTGATCTGGAAATAGACTACCTTATGGAAGGTGTTCCTTTAAGAAGAGTTAACATAGTGGCAATTCTTGAAAGTCTTAAGAACAATAAGTTCTCAGGTATAGCAAAAATATCAGCTCCTACTTATACTATAAATCTCTTTTATGAAAACGGAGATATTTTCGCTGTTTTCCCTGTGGATTACGATATATTTGAATTTCTACTGTCCCCTGATAAGAATGCGGAGTTGACTTTAATTTCCTTAGATAAGAGTATAGTTAGATTCATTGCCATACGTTATTTGTCTCAACCGGATATAAACAGTGTTAGTAGTAACTTTATGGAGATAAGTAAACTGTTTTTAGGTTTAAGTAAGTATAAAAAAGATGCTCTTTTGCTGATCTCTCAAAGAAGAGGAGATATCTTTGTGGTTTTTAAGGAAGGACATCTTGTGATGTCTTTAATGGAATCTGAAGGGATATTTAAACCTTCTCATACACTTAAATTTGAAGAACCTTACTTTTTAAGTTTGTTTTTCTACAAAAAAGTGGACAACATGCCTTCTATTGTTTACATTTTTATGATAAACGAAGTTTTAAGTATATTCATGAAACACGCACCTACAAAGATAAATACAGTGATTCTTCAAGAGGTTGTAAAGTATCCCTTTTTAAGTTTTTGGGAAGGTAAGGTTCGCCTTGTAAAAAATCCCGGTGAGGAAGAAGAACACAAACTTATGAATTTGTTGGGCTTTATACTTGATTTAGGTGCTCAGGAAATAGGAGAACAAAAGCATCAAGAAGAGCTGGAATTTCATCTAAGACCTTTAAAAGATATCTTTAATCTTTTGGAAGTGGATAGATATTTAAAGATAAAAAGTTGATTAATGTTTAAAGAAGGAGACTGGCTCCTTATCAGGTATGAGGACAAAAAGTATCTAAGGCGTTTGGATTCTAAAGGTTCTCTGAATGTTAAAAAGGATATTCTGAAATTCTCTTTTCTTCTGAATAAACCCGAAGGATTAAGGGTAGGAAAGTTTGAAGTCTTTAAGGCTACCTTGGAAGATATTATTCTTCTCGGGTTCAGAAGGAAAACTCAAATAATATATCCGAAGGACGCTTTTTATATAGCTTTTAAACTGGGTATAAGGAAGAACACACGCGTTTTGGAATTCGGAACAGGAAGTGGAGCATTGTGCGCTGTGCTTTCAGAACTTGCAGGGGAAGTTCACACTTATGAAGTAGTGGAGGATTTCTTCAAACTGGCAAAAAGTAATTTTGAAAGATTCGGATTAGGTAAAAACGTTGTATTCCATTTGGAAGATTTTTTAAAAGCGGAAATAAAGAACGAGTTTTACGATTCCGCTTTTGTAGATGTCAAAGATCCTATTCCTTTCTTGGATAAACTACACAGAGTTTTAAAGAATTCCGCTCCTGTAGGTTTTCTATTGCCGACGACGAATCAGGTGGTAGATCTTTTAAGCAATATAAAAGGACTCTTCGGAGGGATTGAAGTTGTTGAAATTTTCCACAGATACTACAAAACAGTTCCTGAAAGATTTAGACCGGAAGACACTATGACAGCTCATACAGCTTATCTTGTATTCTGTAGGAAAATTTATAATTAGAATCCATGAATGCTGAAGATCAATTTAAACTCCTTAGGAAGGGAACGGCAGAAATAATAGAAGAGGAGGAATTACTCAACAGATTGAAAGAAGGCAGACCTCTTCGTGTAAAAGTAGGATTTGATCCAACCGCACCCGATCTTCACTTAGGACATGTGGTTCTTTTAAGGAAAATGCGCCAATTTCAGGATTTGGGACACGAAGTCATACTTATAATCGGAGATTTTACCGCCACAATAGGAGATCCTACAGGCAGGAGGGAAACGAGACCTCCTCTTACAAGGGAAGAAGTATTGGAAAACGCGAAAACTTATAAACAGCAAGCCTTTAAGATCCTTGATCCAGAAAAAACTACCCTACTTTTTAACAGTTCTTGGATAGAGAAATTGGGAACAAAAGGAATAGTTGAACTTTCAGCTAAATACACGGTAGCTAGAATGCTGGAAAGAGAAGATTTTTCAAAGAGATTCACCGAAGGATCTCCCATATACATTCACGAGTTTTTGTATCCTTTGCTGCAAGCGTATGATTCAGTAGCTGTAAAAGCGGACATAGAGTTGGGAGGAACAGATCAGAAATTTAACCTTTTAATAGGAAGGGATATACAAAGGGAATTCGGGCAAAGACCTCAGATTTGTATAACACTTCCACTTCTTGTAGGATTAGACGGTGTTCGTAAGATGTCTAAATCTTACGGTAACTACGTGGGAATAACGGAAGATCCTAAAACTATATTTGGAAAACTGATGTCTCTATCTGATAAACTGATGTGGGAATACTATGCACTGCTTACCGACTACAGCCAGCAGGAAATAAAAAGGATAAAAGAGGAATGGCATCCCATGGAAGCGAAAAAACACCTTGCAAGTTTAATAGTTGAAATGTTTTACGGAGAAGAAACTTCACAGCAAGCTAGGGAATGGTTTGAGAAAACATACTCAAAAAAAGAATTCCCCGAAGATGCACCGCTTGCAGAATTCAATGAAGAAGAACTAAGCGCCTTAGATTTGCTTATTAAGCTTTCCGCCGTTCCTTCGAGAAACGAAGGAAGAAGGGTAATACAAAGTGGAGGTTTGAGAATAAATTCGGAAAAAATAACGGATCCTCACTTTAAGGTAAAACTTGACGGAGAGATTAAGGTGCAAGTAGGAAAAAAGAAATTCTACCGCGTGAGAAAAAAAAGTTCCTCTTCTTCTTAATCGGAAATATCTTCATAAGTATAGAATGCGATTTTTAATAATTTCACTGCTTGCTGTAAACCTCTCTTTGGGAGGAAGTTTAAAGATATTTCACTATTGTGGGCATATAGAAGTTTTAAGTCCTAACCCTATGATACCACCCGGTAGAGTAGTGGGATACGTATCTGTAAGGGGAGTTGAACCCAGTCCTCCTAAAACCTGTGTTTGGGTTTTATTTGAGAATATAAAGGGGAAAGATTATCTACCGACAATAGTAGTGGAATCAAGTTCTGTGGACGGGTATAAAGTTGATCTATTCAGCGATTCCGAATTTATATACGGATATAAGGGAGGGAAATCCTTAGATTTTAACCGCAGGGGACTTAAAGATAGAATAGTGGATATGGAGATTTTCCTAAAAAACTGTGCGGGGACGAAGGTTATTCTAAAAGCCCTTAGAGCATACGTTGAAGGAAAGGACGAGGTTGAATTCAGGGATTTTATAGAAGTAGTGCTTCCCCCCTCTCCTGCAACCCTTCCTTTCACTTTTTCTTATGAAAGCAGACATTACATTATACCCACGAATATTCTTCCCAAGCTGGGTGTAAGGTATTTCCTTTACAACTTTAGCTTTGAAGAAAACATTCCCTCCCATCTGAGGAAGCTTGTAAAGGAGGGGAGAGAAAAGGCTCTTAGACACAGTTTTCGTTTTAAACCTGTAAAAATACCTGTATCGGCGGTGGTGAAATGAAACTCTTTAAAGTAGAACTTAAATCCTATGAAGACAGGTTTCAAATTTGGTTTGCGGCTGAAGAGCATCTTACTAAAGAAGATTTCGGTCAAGCTTTGAGTTCCGCAATACTTAAGGTGTTCAATTCCTTGGAAGATACAGTGCCAGATTCCTCAAAGATAAAAAAAGATTATCCCCTTTTCGTTTTTCTATTTGAAGATCTCTTCTACGAAGAAATGGAAAAAAGAGGTTTTAAAAAGCTTGAAGCTGATGTAGAAGTAAGCGGAGATTCTTACTCTGTTTTATGGGAAACTCCGCAGGGAAAAAAGAGAATAACTCTTCGTTCCGATGCGGGTAGTTTAGAGAACTTCTTACTTACAGCTGGCGTAGAGAAAACAGAAGAAGATCCGGAAAAAATATTTTTCGGAGAACAGGAAGATAATGAAAATGGTAAACTTTAACGATTACCAATAAGGAGGTAGAAAATGATAGGTTTTTTACTCTTTCTGATCCACATAAGTGTAATTTTTGCTGTTAATGTGACTGTAATAGAGAAAGAAGCTGATGTAAAAGGTATGGGGATAGAAAGCACTCAGAAAATAACGGAATATATAGCAAGGGGCTATGTTAAAATAGTTGAAGAGATAAAAACAACTGTATCTTCAGGACATTCTCAAGGTTTTTCCTTTCATGGAGGAGAGTCTAAGACTAAAGTTAAAAAAGAAGAGAATCTCCAAGTTTACAAGGAAGGAAAAATAATTAACTACAGAATCTTTCACGAAAACAAAAGCTATTTCAAAATGGAAACCCCAGCTCACATGGTAATGTTCGGTTTTGTTACAATGCTTGTAGATTGCAATACACAAGAGTGTAAGTTAAAGACCAAAGAAAAAGGATTAGAAGTAACAAAAGAATTTAAGAAAATAGGTAAATGGAAAGCTAGAAAAGTAGTAGCAACGATAAAAGATAAACAAGGAAGAGTTATAAAAACGGTTATGTGGGTAACAAAAGACAGTAATATTCTTAAAGAAGCGGAGAAGACAAGGTTTAAAAATCTCTTCAGAGAAGCTAAAAAAGATCCTAAAATCAACAAGAATCCAAAAGTTTTAAAGATGATGAATCAAATAGAATCAATAACTATGGACTTTATAGATAAATACGGTGTTCAAGTAATGTCAACCTCAACAGTGGGGGATATGTCAAGCACCGTTGTGGTTCGCTCTGTTAAAAAGAAAAAGGTAAAAGATAACTTCTTCAGTGTTCCCGAAGGATACAGTCCCGCTGGCACAGGACTTCCGAAATGGCATTGAGCTTTATACTATTATCACTTGTCTATACAGGACTTATCAATACAGGTGAAAGGGTAATAGACTGCTCTAAGGTTTTAAATAAATACACCTTCAAGGGCATTCCATCATTAGAAGAGGATAAAGTGGTAAAAGAATGTTGTAATGCTGTAAGAAAACTGTCAACAGATGGACTGTCTGGAGAACTTTTATATGTTCATTTGAGAATCTGCAGACAGTTGGGAAGATGACGGGAAATATTTCCTTGGAAAAAATCAAGGATAAAATCTTTGAAGGGAAAAGAATAACCGCAGAAGAAGCCCTTTACCTTCTGAAGAAGGATATACTAACACTTGGCATACTTGCGGATTTTATCAGAAGAGAAAAGAATCCAGAAAATATGGTTACCTTTGTTATAGATAGAAACGTTAATTACACAAATATATGTGTGTCTCAGTGCAAGTTCTGTGCTTTCTACAGAAATAAATCAGATAAAGACGCTTTTCTCCTTAAAAAGGAAGAACTCCTTGAAAAGGTAAAGGAGTTGGTTAATTGGGGAGGAACTACTCTCCTGATGCAAGGAGGCTTAAACCCGGATTTGCCTTTAAGTTTCTACGAGGAGATGATTGCTTCTGTTAAGGAGAAGTTTCCCCAAATTCAAATTCATTCTTTCTCTGCACCTGAAATAGTTTATATTGCTAAAAGGGAAAATCTCAGTATAAGGGAAGTTATCCTTAGATTGAAAGAAGCAGGATTATCTTCTATTCCAGGAGGCGGAGCTGAAATACTGTCACAGGAAATAAGAAAAAGAATTTCTCCCGCAAAGTGTAGTGTTGAAGAGTGGGAAGAAGTTCATCTAACAGCTCATGAATTAGGTATTCCTACTACAGCTACTATGATGTTTGGACACTTGGAAAAAGGAGAACATATAGTAGAACACTTGGATAGAATCAGATCTATTCAGGATAAAACAGGAGGCTTTACAGCTTTCATTCCTTGGACCTTCCAAAAAGGCAACACAGCTCTTGATCATTTGGATACAGCGAGTCCCTCTTATTATCTCAAAGTTCTAGCACTTTCAAGGATTTACTTGGACAACTTTAAAAATATACAGAGCTCCCATGTTACTCAAACTATGTCAATAGGAACAGTAGCCCTTCACTTTGGAGCAAACGATATAGGATCTGTTATGATAGAAGAAAACGTAATTTCCTCTACAGGATTTAAAGTTAGCATTCCGAAAGTTGAAGAAATAGTATCCGCTATCAAAGGAGCGGGTTTTATACCTGCTCAAAGGGATACTTACTACAGGGTGATAAAATACTTTTCATGAAAATAGCCTTTATCAGCAAAGGTAACGCTATCAGGAGCATAATAGCGGAATCTATAACACGGAAAATTGTAAAAGAACTTTCTCTCAACGCCGAAGTGTTTTCAGCAGGTGTAGAACCGAAAAAGGAAGTGAATCCTCTTACTTTTAAAGTTCTTCAGGAAAAGGGATATCCCCTTAGGAAACTTTATCCTAAACCTTTAAATAAAATACCTTATGAAAATATAGATATACTGATTACCATAGGTGACTCCGCACGAAAACAGTGTGATTTTGTTCTATCCCATAAAAGAAGGGAGAGTTGGTTCGTAGATTGTCCTTCAGATTCATTGGACTCTTTTCGTCAAACAAGAGAAGAAATTGAAGAACTCCTAAGGAAGCTGTTTAAGCTCTGAAAAAATGTTCCAAAGGTAGCACTCTTTTACTCTGTGAGCAAGTTCGGTGAAATCTTCAGAAGGTTTAAATCCTTTTTTTAAAAGATAGAGTGCGACTTTTGTAAATTCCTCTTCGGATCTTATTTTAAAACCGTAACCTTTTTTTATGAGTAACTCTTCAATATCTTTAACTTTACTTGTGTAAGTTCCGAAAATAACAGGTTTTCCAAAAAATGCAGGTTCCAATAGGTTGTGTCCTCCCAAGGGTATAAGGGTTCCTCCTACAAAGGTAACATCTGCTAAGTGGTAAAAATCCTTTAATTCCCCAAGGGTATCCAATACAAGAACTTCCCAGTCTTGTTGATAAGATGTCCTGAGTGCGCTTCTGAACCCCATTTTTCGTGATATATTAAGCACTTCTTCCGCTCTACTTATATGTCTTGGAGCTATTACAAGTTTCAAAGGGATTTCCTTTCTCAAAACCTTGAAAATTCTTAATATTTTTTCCTCTTCACCTTTGTGAGTGCTACCAGCCACTAAAATCTTACCTTGAACATTAATTTTCCTTTTTCCTAATCTTGGGAATTCTTCTTGAACTAATTTTAGATTTCCGCAGACTTTTACTTTTTTTGCTCCCTCTTTTAGAAATACTTCCTTATCTTTTTCTGTTCTAGCCAGTATAAGGGAATATTTCGGAATTAGCAAACGCTCTATAAAGTTGCCCTTAGCGTAAGCGTTTATAAGAATCTTTTTGCATCTTGTAAATCTGATAAGGGAAAACCAAAGCTCTCTTTCCACAATTACAAGAGCCTTGGGGTTGAAAATATTTTCAAATCTTCTTATAAGGAAAGGGATATCCAGCGGGAGAGGTAAAGACCAGTTGTAAAATCCTTCCACAGCTTCAATATACTTCTTTGCTCTCGGAGAGAAATAAGTGAGAACTATGGAAAACTCTTTAATCAGTTCCCTTAATACAGGCTTAACTGTGTTAAACTCTCCCACACTTGCACAGTGTATCCAAAGTGTAGAATCTGTTTCGCTTGGAGGAGAAACTTTTAAAAGTAAACGTCTTTTAAGATCAAAGTCCATGAAACGTATCCGAAATTGCTTTACAATTATAGTATGAAAACACTTCTTCTGTTCTATTCGGATTTGCTTGAAGAGGGTAAAGACAAATTGTATCAAGAATTAGAAAATAATATTAAAATCCTTAAAAAAACTGTCGGTGTGGATAGTATTTACGCCTCTATAAGCTCTCAGTTTAAAGATATCTTTGATAGATTTCCAGATCTGTGTTTGATAAACAGTTTAAGGGATAACCCTGTTTTTGCTGCTTACAGAGGACTTAGAAAACTAAGGGGAAGTGATGTTCTTCTAATAGACGGCGGGGCTAAGTTCAATAAGGAGAATATCCTGAGTTTTTTCAATCGCTTTAACGTAACTGTGGGCATGATAAAAGAAAAATGGTCCGGGTTAGCTTTAATAAAAATGAGAGACATAGATTACGTGATAAAGAGTATGGAGCGAAATTTTGAGAAAAACTTACTTGATGCTTTTTACACTCTTAGGGATTCTTACAGTGTAGTTACCGAATTTGTTCAACTAAAGAGTGCAACAACCGCCGCTGTGGTTAATGAATAAAAAAAAAGCTCTTGACTGCTAAAGGGTTCTGGACAATAATCTAATTCAAGGCGCGTAGCTCAGTCGGGAGAGCGCCTGCCCGACACGCAGGAGGTCGGGGGTTCAAGTCCCCCCGCGCCTACCATTTAGTGATGAGGGTGTTTTTCTATAAACTCTTCCCATGTGTAGTGGAAATTCCTGTAAAGCCACAGAGCTACTGCTTCTTTATCTTCTTTACTCATGGTTTTACCCACCGGAGGCATAACTCCGAACACTTTATAAGCCATAGGTAAACACACCCCTTTATCTTGAGAAGGTTCTGTTATATAGTCCACCACAAATTCAACGAAATCCTTTTCCTTAGGATAAAACTTTTTAACACGTGCTGATACTTCTTCAAGTGGAGGAGCTTTAATGGGTGGTTTGCTTCCTGACTTTATTGCTTCTCTTATCTTCATCATTTTTTCTGGTGGAACACTTAATAAATGACAAGAGGCACAGTTTTTCTTGTAAACTTGATAACCCTTTTCCAAAATATCCTGTGCCTTTGCTAATTCCAGAAGGACAAACAAGCTAAGAAGAAGTTTCATTTCCCACCTCCAAAATCAGTTTAAGTTTTTCAGAAAGATTTAAAATTTCCTCATGGGATAGAAGGGTTCGGAATCCATCTCCCTCAAAGTGAGTTCGCACTCCTTGGAAAAACTCAACCGCTTTTTTTATGGGTGGTTGCTGAGGAATGTGCAGTTTTTGAGATAGCTTAGAAAGAGTATAAAATCCAAGCGTAGGAACTCTCATTTCCTCCTTTATCAGGGATAAAATCTTTTTAGTTTCTCTGTTTATTTCTTCTCTTTTTTCAGCTTCTACGCACAGATATTGAGTGAATTCCCTATCCCACAGTTCACCTATCCACATGGGACCTCCTATGGAGAATCTACTCCTACAAATTGGGCAGGTTTCCCTGAGCTTGAAATGATCAGTTTCCACCACTCTGTTCAAACAGTTAAAACAGTATAGAACAAAACCTATCTTTTTAAGAAGGGAATCTACGATCTTTGCTCCTCTTTCCTTCCTAAGGAAAAGTTTAAAGTAGTGTAAATGAGAATAAGCAAACAAAGGCACCATTGCTATATCGTATTGAGCGGACAGCTCTATAACTTTCTTAATAAGAATTCTTATACCCACCTCATGTTTGAATTCATTGCGGAGAGGAAAAGAACCGTATCTTCGTTTACATGTTGCCGGATATGTTCCAGAAAGAGGTGCTGTATCTGTAGCAGTAATACCAGCAATTGCTCCCCTTTTCATGCTAAGGGCTACTGATTCTATAAAAGGAACAGGTGAACCGAAAGGATCTAAGTCAACATAATCAAATCCGAAACCCCATTTTCTCCGTAAAAAGGCATTGGCATCTTCTTCGTGTATTTCGTATTTATCTGGAGGAATACCGTTAATTTCAAAGTTCTTCTTTATAATATTAACAGCTTGGCTATCAATATCGTTTACAAAGACTTTTTCAATGCAAGAAGTTTCCTTCAGAAATCTCAAAGCTCTTACTCCACTTGCGGACATAGGATCGGCAACCATCAATCTTCGCCCCAGTCTTTCGCACTGATACTGAAGAGCAAGCACCGCAAGATCTCTGTTGATTTTCATGTGCGGGTTGTAAAAAACAGGCATATCGGAAGAAGCGATATCTCTTATTTCAGGTATTAGTATCTGTGCTTTCCCTTCTGATATCCTGATCATGTTTTCAATGGGGGTACCGGGAGTCGAACCCGGACGGCCCGAAGGCCCGCGGATTTTAAGTCCGCTGCGTCTGCCAGTTCCGCCATACCCCCTTGTATATTAAGATTTTATACTGCTTCCGACGGAAATTATAACTTTAAAGGAAAGGAAAAGCACTCCTACACAGAAACCTATGAAGGAAATAAGTTTTATATAGCTAAAAGGTTCTACACCTAATCTTATGAAAAGACCGCTTGTGCTTTCAAAAAATGCACAGGAAAAGAGTAAAATTCCACTCAAAAGCTTCCCTTTAAAAGTAGTGAAGAGAATAAAATGGATCAGTGTAAATATAAAAACACTCATTACGAGCAGATGGGGAACTGTAGATTCCAATAGAGTTGATAAACTTTTCGGTTTCATAAACTTGGTTGGATTTCCCAAGTAATACTCTGATATGCTTTGAGGGGTTATTCCTACCTTAGAGATGAATAAAAAAAAACTCAAAAAAGTAAACAAAACCGCTGATGTGGAAAAGAGTAAAACAACTGTATATAAAAGAGATTTTTCTGTGTAGGTTTCTCCTTTTCCTAAGAGGTAAAACCTTAAAGTAATAATGAATATCAAAAGAAAGGTTATTTGAAAGAACAAAAACGCAAATATCTTTGCGTATATAAAAACAGGAGATATAAAGTAAATTACAAGGGATAGGAGAACTTCTGTAATACCTGTTCCAAAAAGAGTTAATATTAACACTGTTTGTTGAAATTTGTTTTTTTGACTTTGAAGGAAAAGGGAGGACAAAAGGGTGCAAAGGACAATAACCATAAACATACTTATGTGAATATCTTCAAAAAGTTGGGAAATAGGTAAGGGTTCAGGGAAGGAGGGATCGGAGAAGAAGTATAAAAACATCTTGTTATACGAAAGCCCGAATTTAGAGTGATAAAAGAACCAGTTTCCTATCCAGTAGAGCAAACAACCTGTCAGGATTGCTAAAATCAAAATTCTAAGAGCAGGATTATTCTTTATATTAGAAGTGATAAAAAACCTCATTTTTTGCTCCCGAAAAGAACATACCACAGAGCAAGAGCCTTTCGGGCGGCTTTTGTAATTACCCTTGCTGTAAGAGTAGCTCCAGTAATGTTGGGTATATCTCTTTTGAGACGTATTTTATCCTTAAGTAGATTTTTCCCTTTAAACAACACGAGCCAACTTTTGTCCGCCATGTATTCCAAAGGTTCGTTAAAAGCCAACACCTCTACAAGTTCTAAACTACCTGAAGGGTTTATTACAAAAAGAACACTTTCACTTCTTGTTCTCACCCTGTGAGTGTCCACGTAACCGTAAGCGATAATCTTTCTTCCTTTCCTTACAATGTAAAAGGAAACGAATCTTGAATCTAAGGTTATTCTCCCCAACTTTTCCACGTTCCGTTTCTGATCCTTTGTAAGGATTATATTCCTGATTTGCACCTTAGCACCCGGAAACAGTTTGCCGAGGACTTCTTCCGGCTTATAGAATCTTTTGGCATCGGAAGAGGAAAAAATAGCTAGTAAAGAGATTAAGAGAAAAACAACTCTCATAGTGGAAACATTATATAAAAAATTACATTCAATCTCAATTTTAATTATTAGGTCTTCCGCTCATGAACTTTATGTAAGCGATCAGAACACCGTGCAGGAGAATTAATAAGATTATAAGAGCCACTATGTCACCCATGGTATGGTTCCCCGAGTGTGTCTTCTGACAGTATATTCTTTATACCGTATATCTCTCTGAGCGGTTGAAGATAATCAAGCTCTCCTCTTTCTATCTTATCCATTGCCTCCTCTAATTTCCTTGTAAGCTCTTCGCTTACGTATTCACCGTAGTTCTGTGCAAGGTATTTGTATATTTCAATACCTCTTTTAGTTGGAATCAGTTTTCCCTTTACTTCCTTTACATAACCTCTTTCTAAAAGAGTTTGAACTATATGAGCGTAAGTGGAAGGTCTGCCCAAACCACGTTTCTTCATTTCTTGTATTAGAGTTCCTTGTGTAAAGAGGGGTTTTTGGGGAACCTTTCTTAATTTCTTTGCGGTAATTTTCAAGAAATCTTCTCCCAAAGGGAAAAAAGTAGGATAAATGAGATCAAAACCGTGTTCTACTGTATCCACAACTACTTCTTCCTTCCAACTGAAATTCGGGAGCTCCAAGATCAGTTCCCCCGTTATAACCTTAGCGGGTCTCATCTGAGAAGCCATAAAACGTTTGAAAATAAGCTCGTAAAGCTTTAAAGCTTCCTCTTCTAGATCTATGAGTTCTGCCGTGATCATAAAACTCAAGTCTGTAGGATCTAAGGGGCGTGTGGGTCTTATACATTCGTGAGTTCCTTTTTCTTCCCAAAGTCGTGGATAGAAATACTCTTCTCCGAACTTGTTCACTATATAGGATCTTGCTACTGTATATCTACCCGCTTCGGAAACTCTTATTGAATCAGTTCTGTGATAGGTGATAAGTCCTGATTCAAACAGATGTTGTAGTAGTGACATGGTTTTATCAGCGGAAAAGTGTAGCTTTTCTCCCGCTTCTTCTAAGATTGTATCGGTGGAATAAGGAGGAAGCGGATTTTTCAACTTCTGAGAGCCTTTTATAAGTTTCAGCCTGTCTTCTTTAATTTCCGCGTAGACTTTTTGGCAAAGCTTTATATCCTCTATCTGAATTTTGAAAGGTATGTTGTTTATCTGTAGCAGAATCTCCCCTTTTTTAAGACGGGATTCCTTATATCTCTGTATTATCCAGCCAAGAACAGGTGTTTGAACCCTTCCAGCTGAAAGCCAGTTTTTACCGAATATCTTCCACAGAATTCTTGATAGGGAAAAACCCACCCATCTGTCAAGAATTCTTCTTACAATTTGAGCTTTTACTAAATTTTTATCAATTTGTCTATACTCTTTTAAAGCTTTTCTAAAAGCCTTAGGGGTTACTTCGTGAAACTCAGCTCTCTTTATATCAGAATTAAAAGGTTTTAGCATAAGGAAAAGATCGTAAGCTATCTTTTCTCCTTCCGCGTCCGGATCTGTAGCTATAAAAATTTCATCTGATTCATGAGCTACTTCTTTTAAAGCTTCAACAGTGTTTATCTTGTCCTCTACCGAATCCGGACATTTTCTTCTGAGATAGGATAATTCTGTATGTTGTAATCCTGTGCTTTTACATCTTTTTATAGTATCGTAAAGGGGAACATACTTTCCGTTGTTGTCCAAAATACCGAAGAAACCTTTATCCGTCACTATATCAAATAAATGTCCCATAGAAGCGGTTATCATAAGTAATTTGTTTTCCAGAGGAACTTCGTAGACAGGTAAATCTTTTATAAGTCTTATCTGAGGCTTTCCGAAAAATCCCGCAATGGTTTTTGCTTTAACAGGGGATTCTACTACAATCAGCGCTGTGCGAAAGAGATCTTTAACACTTTCAATGTTTTTCTTTTCAATAAAAGCAAGAGCTTTATTTCTGTCCCTATCTATCTCTTTAAGAAGTGAAGTTAGCTCTATATCTTTTAAATCTTTAAACTCCACTTCTGTTTGCATAAAGTAAGCTGAAAGTCTCTTCTTCAGAGAATTAAAAGCTTTAACATCTTCGTAAAATAAAACGGATAAACCCTTTGTCATACCCCCTGCTGTGAAGCGGGAAGTTCTTCCAGAAGCTTGTATGTAAGTAGCTGCGTCTGCCACCACTATACAGAGTTGATTGTCTATTTTTTTAAGGGAAACGTCTTCAGAATTTTCTATTTTTCTTAGAAATTCTCTGTCTTCCAGCTTTTCCTTCAGGAAATTTCCAATCTCAAAGACTTTTTCCTTTATACGGGGATATCTATCAAGTTGTTCTTCTTTCAAAGTCAAGTATTTTCTCAGATACTTTATATAACTTACCGCCTTAAGGCGGTCCTCTTTTTCTAAAAGATTAAAAACAGTTAACAAAAGGGAGTGGAGTCTGGAAGGTTGAACGTTAAAATCTACGGGAAATATATGCTTGGGTATATCCAGAAACAGAGCATATCTGATTATGTGTGGTAGATCAACTCCTCTTACAAGGGGATTTGAAAGGTGAGAAATTCCTACAGCTACATCAAAGTTACCCTCTGCAAGAATCCTGTTGAGTTCTGCTGGTTTGTGTTCAAGGTAGCTCACTGTTTTAATACCTTTTTCTCTGTAAAATTGAACAACCTCTTTAACTTTTTCTTTTTTGTAGAAAACGGAGAGAAAAACAAGTCCACCTTTTCCCAACTGCTTTATAAGATCGCTGGATAAATAAAGAGCTTCTTCTAAGTTCTTAACAGGATTCGCAACATCAACTATGTTTCTTAGAGTAAGATTTGCTTTCTGCACATCAAATCCAAGAAGGTTTTTGAAGAGTTTTATTCTTCCTCCTTTTGGTTTTGCAGTAGCTGAGGAAACAATTAAAACTGTTTCCCGCTTTTTTTCCCTTAAACGGGCAAGCTTTTCTTGTTCCTGTAAGTTCTTCTTCTCTTTAAGTGCCAATTTTATATCTTTTTCTTCAAAACCTAAAAGCTTAAACAAGTTTTCTATGTTCTTAGAGCTTTTTAGAAAAGAATCTATATCGTCAATAAACAAGAAACTGAATTTAAATTTTAAGAGATGCTCAAAGTTTTTGTGAAGAAACATATTTGTTCCACACAAGATATCAAAATCTCCATTGAGAAATTTTTCTCTTATTTTCTTTGAAGGTTTATACAGTAGTATTTCCTTTTTTAAGGATAGTTTCCCTGAAAGTTCCTTTAACTTTTTATCTGCTTGAATTGCTAATAATCTTGTGGGAAATAGAAGAATAGACTTCGGTTTTGTAAATAGAGAAAAAATAAAACCAAAAGTTGTTTTACCTACTCCTGTGGGAGCAATCACTGCAAAAGATTTTCCCTTTAACGCTCTTTTAGCCCATAATTTTTGAAGACTCCACGGTTTTGATCCTATGGATTTCTCAAAGAAGTTTTCAAAAGAGTTAAGTTTTTTTTCAACTTCGCAAAAAGATTTAAATCCTTTTAACTTTTTTACCTTTTCAAGATATTCACATATATCCTTGCCGGTATCTTGTATACATCTGTTGCAGGGAAAACCTTCTGTAAGTCTGGTATCGTCAATGGATTCTCCGCAGTTGGGACACCCTCTTCTAATTATTAAAAGATCCATGGAATCATTTTATCCTTTGACAGCTCCTCCTGTAAGACCTTTTACTATGTGGTTTTGAAGCATAAGCACTGTTAAAATGACCGGTAAAACGGAGATAAGGGAAGCTGCTGATATGTGTCCCCAAGGTATCTGACCGTAAAGCCCTTCAAAAAGGGCTATGCCTACGGGAACAGTTCTTGCTCTATAATCTGTGGTGAATATAAGAGCAAATAGAAATTCATTAAAGCAGAATAAAAACAGTAGTATGTAAGTAGTAATTATACCCGGTTTAGAAAGAGGAATTATTATACGGATCAAGATCTGCAATCTGCTTGCACCGTCTATCAGAGCTGCTTTGTCTATTTCATGGGGAATACTTGTCATATAGGCATACATCAACCATATACCCAATGGTAAGCTCCAGGCGGTATAGGGTAAAACAAGGGCTGTGTAAGTATTTATAAGATTAAGCTGAGAAAAAAAACTGTAGAGAAAACCCACTGTGCTTATTTGAGGGAAAAGGGATACAGCAAGACTGAGCATAAGCAAGGGAAAAGCCAATACGGGGGATATTCTGGACAAAGCGTAAGCTAACAAAGTTGAACAGAAAATAGCTAAAAGAGCTGATAGAGAAGAAACTACTATACTGTTTATGAGATAATCCAAGAAATGGAAATCTTTAACAACAAAAAGATCTTTGTAGTTTTTAAGAGTAAACTGAAATTTTTCTCCCGTAAGAAATCTCAAGTCTGTGGAAAAGGAAACCACACCTATCCAAAAAAGAGGGAGTAAGGAAAAAACTAAAGATATAAACAGTCCTATCACTAACAGTAATTTTTTCATTTAAAGAACGCCCTTAGTAGAGGGAACGTTTCCACCGAAGAAGCCAACCGACTCCTTAAGAGCCAGGGAAAAAGATTTAAAAACTGCTTCCGCCACGTGGTGAAGTATTCTTCCTTCCAATACCTTGATATGAAGGGTGCTTCTGCTCTCAAGAGCAAATCCCTTGAGAAATTCCCATATAAGCTCAAAATCAAATTCGGTTATTTTACCTCTGAGGTTTTTGTCCTCGTAAAAGAACAATCCCCTTCCACTAAGATCTAAAGCACACAGAACAAGGGCTTCGTCCATGGGAACAATTGCATCACCGAATCTCCTTATGCCTTTTAGATCTCCCAGAGCTTTTAGAACTGCCTTTCCGAGAACTATTCCACAATCTTCTACAGTATGGTGGAAAGAAACGTGAATATCACCCTCCGCTTCCACTTTTAGATCAAATCTTCCGTGTTTTGCGAAGCTTTCAAGCATATGGTTAAGAAAACCCACGGGTGTTTTAACTTCATACGATCCAGAACCGTCAAGGTTTATATAGAGATTTATTTTTGTTTCCAAAGTCTCTCTTTTTATTTCAGCCTCTCTCATAACCGATCAATAAATTTTATAATTTCTTAATATGCATCACAAGAAAACTTTAAGAGATTTGAATCTCAAAGGGAAGAAGGTTCTTGTAAGGGTTGACTTTAATGTTCCCATAGACGAGCAAGGGAATATAGAAGACGATACACGTATTAGAGCCTCTCTTCCTACTATTGAATACCTTATGGATGCGCAAGCTAAGATAATTCTAATATCTCACTTGGGAAGACCGGAAGGGAAAGATCTGAGATATTCCCTTGCTCCTGTAGCCAAGAGGCTTTCACGTTACATAGGCAGAGATGTTAAATTGATTCATGACTGTGTGGGCCAAAAAGTTAAGGAAGAAGTAAACAAACTGAAGGAAGGGGAAGTTCTCCTTTTGGAGAACTTAAGATTCTACAAGGAAGAAACAGAAGGAAGTGAGGATTTTGCTCGGCAATTGGCGGAGCTTGGAGAAGTTTACGTAAGTGACGCCTTTGGCACTTGTCACAGAAAACACGCTTCTGTATATCTTGTTCCAAAGTTTTTAAAACCTGCTGTGATGGGGTTTTTGCTTGAAAAGGAAATCAGGTATTTTGAAAAAGCAATGGTAAATCCCCAAAGACCCGTAGTTGCTATCCTCGGTGGTTCTAAAGTATCAACTAAGCTGGGTATCATAAGAAATTTGATAGAAAGAGTTGACAAGATCTTTATAGGGGGTGCAATGGCTTTCACCTTTATAAAAGCAATGGGTTATAAAGTAGGAAAGTCCTTGGTAGAAGAAGATCTTCTCAATACAGCCTTGGAAATAATGAAATCCGCAAAAGAAAAAGGAGTAAAGCTTTACCTGCCTGTGGATTTTGTCATAGGTAAGGAAATATCGGACAGAACTCCTACTAAGGTAGTTCCCTGGCAAGAAATACCTGAAGGTTGGTTGGGATTGGATATAGGACCTGTTTCCTTAGGACTTCTTAAGGAGATAATGACAGACGCTCAAACCGCCATATGGAATGGACCAATGGGAGTTTTTGAACTGGACAGATTTAAAAACGGAACTTTTGAAACTGCCAAGATAATGGCGGAGTCTTCAGCTCTCACCATTGCAGGTGGAGGAGATACGGATCACGCCATTCATAGAGCAGGTGTTGATAGTGCTATAGATTTTGTGTCAACAGGAGGAGGGGCTTTTCTTGAATTACTTAAAGGTAATTCCCTCCCTTGTTTAGAACATCTGGACGAAATTCAGGATTGATGAAGGAACTGATAGAAAAAGCAAAAATTCTTCAGGAAGCACTTCCCTACATAAGGGAATTTCACGGGAAGGTGTTTGTTGTAAAATACGGCGGATCTGCCATGATGCAGGAACATTTAAGGGAATCCTTTGCCAGAGACGTAGTCCTTCTTAAATACGTGGGAATAGAAACTGTCGTCGTTCACGGTGGAGGACCTCAAATAAGTAACACTCTTAAACGTTTCGGTATAAAATCCCGTTTTGTAGGAGGGATCAGAAAGACAGATGAAGAAACAATGCATATTGTAGAAATGGTTCTTTCAGGTGATATAAATAAAGATATTGTAGCTCTTATAAATAAATACAGCGGTGAGAGGGTTTACGCAGTGGGTATTTCCGGTAGGGACGGGAAACTTTTAAAGGCAAGGAAATTAAACGCAAGGGAGTATTTTACAAGTATTGGTTTGCCCCCACCTGATGACGATGTGGGTTATGTAGGTGAGATTGTAGAAGTAAACGTGCATTTGATAGTATCACTTCTGAAAAGCGGTTTTATACCTATAATTGCTCCTGTAGGTGTAGGAGATGAAGGAGAAGCTTACAATATAAACGCTGATATTGCCGCCTCGGAAATAGCACGTCAGCTGAAGGCTGAAAAACTTATTTTTCTTACTGATACTTCAGGAGTAAAAGACGCTGAAGGTAACGTTTTTTCTTCCCTTTGTCAGCAAGAGGCATTTCTCCTCTTAAAGAAAGGAGTTATAAAAGAAGGAATGATCCCAAAAGTAAGTTCCGCCCTGAAAGCTCTTGAAGGGGGTGTTAAAAAAGTGCATATTGTTGATGGTAGAATACCTCACTCCCTTCTTCTGGAAATATTCACAGAAAGGGGAATAGGAACAGAGATTAAACCTGACAACCTCCCAACGTAAGCTTCCTTATCCTTATAGTAGGCTGGGCATCTGTAACAGGAACTTCCTGACCTTCCTTTCCGCATGTGCCTATGGACCACCCCAAATCATTTCCCACAGCTTCAATATCTTTTAAGGCTTTAGGTCCGTTACCTATCAACATCGCGCCTCTAATGGGGTAAGTAATTTCCCCGCCTTCAATCATATAACCTTCTACTATTTCAAAAACAAAATCACCTGTGACTGTATTGACTTCCCCACCGCCCATTTTAACTACATAGACTCCCCTTTTGATTCCCTTGAGTATATTCGCAGGATCATCTTTACCCTTTTCTATGTAAGTATTTGTCATTCTTACCATAGGTGTGTGAGCGAAACTCTGTCTTCTACCATTTCCCGTGGATCTCTTTCCCTCTTTCATTGCTCTGAGTCTGTCATACATGTAACCCGTAAGGTATCCTTTTTCTATAAGCACTTTTCTCTGAGCTGAAACTCCTTCATCGTCAACTGCAAAAGAACCGTTACCCTCAGGCAGAGTAGCATCGTCAACAACTGTAACTAGTTCACTTGCTACTTTTTCTCCCAGCTTTCCCGCGTATACTGAAAGACCTTTTTGAACGAGATCCGCTTCTAAACCGTGTCCAACCGCTTCGTGTATCATTGTTCCTCCTGCTTTTGAGGAAAGAACAACAGTAAACACTCCGGCGGGTGCGGGTTTTGCTGTTAGCATAAGAAGAGCGCGCTCTGCCGCTTTTTGTGCTACTCTTTCTGGAGGTATCTCTTCAAATATTTCAAACCCCTTCTTCCCTCCCATGGATTCATAACCTTTTTGGAGAATTTCTCCATCGCTTGCAACGACTTCTACAAAAAAAACCACTCTTTTCTGAATATCCTCAGCCATTTCCCCTAAGGTGTTAACTGTAAGTATTTCTCTTGTTTTATCGGCTAAAACACATAGAACTTGTTTTATTCTATTGCCATAACTGCGGGCTTTTTCATCTGCTCTTTTAAGGATATCAAGCCTGAACTTCAAATCTACAATATCAGGATCTACTATGGTAGGTGTCCAACCTTCAACGTAGCATTTGCCGACTGCTATCGGTCCGTAACCTTCCCCTCTTGCAAGAGTTTTCGCAATAAACATAAGGTTTTTAAAAGTAGGTTGGGTTGTGTATCCATAAAGGGTTTTCCCTTCTTTTATAAGCCTTATACCGACACCTTCATCGTATCCGTGGGATACTTTACTGAGCTTTCCCCCTTCAAATTCCATTCTTGTTGCTCTGGACTTCTCGTAGAAAATGTCCCCGTATTCTCCTCCTTGTGATAACAAATTGGAGAGAATTACACCCGCTTTGTCCTTTATCATCTCCTTAATGTCACTCATTGCCTATATATAATATCTCTTTCATGGGGAAGTTTTACGTTACAACACCTATTTACTACGTGAACGATGTTCCCCACATAGGACACGCCTATACAACCTTAGCCGCTGATATAATAGCGAGATTTTACAAGCTCAGAGGATACGATGTTTTTTTTCTTACGGGAACAGATGAACACGGTTTAAAAATTCAGAAATCTGCAGAAGCAAAAGGATTAAGTCCTCAGGAACTTGCTGACAGAAATTCGGAGAACTTTAAAAAGTTGTGGAATTTTTTGAATATAGACTACACTTACTTTATAAGAACAACCGATCCTTCCCACGTAGAATTTGTTAAAGATATCTTTCAAAGGAGTTACGAAGCAGGGGATATATACTTAGGAGAATACGAGGGTTGGTATTGTGTCGGTTGTGAAGAGTTCAAAACTGAATCTGAATTAAAAGAAGGAAATTTATGCCCTGTTCACCTTAAAAAGTGTGAATACATAAAAGAACCTTCCTATTTTTTCAAGCTCAGTGCATATGCGAAGAAACTTCTTTCACTATATGAAGAAAATAAAAACTTTATAAAACCTGATTACAGAAAGAATGAAATAATTTCCTTTGTAAGTAAAGGACTTAAGGATTTATCTGTAACAAGACCCCGCCGAAGAGTTAGCTGGGGAATAGAAGTCCCTTTTGACAGGGAACACACCATTTACGTGTGGTTTGACGCTCTTTTTAACTACATTTCGGCTCTTGGTGATAAAAGAAAAGTGTATTGGCCTGCGGATCTTCATCTGGTAGGTAAAGATATACTGAGATTCCATGCTGTTTATTGGCCTGCTTTTTTAATGTCTATAGGTTTTGATACACCTCTCTGTGTTTTCGCTCACGGTTGGTGGACAGTAGAAGGGAAAAAGATGTCTAAATCACTCGGTAATGTAGTAAATCCTTACGAAGTTGTAAAAGAATACGGGTTGGACGAATTCAGATACTTCCTTTTCAGAGAAGTTCCCTTTGGTCAGGACGGGGATTTTTCAAAATTTGCTATCCTAAACAGGATAAACGGTGAACTTGCCAATGAAATAGGAAATCTTTACAGTCGTGTTGTTTCTATGGTAAAAAAGTTCATAGGAAGTGAAATTTCAGGTTCGGCGGATATAACTTATAAGAATTTCTCCAATGAAATCGTAAAAAACTATGAAGATTTTATGAAAGAGATCAACTTTCAAAGAGCTATTGAAGAAACTCTCAAATTAAGCGCTTTTTTAAACAAATACATTGACAGAAAAGCTCCTTGGCAGCTTGCTCGTCAAGGGAATTCATCTTTGAAAGATGTTCTTTACACCCTTACAGATGGTTTGTTTCTGCTCAGCTATCTTCTGTTTCCTTTTATGCCCGGCAAGATGTCCCTTGCTTTTAAAATGCTCGGTATATCAGAACTACCTACAGAACTAAAAACCGCAACCTTTAGCGTTTACCGAATCGGAGAAAGAAAAGCACTCTTCCCAAGAAAGGTTTTTTGATCATATGCTTTTTCCTTAAAGCCAGCCATAATACTGTAGATTCAACTTCTACAGCTCTCATAGTTATTATTAATCGTTCCTAATTTTATCTATTTGAAGGTAAATTTCACTTCCCCTGATCTTTTATATGAAGGTGTTTTACCATTTCTCCTTCAGCCCAGTATATAGCCATCTCCGCTATGTTTTCGGAGTGATCTGCTATTCTTTCAAAATGTCTGGCAACGAAAGAAAGATGTAGAACTTTTTTTATATTTCTGGGATCTTCCATAACATAGGTTATAAGTTCCCTTTCAAGCTGGTGATAGAGTTCATCTATCATATCGTCCTTTTCTATGATTTTCTTCGCAAGCAGTGTGTCTTTTTGAAGAAAACAGATAACACTGTCGTTAACCATTTCCTTTACCATCTGAGCCATAAGGGTAAGATTTACGTAAGGTTTAAGCGGAGGTTCTTGTGCTAAAAATATGGATCTTTCCGCTATATTCTCCGCTTCATCTCCCATTCTTTCTAAATCAGAGACTATCTTGTATATACCCATAACTAATCTCAAATCACTTGCTTCCGGTTGATAAAGCGCCATCATACGTATGCATTTTTTTTCTATTTCTACTTCAAGAGTATCTATTTCGTCATCTCCTTTTATAACTTCCTCCGCAAGCTCTATACTTTGTTCGTTCAAAGACTTTATAGCTTTGTCTATAGCTGTTTGAACTAACTTTGCCATTTTAACAACTAACTCTTTGGTTTCCTCTAATTCTTCAAAAAACTTCATACTTACAACCTCCCTTGTTTAAATATGCTTCTGGCAGTTTTTTTCGCAAAGGATTCAAGCATATAAAGGAAAAAAAGAGGAAGTCCTTTCATGTAAATACTCTTAAAGTTTTCCCGTCCGGAAAGGAGATGAAAAAACTGTTCAATCGCATAGCTTTTCCCCATTCGGAAAGCAATTTCCTGAAAGCGATAAGCGAGATTTGCTATTTTAGCCGCATAGATAAGTTCGGGGGCTATTTCTTTAAGAACAGCTTTTCTGTATTCTTCCGGCTTTCCATCTGCAATAAATTTCCCTGCGAGGATACCGCTTCTAACAGCGTAGTAAATGCCTTCCCCCAGTAAGGGATCTACAAGTCCTGCAGCATCTCCTACAAGGACAACTTTACCCTTCCCTAGGTGTATGTCCTCTCTTTTTGTGGAAAAAGGTATGGGCCAGCTTTTCGGTTTTCCTGTTCTCCGAAGATTGAATGGAGAGCCGTTTGTTACACACTCCTTGAGAACTTCTGGAAGTTGTTCTTTTCCGGTTGTTGCTATTCCTATGTTTACCTTATCTCTCTTAGGGAAAATCCAAAAGTATCCTCTGCTTACCACTCCAATTTTTATGAACACCTCCTCTTTAAGATTTCCTTCTCCTTCAACTTCAACGGAACGAAAGTATTGTCTTCTACGATACCCTAATTGCCTGCCTACCTTTGTATAAAAACCATCGGCTCCTATTAAAAAATCTGTCTTAAACACACCTGCAGAGGTTATAACTTTAAAAAAGGATTCATTGTCCTCAAAGAAAAAGAACTCTGCAGATTCTAATACATCAGCACCTTTACGTTCAGCTTCTCTTAGAAGAAAAGTATCAAAAAGACTTCTGTCCACTGTCCATGCCACAGGGATATCAACTTTTCTTTTCTCGTATATATCCTTAAAACCCAAGATAGCACCCTTTACTGGGTTAAGGATTGAAACCTGCCAACCCTTCGGAAGATAAGGGTTTATTCTGCTGGAAACACAACCCCCGCAAAGTTTTTGACGAGGGAATCTTTTTTTATCTAAGAGCAGAACCCGCATTCCTCTATTCGCCAGTTCAGCTGCGCAACTTGAACCAGCGGGTCCAGCTCCTATTACTACAGCATCGTATTTCACAGGATTATTATAGGAAGAGTTAGATTATTCAGTTATACTAAATCCAATGATCAACATAACCTTGGCTCAGATAAATCCGACTGTGGGAGATATAGAAGGCAACTTAGAGAGAATTTGGAAGGTGCTCAAAGAAAAAGAAGAAGATAGCCATATAGTTGTTTTTCCGGAAATGGCTCTGAGTGGCTATTTCCCTGAGGATTTGCTGTTAAGGTATGACTTTTTGACAGATTGTATGAAAGCTCTTGAAGATTTGAAGGAAAGAACCAAAAGCCTTGAAACACTAATCGCCGTAGGACTGCCTTATCTTAAAGAAGATCTCTTTAACAGCTTAGCTCTTATTTATAAAGGAGAAATTTTGGGAGTATACTCTAAAAGCAAATTACCCAATTACAGTGTGTTTGATGAGAAAAGATATTTCAGAGAAGGGAATAAACCACTTTTAATAGAAATAAACGGTTGTAAAATAGGTTTTTCCATATGTGAGGATATTTGGTATCCTGACGGACTTGAAAGACAAACAGCACTTTTAGGCGCACAACTTATAGTAAATGTAAATGCATCTCCTTATCATATAGGGAAACAGTCTTTTAGAGAAGGCTTTATTAGAGCAAGGGCTGAGGACAACATTTGTTTCATAGCTTATGTGAATCTCGTAGGTGGACAGGACGAACTTGTATTTGATGGTAGAAGCATGGTGGTTGATCCACTTGGCAGAATAGTGGCAAGAGCAAAGGCTTTTGAAGAGGATCTGCTTACTGTAAATCTTGATCTCAGTATTGTAAAAAAGCGCAGACTTATAGATCTGCGCTGGAGAGAAGCGAGCTATTGTGTAAATCATTCTGTTGATATAAAAAAATTAGCTCTACCGCCAAAGAAACCTGTCAATAACAGACTGGAAACTAATCCTGAAGGGGAAGAGGAACTCTATAGAGCTATAGTAACAGGAACAAGAGATTATATCTTTAAAAACGGTTTTGAAAAAGCTGTTATAGGTTTGTCAGGTGGAATTGATTCTTCCCTTACTGCTTGCATTGCTACTGATGCTATAGGTCCGGAAAATACGGTGGGTGTTTTCATGCCTTCTCGTTTCACTTCTAAGGAAAGCTTTGAAGATGCAAAACAGCTTGCCGATAATCTCAGTATTGAATTTCACACAATTCCTATAGATGCTGTTTTTAACACTTACAGGAAAGAGATGATGCTTCTTTTCGGAGAACTCCCTTTTGATATCGCTGATGAGAATATACAAGCAAGAATCAGAGCCAATATTTTATTTTATATTTCTAATAGGTTTGGTTATATAGTCCTTTCTACTTCCAACAAAAGCGAAGCAGCTACGGGATATACAACCATCTACGGTGACATGGCAGGTGGTTTTGCCCCTCTAAAAGATGTTTACAAAACTCAAATATACAAGCTGGCTATTTACAGAAATTCTCTGGGAAAAGTAATTCCTGAAAGAGTTTTTCATAAGGCGCCTTCCGCGGAGTTAAAACCAAACCAAAGAGATCAAGATACACTCCCTCCTTACGAGATTCTTGATCCTATACTGCAGTTGCTCTTAGAGGAAAACTTAGCGGTGAAGGAAATCTCGGAAAGAGGTTTTGATAAGGAAATTGTAGAGAAAGTAGCGCAGATGGTAAGAAAAGCAGAATACAAAAGGAAACAAGCACCCATCGGTTTAAAAGTGACTTCCAGAGCTTTCGGTAAGGATTGGCGTATGCCTGTTGTGAACAGATACAGATGGAAACATTAAGCTTAAAGGAGTGATATATGTGACAAGGGAAAACTTTCTTATTGAAGCTCTTAAGGAAGCTCAGAAAGCCTACGTGGAAGGGGAAGTTCCTATAGGAAGTGTGATTGTTAAAGAAGGGAGAATAGTAGCAAGAGCTTACAATGCAGTTGAAAAACTCAAAGATCCCTCAGCTCACGCGGAGATTCTAGCCCTTAGAAGAGCTTCTCTCCAGTTGGGTAGTAAGTATCTTACTGACTGCACGCTCTACGTTACAATAGAGCCTTGTATTATGTGTGCCTATGCACTTATTCTTTTTAAAGTAAAAGAGGTGGTTTTCGGTGCTCTTGATGAGAAACACGGAGGAATTTTGAGCTTATACAATCTATTAAATGATGAAAGAACAAATCACAATGTAAAATGGATTTACCTTCCTTTTCCCGAATGTGGCAAACTTTTAAAAGATTTCTTTAAGGAAAGAAGATGATAGTAGGTATTCTCAAGGTGCAGTTGTTCATGCCCGAAGTCAATTCTCTTAAGAGCAAAAGAAAAGAGATAAGATCAATAAAAGATAAGCTAAGACATCACTTTAACCTCTCCGTATCAGAAGTAGAACACCAAGATCTGTGGCAGAGAAGCACACTTGGCATAGCTGTTGTAGGTAACGAATACTCTTTTGTGAAAGAAACCTTGGACAGAATTTCAGATTTCATAGAGAAAAACTGGTCCTATTTGCTGCTGGAGCTTTACAGTGAAATTCTCAAACTTTAAGGATCTATGGCTTCTTCTGCGTGAGCCGATATTAACCAGAAGTTACCCGTATCTTTCAAAACCCCTTTAAAATTCAAAGTCTTAAGGGCTTTTGTTACCGCTTCTCTGGAAGCTCCCACCCGTGAAGCCAAGTCTCTGTGAGTCATTTTTCTTATTCTGTAATTATCAGCTTCTTTTACTCCTTTTTCCTTTCCCAGCTTTAGGAGAAATTTCACTATTCTCCCTTCCACACTTCTGAAAGCTAAAGCTTCTACCATGTCGTCGGTCTTTCTAAGTCTTGCCACAAGAGCTTTAATAACGTTTATGGCTATATCTTGATTTTCTCTTATTATCCTAAAGAATATATCTCTTCTTAACTTAGCCAATCTTGTGTTTTCCTGAGCTATAACCGTTGCAGATCTGGGAAGTTCGTCTATCATACTCATTTCTCCTATAAACTCTCCGGGACCTATTTCCGCTAAGACGAATTCGTTTCCGTGTTCGTCAAACAAAGATGCTCGCACTCTGCCCTCTAAAACTACATACATATCACCGCCTTCTTCTTTTTCGTAGAAAAGAACTTCTCCCATGGGAAGGTTCACTATTTCAAAGTTTAAAGATATCTTCCTGAGATCTTTTTCCGATAAATTTCGGAAGAGAACACTTTTTCTTAAGAAACCTATTAGTTTTTCTGATTCCCCCATAACTACAGCTTAATTTTAGTTTATATTTATTCCTATGCCAAGGGTTGTTTACTTTTCTCTCATACGAGAAAAAATAGGAAAAAGCGAAGAGGAAATAGAGCTCAGCGGCACAATAGGGGATCTGAGAAAGCTTTTAGAAAATAGGTATCCGGATTTGAAATCTCTTATAGGAAGAATCAAATTTGCAGTTAACGAAGAATACGTAGATGACAGCTATAAGCTATCTGGCGATGAAAGAGTGGCGGTAATACCGCCTGTCAGCGGTGGCTTATGAGAAAAGCTCTTATAGTAAGGCTGTCTTCGCTGGGAGATGTAGCACTTTCCTCCGTTTTAATAGATCCCTTAATAGAGAAGGGATATCAACCCTATCTTTTAACCTTCAGTCCTTATGATCAACTTTTTGAGGACGATTGGAGAATATTTACAATAGGAGTTTCACGAGAAGAACTTTTAGAAGAGGATTTTATTCAAAGTATAAAAGCTATGAATTTTAGTCTGTTTATAGACATTCACCGTAATTTTAAAACTTTTCTGTTAAGACGAAAATTAAACGGTAAATGGTTGATTTATAAAAAAGACAGTCTCAGGAGAAGGTTGGCGGTTCGTCTTAGCAGGTTGAGAAAACCTTACTACGTTACGGAAAGTTATCTCAGAGTCCTTAAACCAGATGCGGTTAAACCACGTCCTAAGATAATCCTTTCGGAAGAAAGGGTAGAAAAGCTCAGAGAGTTGATACCTTCTGATAGATTTGTAACCTTAGGAGCAGGAGCTAAGTATAAAAAGAAAACATATCCGAGATTTCCTGAAGTAGCACAAATGCTCATAGATTTGGGTTTTGAGGTTGTTTGGGTGGGGGACGAAAAGGACAGGGAAATTTTCGGCCAAGTTAAAGGTATAAACCTGTGCGGTAAACTCCCGCTAATAGACGTTTTAGC
The DNA here is from genome assembly GCA_026981975.1 of Aquificaceae bacterium. Taxonomy (GTDB): domain Bacteria; phylum Aquificota; class Aquificia; order Aquificales; family Aquificaceae; genus Hydrogenivirga. The sequence continues at coordinate 16,605 of JALSHV010000008.1, read as the reverse complement.
TGTTATTAAGCTCTCAGAGGTGTTCATAGGGAACGATTCGGGACTACTTCACTGTGCCAGAGCGGTTGGAACTCCCGCTGTTCAAATATACGGTGGAACTCATCCCACTCTAGGCTTCTCTCTTTATCCAGAGGAAGGAAGAGTTATTATAAAAAACTTAGAATGCCAACCTTGTGATATTCACGGTAAAGGAGAATGTGAACACGGAGACTATAGATGTCTTGACATAGATCCTGCGTTGGTTTTGAGCGAAGCTCTTAAACTGCTTCCTCAAGTCAGGTCTTAGAAGGTAAAAATCTCAGGAGTTTATTGGTAACCTGTTCCACACTGTTTTCTTCTACAAAAAGGCGTGCTTGTCTTTTTATCTTTTCCCTTAAATCCGGGTTTTCTATCAGTGCTTTTATCTTTTCTTTTAAATCCGTCACGTTTTTATAAAGAAGTAAGGGGGAAAAATCTCCTTTAGGTAGGCTTTCAAAAAAGCGCGATTGCGGAGCCACAGTTATACACATAGATCCTAAGGTTTGAAACAGTGTTGAGGACACAACAACTCTATTGGTTTTTCCCTTTGGAAGCAAATGAATATCAGCTTTATGAAGGAAAGAGTAAATTTCCTTTGTATCTAAGATTTTCTTCTCCTGAACTATCCAATCATCACTGACAGGAAGCGGATCTGAAGCCCTCACAATTCTGTAAAGTAATTGAGGAAATTCTCTCTTCAAATCTCGCAAAGCGTAAATGTAATCTTCATACTCTTCTGGTGGTTGCCTACCGAAAGAGAAGAAAACAACAGTGCCGTCTTCGGCAAATTTCCTACTCCCTTCTGAAACAGGAATACAAGGATACGGTAGTATTTTTACCTTTGCTTTACTTACTTTATTCTTTACTACTTCGTTTATAAATCTGTCATCAAATACGAATACGATCTCAAATATATCCAAAGTTGTATAGCCCAGATCTGAGTGGCGACCTTCGTGAATCACCGCAATTGAAGGAATTTCTCTTTTTCTTAAAGTCAGCACTAATTTTTCCACATCTTCGTAAGGAAGTTTTTCATAGGATTCTACTATGAGAATATCTAAGTTTTCAGAGATGATGTCTTCAGGATTGAGATATCCTTTTTCTCCTGCGGGTGATAGCTCAGTGTAAACTCTTAAGACATAACTTTCATCTTCCTTAACTATCCTGTGATGCCACCACTTGCTTGCGCTTTGTTTTAAAGGAGCAAAAACGCAGATGGAGTGTCCTCTGCTCTGTAATTCTCTACCTATTAGTTCAGCGTGTAAAGATACACCACAGGTTGCGTTCCACCTGCTTAAAATACCGATCCGCATTTTTACGTATATTTTACTTCTTAGTATCTGCAGAGTTACACACTTCCCATACAAAGCGGTTAAGAGGGTAGTTTAAGGCTTCCCACTCTCTTTTGGAAGCATCGTAAACTCTCATTCCGGAGTAACCGAAGATATCCATAACAGTGTAAAGAAAAGCAGCACCAGTTCCTCCAAAGCAGAAGAGTAGCACTTCCGTATCCTTTTTTATTCCGTGATTTTTCATAAACTCTTCAATATACTGCGGGATCTCCACAAAGTATTTCTTAGTCTCTTCATCTTTTTTAACCCACCATTCCCATGGAAGAGGAATTGAACAAGGAACATGTCCGTATTTCTTCGCAGCGGGAAATTTTGAAATTCCAAAGTAATGTCTTACAGGCCTACCGTCTATTATAGGTTTTTTCCCTATGTTTTTGAGTAAGTATTCCGCGTTTATTTCCTTATAAGGATTGTATTTAGCTTTGAAAGAACCTCTTTTAATGGCGGGTTCTTCATAACTTACAGGATATCCTTTTTTTATCCACTCATTCCAGCCTCCTTTGAGTATTCCCACCTTTTCGTGTCCTAAGAGGTGAAAAATCCAGTAGGCGTAAACTGCACCGAGTATTTCGTTGATTTTGTTGCCCTTATAATAGATAACTACATTAGTATTATCGTTTATTCCCCAATTTCTGAAGAGTTCTTCGTATTCTTTCACAGATTTTCTAACAAGAGCTTTGGTGTTTTCCTCCATAATTCTCCAATCTTCCTTTTCCGTTAGAATAGCTCCGGGGATATGTCCTTCTACTATATAGCTTTGGGCATCTGAAAATTCTAAGATTACAATATCCTCTTTAGTGAGATTCTCCTTAAGCCATTGAGGTGAAATAAGCTTAGGAACAGAAAAAGACAACCCTATACCAAGTAGAAGTATCCACAGCAGAAAACCCATTTTAAACCTCCTGAAGTTGTAATCGGTAAATTTTTAACCGATATTTAAAAATGTGATGAAGATTTTTACATTAGAAGAAGCACGAAGTCTTGTAGCAAGAATAAAACCCATAGTGGAGGATATAAACAATAAAAAAGAAGAGCTAATGGAAATATACCCTCGTGTAGAAGAAGAAGATGATGAGCTGGAAAAGATGTTTTACCAAACAAAGTTAGTAGAGATTGAGAATCATATAAAGAAGTGCTTTTTGAAAATAGAGGACATGGGAGGTGTTGTGAAAGCAGTTGATCCTATTTCAATAGATTTTCTTTCTTACTACGAAGGACGTTATATATGGTTCTGCTGGAGAGAGGACGAAGATACAATTATGTTTTGGCACGAACTAAACGACGGTTTTGCCGGTAGAAAGCCGATCACCCAGCTTGAAGGACATTTATCTGAGCGATAGCTTTTCTACGTATACATAGTAAAACCATAAAACTCTCTTGACGTAAGTGCGCGTTTCATCGTAGGGAATGGTCTCTATAAATACAAAGTCATCATTGTAATTTTTCCATCGGCTTACAACACCCTGTCCCGCGTTGTAGCTTGCTATAGCCCTTACAAGATCACCTTTCCATAAATCCAATAAAAACCGCAGATATGCAGTTCCCAGAATAATATTCGTTTCTATATCAAATATATCTCTGAGATCATAGCCTATTCTTTCCGCTTTCCATTTGGCTGTTTTATCCATGAGTTGCATAAGTCCCTTTGCACCGGAGCGGGAAACTGCGAAGGGATCAAAGAGACTCTCTTGACGCATAACAGCGTATATAAGCTCCTGTGGAACATTGTAACGAGCTGAAGCTTTTTTTACAACAGCTTTAAAAGGTGTAGGAAAAGCTACGGATATGTAAATATCAGAACCAGCTCCGAAGACTCTAACAGCTAATTTAATGGCTGTATAGGGATCTATACGCAGAAGCCTGAGGATATCTTCAGGTTTAAGCTTATGAGCCTTTTCAAAGGCTTCCAATCTCATATAGTAAGCAAATCCTAAATTCCTGATATCTTTCAATCTCTTAAAAAAGGAACTCTCTTTAACTTCTTTAAAAGAAAGGGAAGGTTTTTTGTAAACTTTTTTCCCCAAATATCTTCTAGCAACGGCAGCGTAGAAACCAAAGAGTTCACTGCACTTTTCAAGATAGCTTAGAGCAAGATCATCTTTTCCCAATGCTTTTAAGGTTTTATACTTCCAGAAATAAACCTGTGCTTTTTGAGCGTTCCCTAAGGTATACTTTTCGGAGAGAGAAAAATTCTCGTAAGCAAGAAGGAATCTTTTTTGTATAAACTCAATAAGTCCGCTGTAAAAAAAACGACGGTAGTTATTCCCTGAAAGTGATATGTATTTTTTTGCCCTCTTATAATCACCTGCTACTAAAAAAAGCCAGCCTAATCGGAAGTAAAGATCTTCCTTATTTCTTTTTAAAACAAACAGTTCTGCGGAATTTAAATCTTTCATTTTAAGATAGGAAAGTAGGACGTAAACATCAGCTCTTTCATCGTTGCACTTTTTTAAAGTTTTTAAACTTTCTTCATACCGCTTAAGCATATAAAGAGCTTTTCCTTTATAAAAGCATAAATCTTCTGCAAGTTTTACAACTTCTTCTAATAAGCCTTTGCTAAGTAATCTTTTTAGGACAGTTTCTTTTTCTCTTTCACTTAAGGAAACTTCAGGTATTAAATCTACAGCAAGTTCGGGAAATCTTAAAACGAAAGGCTTGTAAGGTAAAGAGAGTTCTTTCCACATACTGGAAATGACATTTGCGTATTCTTCCCTTATCTTAAAGAGATCCGCATTTCTCAGTATTCTGCGAGCTCGCTCCTTTTCCCCGCGTTTAAAAAATAGGTAGGCAAGTTCAACTCTCAGTTCATCTCTGAAGACAGCGGAAGGGTAATTCTCCAAAAGAAAAAGAGCAGCACCTATATCTTGAGTCTCTTTAAACTTTTTCAGAATTCTGTATTCAATGGGTGGATTACCCAAGCTCAGGTTCAGGGTTATGAGCAGGAGAACAAGTATCACTTTAAAAACTCCGTAATTCTTTTTATATAAAGAGCTTTCCCCCTTTTATCATCTATATCAACTACTATACCGTTTAGGATAACCTGCCCCTTTTCCTCTACTTCAAACTTTTGAGGTAGAGCTGTAAGAAATCTCTTAAGAGGACCAGAGGGATCCATTCCTATTACCGAATAAAACGAGCCTGTCATACCCACATCTGTTATATAAGCTGTTCCATGGTTAAGAATACATTCATCTGCAGTCTGGACATGAGTATGAGTGCCGTAAACTAAGGAAGCTCTACCGTCAACGTATATGGCAAAGGCTTTTTTCTCCGAAGTGGTTTCCGCATGGAAATCTACAAGTATTGTATTTACCTCTTTTGAAATCTCGGAGTATATTTTGTCAAAAATCTTAAAAGGATTGTCCAGATTAGGATCTAAAAAGATCCTTCCCATAAGGTTTATCAGAGCAAATTTTGTCTTATTGTGTTTGCAGATAATATATCCTCTGCCGGGAACTCCTTCTGGATAATTTGCAGGTCTTAGTAAGTTCCCTGCCTCATCTATGAACTTGAAAATCTCCTTTCTATCCCAAATGTGGTTGCCAGAAGTGAAAAAGTCTATACCGTATGATTTAAGCTCTTCGTATATCTTTCTTGTAATACCAAAACCCCCGGCTGCATTTTCTATATTGGCTATTACTACATCTGGATTTTCCCTATTCCTAATAGCAGGAAGCAAACTACAAACAGCCTTACGTCCCGGTTTTCCTACTATATCTCCGATAATTAAAAATCTCATATCCTTACTGTGGTGCGGGTGGAGGGAGTCGAACCCTCACGCCCTTGAAGGGCACCGGATCCTGAGTCCGGCGCGTCTGCCAATTCCGCCACACCCGCTAATATTATTATTTAGCATATTCTACATGGCGCAATTCCCTTATTACCACTACCTTTATCTGTCCCGGGTAGTCCATTTCTTCCTCTATCTTCTTTGCTATATCTCTTGATAAGACAAAGGTTTCTTCATCGGTTATCTCCTCCGGATTTACTATTACCCTTATTTCTCTACCTGCTTGAACCGCATAGGCATTTGCTACTCCTTTAAAGGATTTTACTATTTCTTCAAGTTTTTCAAGTCTTTTGAGATAGGCTTCAAGAGTTTCCCTTCTAGCACCCGGCCTTGCAGCGGAAAGAGCGTCCGCAGCGCAAACAAGAGCAACTTCCGGATATCTGACAGCTTCTTCTTCGTGATGTGCTTTTATGGCGTTTATAACCGCTTCTGGTTCACCGTATTTTTTGCACAGTTCTACTCCTACATCTGTGTGAGATCCTGCAAGCTCGTGAGAAACAGCTTTCCCTATGTCGTGGAGAAGCCCGGCTCTACGTGCTAATTTGGCATCAAGGTTCAACTCTTCCGCAAGAAGCCCTGCAAGGTGGGCTACTTCTTTTGAGTGTAATAAGACGTTTTGAGAATAACTTGTGCGGAAATACAGTTTTCCTATGTAGTAGTAGAGTCCCGGATTAATATCGTGAAGTCCTAATTCAAAGACGGTTTCCTCTCCCATTTTCCTTATTCGTTCATCCATTTCTTTTTTAACTTCATCTACTATCTCCTCTATGCGAGCGGGATGAATTCGTCCGTCTTGTATAAGTCTTTCAAGAGCTTCCCGTGCTATTTCCCTTCTCATGGGATCAAAAGAAGATATAGTAACTATATCGGGTGTATCATCTATGATCAAATCCACTCCCGTAAGAAGTTCAAAGGTTCTTATATTTCTGCCTTCCCTTCCTATAATTCTTCCCTTAAATTCATTACTTGGTAATTCTACAGAAGTGGTTGTGTAGTTTATAGCAATTTGAGGGGATATTCTCTGAAGAGCTGTTGTCAGTATCCTTTTGGCTTCAAATTCCGCTTTTTCCCTTGCTTCCTCTTCTATTTTTTTCATAATCTTTATGGCTTCTAATTTGCTTTCTTCTTCTACTCTTTTCATAAGCTCCTGCCTTGCTTCTTCAAAAGTTAAAGAGGCTATCCTTTGAAGTTCAAGAATTTCTTGCTGTTTCAATTTCTTGATTTCCTCTTCTTCTGAGGAAATAATCTGTTCACGTTGTATAAGTTCTTTCTTTTTTTCCTCTAACTGCTTTTCTGCTTCCCTAATCTCTCTTTCTCTCTTATACAAATCTTCTTCCCTGCGTTCAAGTAGTTCCCACTTCCTTTCTAACTGCTTTTCCTTAGTTTGTATGTTCTCTTCCCACTCTTTTACCTCTTTCCTTTTTTCCTCAAGTTCTTTCCTTAGACGTTCTGCTTCCTTTTGCGCTTCGGAGATTATACTTTGAGCTTTTTCATCAGCTTCTTTTAAAAGCCTTTCCGCTTTTTCCTGTGCTTCTTTTACAAGGTGAAAGGCTTTTTCTTCTGCCTTTCTTATTTCCCTTTCAATATCAACAGTTTCAATTTCTGTTACTTTCTTTCTTTTAAAAAAAACCAAGAAACCTATCAGTATTAATACAACAATTAGAGTTATCAAAATCGTAAGTTCCATTTTAAAACCTCCTTATTATTTCCTCTTCCGTTACTACGAGGTGAACCGGCTTGTCCCACGGATCTTTGGGAATCTTAGGAAGAACCTGAAAAGAGTAAGCAACTCCTATACTTGTAGCTTTTAAATTTTCTAATAATCTGTCGTAATAACCTTTTCCAAATCCTATTCTGTATCCTTCCCTATCAAAAATAAGCCCTGGTATAAAGGCAAGATCGGTGCTTTCTGGATCTACAATTTCCCCTTCAATCGGTTCAGGTATTCCAAACTTTCCCTTTTTCAGAGTAGATAAATCCCTTACAGTATAGAGCTTTAAGTTATAACCTTCTACCTTTGGTAGTATTACATATCCGTTCTTTTTTAACATTAACTTCATCAATGGTGTTAAATCAGGTTCTCCCTTCACTGCACAGTAAAAGAGAATATTCCTTGCCTTGTTGAGTTCGGGAAGTTTCAGGAGATTTTTCAGTATTTTTTTATCTTTTTCTTCTTTTACTTTACCGCGATGTAATAATCTCTCTTTTAAGAACCTTCTTCGTATGACTTCCTTTTTTAGCACCTAACTTCCACCTCCTGAAAACAGGAGGGGAAGGCAAGGAGATGTTTAAAACCCGCCCTGCCGTGGATCGTCAGGGACACCTGTGGGCCCCTTAAATTTAAGGTGGGTACCCTCTCGGAGAGTCCTCACGGGACTTCCCCGAAGCCGGGTTCCCTTTAAGCCCACTTGTAGGCCCCAATTGCTATCCCTGCGCCACGAACAGGGCAGGAGATTTTATCTTATCTCCACGCCCAGAAGATTTTTCAACCTGTGTATTAGTGTTTCCATAAGAGTATTAACTTCCTCTGCGGACAGACTACCTTTTTTACTTCTGAGAATTATTCTTACCCCTACACTTTTCTTGCCTTCCCCTACCTTAGAGCCTGTGTAAAGGTCAAATACCATTACCTTCTCCACCTTGTCTCCGAGCTGAAACTGGATCTCATTTAATAATTTACTCACTGAAACGTTTTTGTCCATAAGGAGAGCTAAATCTCTTATAACGGGTGGAAAACGGGAAAAAGTTTTGTAAAAGAGTTTTTCTTCCACAAATAGTGGATCAAGTTTTATTTCCGCTAAAAGCACATCTTTCCTTAAGTTAAGATCTTCTTTAAGAGTAGGGTGCAGTTTACCTATAAAGCCTATACTTTCCTTTCCCAAAAATACAGCTGCCTGAGCGTGAGGGTGAAGGAATTCAATATTTATTGATTCTAAGTGAAATCGCTTACGATACAAATCCGCTATTCCCTGAATAACACGAGATAGATCATAAAGATTCCACTCCTGTAAGGGAAATCCCGGCTTAAATCCCTGTAACAGGATACCAGCCCTAACTTCTTCCTTTTCTTTATTGAAGACATGGCCTACTTCAAAGATGGCAATATCGTAATTGTAATGGTTATTATTGTAAAGAGCTGTTTTGATAAGTGATGGAATGAGAGAAGCTCTCATAAATCTTTGAGAAGGTTGAAGGGGGTTAAGGATTTCTACACTGGGAAAGTCAAGATTGAATTTAGTGTAAAGCTCTGCATCTTCATAGGAGATGGTAATTATTTCCTGAAATCCCTGATCCCTTAGAAATTTCTTTATTTCAAGCAATTCATCTCTCCAAAAGGTAGTTTTTACAGGAAGGTTAAGAGCTATAGAAGGAAAACTATCGTAGCCTTTTACTCTTACTATTTCTTCTATCAAATCTACATCTCTGCTCATATCAAAACTTCTGTGAGAAGGAATGAAAACTTCTACCCCGCACTTTTTCAGTTCATAAGGAATTTCAAGGCGCGATAATATATTTTCAATTTCTTCTTCGTTGTAATCTTCTCCAGTATATCTGGAGAACTTCCCTGCCGACAGAAAAACAGTCTTAGGCTTAAAGGGTTCTGGATATACGTCCTTTAAAGACTCAAGTTTACCTCCTGAGGTTTCCAGTAACAATTGAATGGCTTTGTTCTGAGCTTCTTTCAATCTTTCTATGTCTGTATTTCTTTCAAATCGGTAACTACTTTCTGTCTTGATACTTAAGATTCTTGAACCTTTCCTGATTCTTAAAGGTTCAAAATAAGCTGCTTCCAGAAGAATATTACGTGTATTTTTGTTTACAGCTGTATGCAGTCCTCCTACTATACCTGCAATTGCTATGGGTTTTTCCTCATCTGCTATTATAAGGATTTCTTCATTAAGCTCCTTTTCTTCTCCTTCAAGAGTTCTTATTACTTCTCCTTTACGAGCTTTACGAACTGTTATTCCCCCACAAAGAGTATCTAAATCAAAAGCGTGTAGCGGTTGTCCTTCTTCAATTAAGATGTAATTTGTAACATCTACGATACTGTTTATAGTTTTGAATCCGCTCTGCCACAAGCGAACTCTGAGCCACAAGGGAGATCTTCGGGGTTTTATACCTTTTATAACAGCTCCCCTATATCTTTTACAGTCTTTATCTTCTAAGCTGATTTCTATTTCTCCCGTGGCTTTGAAATTTGGGTATTTTTTTTCTTTTTTCTCAAGATTTAGTAATGCACTCAGCTCTCTTGCTAATCCTCTTACGGAGAGAAGATCCCCTCTATTTGGTGTTATATCAAGTTCAAGGATTTCTTCTCCAAAGCCCAGTAACTTCTCCGCTTCCGTTCCCGGTTCAAAATCCCCTTCCAACTTGAGAACTCCTTCTTCTGCATCTTCCAAACCTAGATCAGAAGCTGTCATGATCAAACCCTGCGAAACAATACCTCCTATTTTTTTTTCAAAAACAGGTTTTCCTTCAATAGAAGCTCCCGGGAGGGCTACTAAAACTCCCTCTCCCACGTTAAGGGAAGTATCGGAGGTTACAACGGTAATAACTTTTTCCTTTCCTATACTTATTTTCAAGATTGATAGTTCCAAATGTTTTTCTACTTTATGTATTCTTCCGTAAACTACACCTTTTATATTCTTAGAAAAAACCTCTACTGTTGCCTCAACACTTTTAAGAGATAAAACTTCTGCAATATCCCGGGCTTTTAACCCTTCAATACAAACAAACTCTTTTAACCATGAAAAAGGAATGCGCATAACTTAAGATATTTTAATAGAATTTTTTTTATGAAACCCAAAACTCCTTATCTTGCTACTGATGTTATTGTAAGAGTTTGGGAAGAACAGAAGTTCAAAGGTATTGTCTTAATTGAAAGAAAAAATCCTCCACAAGGTTTAGCTCTACCGGGTGGATTTGTAGAATTAGGAGAGTCCGTAGAAAAAGCAGCTATTAGAGAAATTAAAGAAGAAACAGGCTTAGAAGTAAAACTTGCCTATCTGTTGGGTGTATATTCAGATCCATCGCGTGATCCTAGATTTCACGTTGTGTCGGTTGTTTTTGTGGGGGATTCGCAGGGAAATCCAAAGGCGGGGAGTGATGCAAAAGAAGTTAAGATCTTTAAGTTAGAGGAGATTCCTTTAAGCAAGCTTGTATTTGATCATAAGAGAATAATCCTTGATTTTATTCAGGGTCGGCGAGCATAAGTTCTATTTTCCCTCTTTCTTCATCAACCGCAAGAACTTTCACCCTTACCTTATCTCCTAACCTATAAACTTTCCCTGTTCGCATTCCAACAAACCTGTGAGCTGGTTCGTCAAAAAGGTAATTGTCATCTGTCAAAGTGTTTATTCTGACAAGTCCTTCAACAAGTATTTCTCTTAGTTCAACAAAGAAACCGAACTGAACCACTCCTGTTATAATTCCTTCAAAAACTTCTCCCAATCTTGATTTCATATAGCGTGCTTTTAAAATATCAAGAGCTTCCCACTCTACTTCATCAGCGAGTCTTTCTCTTTGGGAGAGGTAATTACCGGCTTCTTCAAGGGAACCTATGCACTTTTCGTAGTTTACTTGTTCTCCTTTGAGTGATTTCTTTACCAACCGGTGAACAAGAATATCCGGATATCTTCTTATAGGGGAAGTGAAGTGAGCGTAATGATCCGAAGCCAACCCGAAGTGCCCGAGATTATGGGGACTGTATTTTGCTCTACTCATGGCTCGGAGGGTAAGAAATCTTACAAGCTGTTCTTCAGGTCTCCCTTCAAAGTCTTCTATTATCTTTTGGAAAAATTTGGGGGAAAATTCCCGCGGTTTTCTTAAAGTGTAACCCAATCCAGCGAGTATTTCCAAAAGATTTTCAACCCTTTCTTCATCTGGAGGTTCGTGAATTCTGTAAAGACACGGATATCCCGAATTTTCAAGATGCATAGCTACAGTTTCATTGGCAGCGATCATAAACTGTTCTATTATTCTGTGAGCTATGTGCCTTTCATAGGGGATAACAGCTGTAGGTTCTCCGTATTCATCTACTATTACTTCTGCCTCTGGCAGGTCAAAGTCTATACTCCCTTTTTCCCATCTTCTTCTGCTGAGTATTCTGTAAAGATCTTCCATAAGCCTAAGAGGTTTAACTACATGTGCGAATCTGGATTCAAGAGAAGGATCTCCTACTATAAGGGAAAGAGCTTCTGTGTAAGTTAATCTTGCTTTACTTTTTATAACGCTTTCGTATATATCATAGTAAACAAGTTCCCCTTTTTTATCAAAGATCATTTCACAAGTTAGAGTCAATCTGTCTTCATTCGGCTTTAAACTGCATAAATCTGCTGAGAGTCTTTCTGGAAGCATGTGAAGAGCCTTATGAGGCAAATAAAAAGTAAATCCTCTTTCATAGGCGTGTTTGTCAGTAGCACTGTTTTCTTTAACGTAGTAAGAAACATCTGCTATGTGAACAAAGAGTTTATAATTTCCTTCTGGTGTCAGTTCAACGGCAACTGCATCGTCAAAATCCCTTGCTTTTTCAGGATCAATTGTGAAACATATCTGATCTCTGAGATCTCTTCTTCTTTTTATTTCATCTTCGGGAATTGTGGAGGGTAATTCCTTAATTTCTCTTAAAACTTCCGCAGGATATTCTGTAGGTAAATTGTATTTTCTGATAATAAGTTCTAAAGCAATAAATTCTTTATTAGGATTTCCTATAACCTCTTTAACTTTTGCTCTGGGAAAACTTACACCTGTGGGAAACTGGGTTATTTTTGCCACTACAACTGTCCCTTCTTCAATTTCATTACAAGTCTTTGAAGATAGAATAAATTTCAAATGGGCGTTTTCATCTAACGGCTCAAGGATACAATTCCTTTTCGCTTTGACAACTTTACCTACTATTTCACGCTTCGCTCTTTTTAAAACCTTTTCTACTCTTATCTCTTTTTTTCCTTTGAAATCAACTATTCTTGCTCTTACAATGTCTCCTCCAAGAACTTTTTGAAGTTCAAAAGGAGGTATATAAATATCTTTTTCTCTGCCTTCTACGGATAAAAAACCAAAACCTGCTGGATAGGGTATAACTGTTCCTGTAACTTTTTCTTCTTCACTCCATAAAAATTTTCCTTTTATTATCTTTATTTTTCCGATTTTTTTCAACTTCTTTAGTATTTTTTTTAAGTTTTTCCTTTCTTTTTTTTCTATTCCGAGTATCTTTGCTAAATCGGAGAATGCTAAGGGTTTTCTTTTCTTTTTTAGTAGCTCTATTACCTCTTTTTCTGATACTACTTCCTTTCTTTTTTCCATTCACTTTAAATTATAGGCTACCTACCGATAGATATATGCGGTAAGATGGATCCGAGCGCTCTTATAGGAATAATTGGAGCTTTTGCCATGATAGCGGTTGCTATCTTTATTGGCGGAAGTCCCACGGCTTTCATAAATATACCTTCCATTTTTATAGTAGTAGGTGGCGGAATGGCTGCTACCTTGGGAGGATTTCCTTTAAAAGACTTCATAAGAGGTGTCACTTCTATTAAGGAAGCTTTTCTCTGGAAACCCCCTGATTCTTTGGAAACCGTGGAATTCCTATCTGAGATAGCCACAAAGGTAAGAAGAGAGGGAATCTTAGCCCTAGAGTCAGAAATAGAACTTTACTACGAAAGAGATCCTCTTTTAGGAGATATGATAAGAATGTTGGTTGACGGTTTAGAACTTGAAGAGATAAAAGTCAGTGCTGAAGGAGCTATAGCTCAACTTGAGGATAAACTTTCAACTAATGTAGCTGTATGGGAAAGGTTGGGAGATCTTTTTCCCGCTTTCGGTATGATAGGAACTCTTATAGGTCTTATCCAGATGCTTAAAAATCTTAACGATCCCTCTGCTTTGGGTCCTGGTATGGCGGTTGCTCTTATAACCACTCTTTACGGTGCTATACTTGCCAATGCTTTTGCAATTCCTGTAGCCACTAAACTCAAGAAGGTAAGAGATACAGAAATCCTTTTTAAAAATATATACCTGATGGCAATAGAAGGCATACAAAAGGGAGTCAATCCCAATATCCTCAGACAGGAATTGGCTATTATGCTTGGAGTTGAAATGGCTGAGGAAACGTAATGCAAAGAAAAAAAAAGGAAGAATGTAAGAAAGCTCCCGCTTGGCTTACCTCTTTCGGAGATTTAATGTCCCTTTTGCTTACTTTTTTCATTCTTCTCTACTCTATGAGTATAATCTCCCTTGAAAAGTTCTACCAAGTTCTTAAAGGTCTTGTAGAAGCATTCGGGGGTAAACAGGTTGTCTTTTCTGAAGAAGGGGCTTTAAAAGCCTCTAGAATTCCCGTTCAAATGGAAAATATGCACTACAGGATTAAAAAGTTTGCCGATCTAAAAAAAGAAATAACTGAAATAAGAAAACTCCTTCTTGCACAAGGTATAGAAGCTGATTATCTGGTAACGGGAACGTGTATGAAATTAAGAGTTAACGTCAGCAAGCTTTTTCCACCTGCTGCGGAAATTCCTTATCCGGAAGCAAGGAATATTTTTCTACAAATGTGCAAGAGACTTAAACCTTTTTCTCTCCCAATTACTTTTGAGGGATACACAGATAGTCTTCCCATTTCAACACCGAGATTTCCTTCAAACTGGGAACTTTCAACGGCAAGAGCGGTTAGTGTTTTAAGAATATTTAAAGAATGCGGTTATCCTGAAGATATTCTATCAGCAGTTGGCTTCGGAGAATACCATCCTATAGCTCCTAATGATACTCCGGCTGGAAGAGAGCGTAACAGACGTATTGAATTCTGTATAAAACTGAATCCGTGAGGTAAATCATGGCTTTTAAGAAAAAGGAAGAGTGTAAAAAACCTCCCGCTTGGCTTACTTCTTTTAGTGATTTAATGTCTCTTTTACTTACCTTTTTTATTCTTATCTACGCTATGAGTAGTCTTGACGTGGCACAACTTGAAAAGTTCATATCCTACTTCCAACCTGAAAGAAAGTTTTACATAAAGAAGACTTCTATACTGCCTCCAATTAATCCACCTCCGAAGGAGGTTGCTTTGAAAATAAAAAGAAGAGTTCAAAAAGTGCTACCACCGTGGGCTTTCCAGATAGTTATAACAGCGGATTTTGTAAAGTTGAGGCTTTTTGACAAGATATTCTTCCAAGACGGAAGTTACAGACTTACTCCGAAAGCTCAACAGGTTTTAAGAGGAGTGGCGGAAGTTTTAAAAAAGCTTCCAGAACGATCCTTTATAAGAGTAGAAGGGCACGTCAGTAAAGTGGTGGAGATTAAAGATCCTTATGTTAAAGATAAGTGGGAGCTTTCCGTCAGAAGAGCTACGGAAGTTGTTCGCTTTCTTCAAAGAGAAGGAGTAGAACCAACAAAGCTATCTGCCGCTGGCTATGGAGATACACGTCCCCTTTATACTTGGCGTCAGCCTATCCTTATGGAGAGGAACAATAGAGTTGAGATCTATGTAAATCTCACTAAAAGGAAAGAGTGAAAGATGATAAATGTCCTATTCTTTTAGGAAAAACTTGACTATTTTTTTCCCATGGAAAAAAAGATTCTTGAAATTCTTAGAAAGGTAAGAGATCCTGAGATTCCTATTGATATTGTAAGCTTAGGTCTTATCTACGGTATAAGAGTTGAAAAGGATATAGCCTACGTGGACATGACTCTTACTGTGCCTGCATGCCCTGCTAAGCAGTTCTTTGCTGAACACATAAAAGAAAAAATTCTTGAAAACTTTTCAGATTTGAAAGATGTTATTGTAGAATTTGTATTTGAGCCACCATGGACGAAGGAAAGGATTTCAGAAGAGGGCAAGAGACACTTAAGGCGTTTGGGATGGGATATTTAAAAAGCAATATCAGAGCGCTTGCGGAGGCTATAGAGAGAGAATCTGTTCTTATCCACAGAGCTGCTCTAATAGACGGCTATCGGGAAATCCATAAACTTTCTAAATTCGGTGTTGATAGGATTATCAAAAAAGCTGCGGAATACGGAGGGAAAAAGGGAGCAAGAACCCTCAGGGAAAGATACGGTGTGTTTACGGATAGACTTGATGAAGCTTTGGAACTTTTAACTATAATAGCGGAGTCTTCTCGTTTAATAGATTTATTAGAATACGATATGGAGCAGATGGAAATATACGTGGAAGGTTCTATACTTGTAGAGGCTGTAGGCAAAGCTCAAAAACCTGTATGTCGTCCGATGGCTGGATTCTTCAAAGGATTTCTGAGCGATTTCTTAGAAAGGAATTTTGATGTAGAAGAGATTTCTTGCACGGCACAAGGATATGAGAGATGCACTTTTAGGTTGAAACAAAAATAAATTCTCTTTATTCTGGAGGAAAAAATGGACAGAATTGAAAATTTAATATATTCTCTGTGTGAAAAGGTTTTGGAAGGAAAAACCATATCAAAAGAATCAGCTCTTGAATTACTTAACATACCGAATCAGTATGTTCCCTTTTTGGTTTACTGCGCTCAAAAGATAAAAGAAAATTTCTTTCCGGAAAGGGAAATTGAGTTCTGTTCAATAATAAACGCTAAAAGCGGAGCTTGCACGGAAGACTGCAAGTTTTGCGCTCAATCAGGGTTCTATAAAACACCTATAAACATCTACGGGCTTGTGCCTAAGGAGGAAATCCTTGAAGGTGCTGAAAGAAGTATGGAGTTCGGAGCCAATAGATACTGTGTAGTTCTTGCAGGTAAAAAAGCATCTTCTCAAGAGATAGAACTTATCGCTGAAGCTGTTAGAGATATTTCTGAAAATGAAAATCTGACTGTAAATGCATGTGTTTCAGCAGGAACTCTGGATAAGGATCAGTTGGAGACTCTCAAACAAGCGGGAGTTAAGAGAGTAAACCATAATCTTGAAACTTCGGAAAACTTTTTCCCTAAGATAGTTTCCACCCACAGATGGAAGGAGAGATATCAAACCATAGTGAATATAAAGGAAGTAGGGCTTTCTACTTGCTGTGGGGGAATATTCGGTCTTGGTGAAAGTAACGAAGATAGAGTTGATCTTGCTATCACTTACAGGGAATTAGAGGTGGATTCCATTCCTCTCAATTTCCTTATGCCAATAGAAGGGACTCCTCTTGAGGGAGTGGAAAAAATTCCTCCTCTGACAGCTCTTAAAATAATTGCTATGTTTAGATTTACAAACCCAACAGCAGAGCTGAGATTGTGCGGTGGTAGAGAACAAACTCTTGGTGATTTTCACGGAATGGCGGTCCTTATGGTTAATGCACTAATGGTAGGGGGATATTTAACAAGAGCAGGAAGAGATGTAAAAAAGGATTATCGTCTTCTTGAAGATTTATCTTTGCGTAGAAAAGAAAAACTTTTAAGATAAGCCAGAAACGGGGCGTAGCTCAGGTGGTAGAGCGCTGGCTTCGGGAGCCAGAGGTCGGCGGTTCAAGTCCGCTCGCCCCGATTT